>NZ_BAJW01000030.1 GCF_000613905.1 Acetobacter persici JCM 25330
CCGCCGGGTCCGGCCGGGCGGGCATGCGGTCAATAAAGCCGGTCAGGGCGCGATACATGGCCATATGGGCGTTCGGGCCGGGCAGGGGCAGAACGGTCTCACCCGCCAGAGCGGCGGCAAGAGCCGTTTCCGTTGTAAAATCCCGGGCATCCAGACGGTTGCGTGTGCTGGGGGCCAGCCGCCCATCCGGGCGGAGCAGGGAGAACACCGGGGCCAGACCGCAGGCTTCCACGCCCAGCAACCCGTCTACCGCGCTGCATGTGGAAAAGCCGGTTTCCACTGTTGCGAGCGGCGTTTCCGTTGCAACAGCCGCTTCCCGCCAGACGGCGCGGAGCGTTTCGCTCAGGCCGGGCAGCACGGTGCGCACGGGCGGCAGCGGCAGGGACTCGGGGCCAGTGCCGGAATGGGCCGTCAGGGTGGCCAGCGTGGCAATGGCGCAGGCAGCGGCACGGCCATCTTCACTATCATAATCCAGACCGACTCCGGCCAGACACGCATCCAGATTGGTCAGCATGATATCGCCCGCGATAACCGGAGGAGCGGGCTGATCCTCGCTGTCTTTGGCGGTCTGGCTTTTTGCCGTTGGTTTTGCCGGGGCTTCCGCCACAGGGGCGGGGGCAAACAGGTCGGGCAGCGGCAGTTCCCCGTTCCGCTGGGCCGCCGTGGTCCGCGCGGCGTTGCGCAGAACAGAAGACAGCAGGCGAATGGCCGCGACAAAGGTTTCGGCCGCAAAGCCCTCACCGGGGGAGATAAAGGCAGCCAGATTGACCAGAAAGCCCGGCGGGCGATCAAACTCGCAGGACCAGACGGCTTCCGTCGGGGCGGCCTGCCGCAGCAGCAGCAGCCACACCAGAGAACGGGCCGTGGATTCATCCTGCGTCAGCGCATCCACCCAGCGGGAGGCTGTGCTGGCAAGATCAATAGGTCCTGTGCCGGGTACAAGCTGGGCCAGAGCGGAGGCTGCCTCGGCATCCCACTCAGCGGGCAGCGTTACGGAGCGCAGGGGGGCATCCGGGTCTGCTGCGGCGTGCAGCGTGCTCATAAGCACGCCGTTCCAATGGCGTCTGGCTTTTGTCATGCAGGCAGTCTACGCCCGCCCCAAATGCCGGTGGAACCCGTGCGGACCGTCATTTGCGGTATACAATGCCCGGTATAACGAGGATATGGGGGATAACTTTTCCACAGCGCGATTTTGCCCGTGCCGCACGGTTGCCGCACGGTTTCTGATCGAGTGGAGTTGATCACACAGCCCGCAAAAATCATGGACCGCCGGGGCGGTGGAGTCCTATTCTCTGGTCCATGGCAAACTTCGGAACATGGCTGCATACGCGCCGCAAAGGTCGCCTTATTGGCAAGGATTGTGACGGCCGGTGCTATTACGAATCCACAGGACCGGCCCGGCGTGGCGGCGGGGTGGACCGGCCCGAACGCTGGGTGATTTACCTGAAGGGGGAAGACCCTTCCGCCGTGCCCGCGGAGTGGTGGGGCTGGCTGCATCATACAATGGATGCGCCAATCCCGCAGGAAGAGCGCAAGCCATGGCAGTTGCCGCATCAGCCGAATTTAACCGGGACCACACAGGCGTATCGCCCCGCGGGCAGCCCCTATAAAACCGGCCAGCATCCCCCCGCGACGGGAGATTATGAGTCCTGGTCTCCTGAGGCGTGATCTGAAACACATTCCCTGCTAAGGTATGTCTCCAGACAGGGAGTAAACAGGACGCATGGCTTCAGTAACGGCAGTAAAACCCCGGCGCACGTCACTTGAACTGCTGACGGGTGTTCTTGTTCTCGGCCTGCTCGGGCTGATGCTTGTTGCCGCTGTGGTGGGGGAAGGCCGCAAGACCGACACCACAGGCTACCGGCTGCATGCCGGTTTTTCCCATATTGATGGTCTGGGCGTTGGCTCGGATGTGCGGCTGGCCGGGGTGACCGTCGGGCAGGTGGTGTCGGAACACGTCAATCCGGCAACCTACAAGGCGGAAGTGACCTTTACCGTGCGGCCGGATATCAAACTCCCGACCGACAGTGCGGCCATCATCACCAGTGACAGCCTTCTGGGCGGGAAATATATCGCCCTGTCTCCCGGTGGGGATGACCATACAATGGCGCCTGATGCGACCATCAGTGAGACGCAGGGCTCCATCAGTCTGGAACAGTTGCTCAGCAAATTCATTTTCTCAGTCACCGATACGCTGACCCGCGCCAACAAAGACGCGGCAGGCGCAAAAGCGCCCGCCACAGGGGACGCCGGTAAAGCTGATCTTCCATGAGCCGCCACGCTCTGGTGCTGGCCGCCTGAAGAGGACGATTCCCGCATGGAAAGCCAAAAATTATGGGTGCAGGAGGACGGGCAGCCCGTCTCCTGTCAGGAAAAACTGCGTGTGCTGGATGAAAACTGGCTGGAAGTGCAGGAGATCCTGCGCGATGCCTTTGAGGACGCTGTGCTGATGGGCGTGAGCGAGCAGGGCATGCGCGCCCGCCTGACGGATCTTGTCGCCTCCCTCACATCCCCGCATCAGGGAAAGAAAGCATGAGCATGAAGCATTTTTCCCGTCTGGCTGCACTGAGCAGTCTGCTGGCTGTGGCTGTAACTGTGACGGGGCCGGGTGGTCTGGGCATGGTACCGGCGGCGCTGGCTGTGGGCACGCCCCTTGCTCCCCCGGCGGTTTACGGGTCTGGCGTGTGGCAGGGGAAGGGCACGGCGGTTGTGCGGGTGCTGGACCGGCTGGATGCGCATGTGGAAGTGATTTCGGTCCCGGCGGGAACCACGGCGCACTATAAGAGTTTGGATATCACTGCAGGCCGGTGTCTGGAGCGGCCTAAAACGCTGTCTCCCGATGCCGCAGGCTGGCTGGAGCTGCATGATACGCACCCCGATGGTGCGACATTCAAGGGCTGGATGCTGGCGGCGGAGCCGGGGCTGGGTGTGTTTGAAAGCGCTGTCTATGATGTGCGGATGGTGCGGTGTGAGGGGGCGGATGTTGCCCCGATGGCACCCCCTCTGCCCACGCCAGCCGTGCCTGTGCTGGCACCGTCCGGGGAGGATAAATCCGCCCCTGCGCAGGGTGCTCCCGGTTCTGATGCACCGCCTGCGGGGGATGCGCCCCCGGCCTCTCCTGAATCAGGGGGAGAATACTGAGGGCGGGCAGGCCTGATCGTTTATGACTGTGTGGTCTGTCTTGCCTTTTGGGGGTGTTGTCTGGCCGTTCCGGCTCAGGCATCGTTCAGAGACATAACGCAGGGCCAGCCCGCTTCCGGCCGGACGGTCCTGCGGCAAAACGAGAGAGGTTTACGTGATCAGTTCTTCTTCCAGTCAGGACTTTCGCTTTCAGGTTCCCTCTCTGGATCAGGCAGCGTTCCTTTTAGATTTTGACGGCACTCTGGTCGATATTGCTCCGACGCCAGACTCTGTTGTGGTGCCGGAGGGGCTGCCGGAAACCCTGCGCCGCCTGCGTGCGGCCTGTGGAGATGCGCTGGCCATTGTGTCGGGCCGCTCGATTGATCAGATTGACCATTTTCTGGGGGATATCCCGTTTGCCGTGGCGGGTGAGCATGGCATTGCCGTGCGGCATCGTCCCGGAGGCCCGGTTGAGCGCGCGGCCCTGCCGCAGGTTCCGCAGTCATGGTTTGCCGAGGCACGGGAGCTTGTTGCAGGCTGGCCGGGTGCGCGGCTTGAGCACAAGCCCGGCGGCTTTGTGCTGCATTACCGCGCCGTGCCGGAAGCCGGAGCCGCGTTGCGTCAGGCAGCCGAAAGCTGGGTCAAGGGTACCAATGGCACCTTTGAAGTTCAGACGGCAAAAATGGCGTGGGAAATCCGGGCTGCCGGGGTGGATAAAGGGTATGCCGTCAGCATGCTGATGAAGTCCGCGCCGTTTACAGGCCGCAAACCCGTTTTTGTCGGGGATGATGTCACGGATGAAGATGGCATGGCCGCGGCAAAACGCCTTGGGGGTGTTGGCCTGCGTATTCCGACAGATTTCCCAAACCCCACGGCGTTTCGGGCCTGGCTGGCCTCTCTGGTTGAAGGGAAGGGCTGAGCAATGGGGCGTCTCGTTGTTGTCTCCAACCGGGTGCCGCACCGCGGGACCGGTTGCAGCCTGCCGGTGGGCTGGCCGTGGCCCTCCGCGCGGCGCTGAAGGAGGGGAGCTGCCTGTGGTTTGGCTGGTCAGGCCAGCAGGTCCCTGAAGAAGACGGGCATGACCCGGAGGTGAGTGTCGATAAGGTTGAGAATGTCATCTACGCGACAATCGACCTGACACACGCGGAATATGACGGATTTTACCAGAAATATTCCAACGGTATCCTGTGGCCGCTCTGCCATTACCGCGCTGGTCTGATGGATTATGAGCGCAAGGACCAGACAGTCTATCAGAACGTCAATGCGCTGTTTGCCCGTAAATTGCTGCCCCTATTGCAGCCGGGCGATATGATCTGGATCCATGATTATCACCTATTCCCGCTGGGGCAGGCGTTGCGGGATCTGGGTGTTACCGCGCCGATCGGCTTCTTCCTGCATATCCCGTTCCCGCCATGGAGCCTGATGCGCGCTCTGCCGGATGCGGATACCCTGCTGCGGACCATGCAGGCGTATGATGTGATCGGCGTGCAGACCGAGGACGATGCCCGGAACATGAATGACGGGTTTGCCATTGTCGGCGTGGAGGCAAAGGCTGAGGTCTTCCCCATCGGCATTGACCCGGACAGTTTTGCAAAGCAGGCGGAAGAAGGGCTGAGCAACCCGGATGTTCAGCGCCTGAAGGAAAGCCTGCGTGGAAAGCCCTTTATTATCGGGGTGGACCGGCTGGACTATTCCAAAGGCCTGCCGGAGCGGTTCCGGGGGTATGAGGTCTTTCTGGAACGCTACCCGGAGCATCGGGGCAAGGTGGTGTACCTTCAGGTAACCCCGGTCTCCCGTGGCAATGTGCCGGAATATCGGGCCTTGCGGCGGGAACTGGATGAAGCCGCCGGGCGCATTAACGGCACCTATGGGGATTTTGACTGGACGCCCATCCGGTATCTGACTCACCCTGTGCCGCGTGCGCTGCTGGCCAGTTTTTACCGCCTTGCGGACGCAGCTCTTGTGACGCCCCTGCGGGATGGCATGAATCTGGTGGCCAAGGAATATGTGGCAGCGCAGAACAAGTCTAATCCCGGTGTGCTGATCCTCTCCCATTTTGCAGGGGCGGCACCTGATATGGAGGCGGCCCTGATGGTCAACCCGCACGATGCGGATGAGATTGCGGACGCCCTGCATAAAGCCCTGACCATGCCGGATGGGGAGCGGCGCGCCCGCTGGGATCATCTGGAGCCGGATGTCTGGCGGGTGACGGCTGTTACGTGGGCGCGTGACTTTATTCAGGCTCTGGGAAAGGCGCGTATCGCGTGAGATCAGCATTACCTGCCAGAAAAATGGGTCTTTTTCTTGCGCTGGCCGGGGCCATGGCGCTGGGTGTGGCGTGGTGGGTGGAGCATGTGCTCCACATCATGCCCTGTGAATTATGTCTGGTTGAGCGCTGGCCCTGGCGTGTCCTGTTTCTCATTGGTCTGGTGGATATTCTGCTGCCCGGCGCTGCGGGTGGCCCGGTGCTGTGGCTGTGTGTGCCAACCCTGCTGGCCTCCGTAGGCTGGCGTTCTGCCATGCCGGTGTGGAGTGGGGCTGGTGGCCAAGCCCGCTTCCCGGTTGCCAAGCGCCTCATATTACGGGCACAACCATGGCGGAACGTCTGGCATCCATGCCGCTTCTGCCGTCTAAACCGTGTGACGCGCCAACTTATCTGCTGCCCGGCCTGCCGTTATCCATGTCTGTCATGGGCGGGCTGTATGCGGCGGCTGTGCTGGGGGTGTTTGGCGTTTGGCGCTATCGTGTGAGCCATACCGCCCGCAGAATTTTTTACTAAATTCCGCCTCTGCGCGGAACCGGAGCGCACTGAGGTTTGGGCACAGGCATTTTCAGTCTGTGCGCCTCACGGTTTTCTGTTCCCGGTTCTGATCCTGTGATAGCATTTAGGCAAGCAACGCGGGGCCTGCTGGCAGGCTCCGCCAAAATATAGAGCCACAGCCTAACAGGAAGCCCCGGGAATTTTTTATGACGACATATGATAACGAAAAGAAGCTCGACTGGAGCGTATTTGACTGTGTCTGGTATAAAGAAAAATATTCAGAGCTTCTGACATTCCTGAACATTCAAACAGATGCGGATGTTCAGGATTTTTATCAGAAAGAAGGGGTGGGGCTTAAACACTCACCCAACCCTTATTTTGATGAAGACTGGTATCTGAGCAAATACCCCGGCGTGTCGGAACAGATTATCCGGGGGGAGTTCCGCTCAGGGTTTGAGCATTATTGCCAGAAGGGCTTTGCCTCCCACAATCCGCACTGGCTGTTTGATGAAAGCTATTATCTGAAGCGGCGTCAGGACGTGTCTGACGTCAGCCTTGCGGAAGAGGGCTTCCGGAACGGGTATGACCATTATCTGAATATCGGGGATTTTCAGTATAGCAGCGGGTCATGGTTTTTCGACCCCAATGCCTATCTGAAAGGCGGCCAGCCCACCACCACCGAACTGGGGCCTTATGCCCAGTGTGTGCGGGCAACAACGCCCGTCACGGGGTATGGCCACAGACTTTCTTGGTATTTTGACCCGGAATGGTATCTGGAAACCTATCCGCAGGTGCGGAAGGAACTGGACGCCGGGGAATGGACGTCCGCCCTGCACCATTATCTGGCCAATAAAACGCCGACACTCTTCAACCCGGACCCGTATTTTTCAGAAGAGTTTTACGGCAGCATCAATAACGACGTGTCGGGTGCTGTTGAAAACGGAAATTTCCGCAATTTCTTTGAGCATTTCCTGAAATATGGGGTGCATGAACTGCGTAAGCCGCTCTCCACCGTGGATCTGGAAGGATATTACCGCAACCCGGCGGTGCAGCAGGAAGTCAGTCGCGGGGATTATCCGGACGCGTTCGCACACTATATCGCGCATGGCGGTAAGGTTGAGGATAATGCGGCCTTCCAGCAGGAAAGCGAGCATATTTCCAAAAAGCTTTATCACGAAATGTGCCGAATCCGGATGCCGCTGCTGCTCAATCAGACGCTGGATTTTACGTACGACTATCCTGATCTGACCGTCATTATTATCGCGCACAACCATTTTGCCATGACGCTGAGCGCGCTTGCGTCTCTGCGGGCCAACTATAATGGGCCTATGCAGGTTATTGTGGTGGATTCCGGCTCTACTGACGGGATGCGCACGATTGAACAGCATGTGCGCGGTCTGGAAGTCATCCGCTTTCCGGGGAATATCGGTTTTCTGCTGGGCTGTAACGCAGCGCTTGAAAAAGTGCGTGGTCCTTTCACGCTCTATCTGAATAATGATCTGGAGTTGATGCCGGGCGCTGTGGGTAATGCGCTGGCGCGCCTGCGCAATGAGCCGCAGACGGGGGCAGTAGGGGCCAAGCTGGTCCGTACCAACGGGATGTTGCAGGAAGCTGGCAGCATTGTCTGGCGTGACGGGTCTGTCTGCGGCTATCTGCGGGATAGGCGCCCGGATGTGCCGGAAGCCAATTTTGTGCGCTCGGTTGATTTCTGCTCCGGCGCGTTCCTGCTGGTCAGAACCACTCTGCTCAAAGAACTGGGTGGTTTTGATACCGATTATGCTCCGGCCTATTTTGAGGAAACAGATCTGTGCCTCCGTATTCATGAGGCCGGGTCGGACGTGGTGTATGACCCCTCGATTGTGGTTATTCATTATGAATATGGTACATCCGGCTTTATCAGCGGCGCCTCCATGATTGCGCGGAATCAGGAAACTTTCCGCAGGAAGCACGGTGCCTATCTGCGGCAGAAAAATCTGTTCCATGAGCGTCTGCTGGTGCGGGCACGCTCTTCCGCCACGCGGCAGAAGCGGATTCTGTTTATTGAAGACCGGCTGCCGTACCGGTTCCTCGGGTCAGGCTTTACGCGGTCTAATGACGTCATCCGGAGCATGATTGATCTGGGGTATCATGTCACGGTGTATCCGGTTTACCGGCCCACAGAACCGATGGAAGAAATCTGCAGCGCCTTCCCGGACCGCGCTGAGGTGATCTGGGACCGGGAACTGCCGGAACTGGAGGACTTTATTAAATCCCGTGCCGGATATTATGATCTTGTGTGGATTGCCCGCACCCATAATGCGGACCGTCTGGCTCCCGTGCTGATGCAGTGTGCGGATGCCATTTCATCCCATGCCGTAATTATTGATACCGAGGCTGTGGCGGCGCCGCGTGAGCACCAGAAGCATCTTCTGCGCGGCACAGGTGCGCCGGAGCAGACCGTTGATGAAATGCTGAAACACGAATTCCGTCATTTGTTCATGGCTGAGAAAATTGTTGCTGTGAACAGAAAGGATGCTGAGATTCTGAAGAAGAACGGCTTCCCGAATGTCGGTGTTCTGGGGCATATGCAAAAGCCATTGCCCTATAGTCCGGGGTGGGACGCACGGCGAGATATTCTCTTCCTCGGTGCGATGCATGATGCAGATTCCCCCAATGTGGATTCCCTTGCATGGTTTAGTAGTGAGGTCCTGCCGCGGCTGGAAGGGCGTCTGCCCGCGGATGTGAAATTTACTGTGTGTGGCTATATCAGCCCCAGAGTTGATCTCTCTCTGCTGGCAAAAAATCCGCGCGTGAACCTGCTGGGTCGCGTTTCCGCCGTTGGCCCGGTGTATGACAGCCACCGGATTTTTGTGGCCCCGACGCGATTTGCTGCCGGTATTCCCTACAAAATTCACGAGGCCGCAGCGCATGGTCTTCCCATTGTGGCCTCTTCCATCCTGTGTGAGCAGGTGGGCTGGACGCCGGGTGAGGACATGCTGAGTGTCAGCACGACGGACCCGCAGGCCTTCGCGGATGCTGTTGTCCGGCTGTATGAAGATAAGGTGCTGTGGGAGAGCATCCGTGAGCATGAGCTTGCCCGTGTGCGAGAGGAACACTCCCGCGAGATATATCTCGAACAGCTAAAGGGTATTCTCAGCTTTTCATAAAAACCGGTTTGCGGTTTTAGAAGACTGATCCGGGGGTTTTGTGAGAGACAGGCCATTCTGTGGCCTCTCACAAAACCTGCCGGATTTTACAGGCCTTGCGTGCTGGCCTGACCGGAAAATCAGTTCTTTCTTCTAACAGAATATGTGCTCGTGCGTTTATTCGGCCTGACGGGGCGGGATAATTTTCTGCGTCAGTTCAAATAGCCGGGCGCAGGCTTTGGGGCCAAGAGCCTGCACGTCTTCATAAGAAAACCAGCGGGCCTCAAGGGCATCATCTGCGGCGTGGGGTGCTGTGGGGTGCCGGGCTGTTTCCTCACACAGGACAGCAACAATCACGTAATGGAAGGCCAGTGTGCCCTCTGGTGTGCGGTGGATGCTGTCAAACACATCAACGGTTTGCAGGGCGCGTGCGTTCAGTCCGGTTTCTTCCCGTAATTCACGCTCCGCGGCCTGAAACAGGGTTTCTCCGGCTTCCACCCGCCCACCGGGAAAGCCCCACAGGCCAGCATCAGGCGCATTGGCCCGGCGCACCAGCACAACATTACGGCCATGCCGCACAAGAGCCAGAACGCCCACGCGCGGCATAAGAGGGGGAGATGCAGAAGTCATGCTCAGAAAATGCAAAAATTTTCTGGTCATGGTCAAGCATTCTGCAGGGCGTTGTGCCGGGTTTGTGGTGCGCATCCCGTCAGGAACATGCCCGCCTTTCGCATGTGTAATGCAACAGGTGAGGCGTGCTGCGTTTAAAACAGAGGTCTTCTGTCAGGCAGGGTCCGGCGCGTGGCTCGTCTGATGGACAGTTTTTTATGACGTTACGAGGAGTGTCTGATCATGACAGCAGAAACCCTTTCCATTCCGGGTCTTGCCAAGCCTGCGTCCCGCATTGCGCTTGGAACATGGGCCATTGGTGGGTCCATGTGGGGTGGCCCGGATGATGTAAATGCTGCAAAAACCATTGATAAGGCACTGGAACTGGGCATCAACGTCATTGATACGGCTCCGGTTTACGGGTTCGGTCATTCAGAAGAGGTGATTGGCCGCGCGCTGGAAGGCAAGCGGGACAAAGTCATTCTGGCGACCAAGGTGGCGCTGAACTGGCAGGACGGCAAAGTGTTCCGTGATAGCCGCCCGGCGCGGATCGCGCAGGAGATTGAAGACTCTCTGCGCCGCCTGCGGACGGACCATATTGACCTGTATCAGGTGCACTGGCCTGACCCCAAAACACCGCTGGAAGAAACGGCCCGCGCGCTGGAAAAACTGGTGAAGGACGGCAAGGTGCGGGCGCTGGGTGTCAGTAATTTCTCGCCGGAGCAAATGGATGAATTCCGGAAATTTGCGCCTCTCGCCACAATCCAGCCGCCCTATAATCTGTTTGAGCGTGAGATTGAAAAGGACGTTCTGCCTTACGCCATTAAAAACAATCTGGTTGTGCTGGCCTACGGGCCGCTGTGCCGTGGCCTGCTGTCCGGCCGCATGACGGCGGACCGCAAGTTTGAAGGCGATGATCTGCGCAAGAGCGACCCCAAATTCCAGCAGCCGCGCTTTGGCCAGTATCTGAAAGCGGTGGATGATCTGAAGGCCATTGCGGACAAGCATGGCAAGAGCATGCTGGCCCTTGCCATCCGCTGGGTGCTGGACCGTGGACCGACCATTGCACTCTGGGGTGCCAGAAAGCCCGAGCAGATTACCGGGGTGGATGAAGCTTTTGGCTGGACGCTGGATGAGGCGGATATGAAGGCCATTGACGCCATTCTGACGCGCGACATTTCTGACCCTGTGGGGCCGGAGTTTATGGCGCCTTCCGCCAGAAGCTGACCCTTTTTTTGAAGGTTCGGGCGATATCCGGCAGCGAAGCGCTGGCGCGGATACCGCCGGGAACGGTCTGACGCACTCAGGCTTGCAGCAAACCGGTTCGCACACCATGTTGAGGCCTATGGCATCCCGCACCGTTCCCGATTCCGCGTCTCGTTCTTCCTCCGCTCCGGCGGCTGCCCGTGGTAAAAAACGCGGCACGCTGAGCGAGCGTGCCGCCAGCCTCCCGGCTGTCACGTTTGAGCCTGACCGTCAGGCGGCGCGGCCCAAGCTGCGGCGTATGGAAGTGGTCTCGGAATACGAACCGGCAGGGGACCAGCCACAGGCGATTGCCGATCTCCTTAAAGGGATTGAGGCGAATGAGCGTGATCAGGTCCTGCTGGGGGTTACCGGGTCCGGTAAAACCTTCACCATGGCGAAGGTGATTGAGGCCACACAGAAACCAACCCTTATTCTGGCGCCTAACAAAACACTGGCCGCACAGCTTTACGGGGAAATGAAACAGTTTTTCCCGAATAATGCGGTTGAGTATTTTGTCAGCTACTATGACTATTATCAGCCGGAAGCCTATGTGCCCCGGTCTGATACCTATATTGAAAAAGACAGCCAGATCAACGAACAGATTGACCGGATGCGCCACGCCGCCACGCAGGCGCTGCTGGAGCGGAACGATGTGATTATCGTGGCGTCTGTCTCCTGCATTTACGGTATCGGCTCGGTCGAGACGTATTCCCGCATGGTCGTCAAGCTGGAGCTGGGCGGGGAGATTGACCGGGACCGTCTGGTGCGCGGACTGGTCGAACTGCAATACCGCCGCAATGATGCAGCCTTTACCCGTGGCACCTTCCGGGTGCGCGGGGAAACGGTTGATATTTTCCCGGTGCAGAATGAAGACCGGGCCTGGCGCGTTTCCCTGTTTGGGGATGAGATTGACGGAATTATCGAGTTTGATCCGCTGACGGGTGAAAAGACGGCTGATCTTCAGGAAATTACTATTTACGCTAACAGCCATTACGTCACACCTCGGCCGACCTTGCAGCAGGCTATTGTGGGGATCAAACAGGAACTTCGTCAGCAACTCGATCAATTTACGAAGGACGGCAAGCTGCTTGAGGCCGAGCGGCTGGACCAGCGCACGACGTTTGATCTGGAAATGATTGAAACGACTGGCGTGTGCAAAGGGATTGAAAACTATTCCCGCTACCTGTCAGGCCGCAAACCGGGTGATCCGCCACCGACCCTGTTTGAATATCTGCCGGAAGATGCCTTGCTGATTGTGGATGAAAGTCATGTTACGGTGCCGCAGATTGGCGGCATGGAGCGCGGCGATAACGCGCGGAAATCCATTCTGGCCGAGTTTGGGTTCCGTCTGCCCTCCTGCCTTGATAACCGCCCGCTGAATTTTGCGGAGTGGGACAAGTTCCGTCCGCAAAGTCTCTTTGTCAGCGCCACACCCGGCCCGTGGGAAATGGAACGGACAGGCGGCGTGTTTGCCGAGCAGGTTATTCGCCCGACCGGCCTGATCGACCCGGTCACGGATATTCGCCCCGTGGAGCATCAGGTGGATGATCTTCTGGCGGAATGTCGGGCGACGGTTGCCAAGGGTGGCCGTGTGCTGGTGACAACCCTCACCAAGCGCATGGCGGAAGATCTGACTGATTATCTGCACGAAGCTGGCATCAAAGTGCGGTATCTCCATTCCGATGTGGATACGCTGGAGCGGATTGAGATTATCCGGGATCTGCGGATTGGCGCGTTTGACGTGCTGATAGGCATCAACCTGCTGCGTGAGGGGCTGGATATTCCGGAATGTTCGCTGGTTGCCATTCTGGATGCGGATAAGGAAGGTTTCCTGCGCTCCCGTACTTCTCTGATTCAGACCATTGGCCGTGCTGCCCGTAACGTGGAAGGACGGGTGCTGCTTTATGCTGATAAAATGACGGACTCTTTGCAATACGCGGTGGAGGAAACAGCCCGGCGGCGTGAAAAGCAGATGGCGTGGAACGAGGCGCACGGCATTACGCCGCAAAGTGTGCGCAAAAATATTGGTGCCATTGTCTCCTCCGTGTTTGAGCAGGATTACGTAACTGTCGCGCCGGATGAAGATACGGGTGTTGCTGAATTTGTCGGGCAGGATCTGGATACCGCGATTGCCGGGCTGGAAAAGCGGATGCGTGAAGCCGCTGCCGATCTGGAATTTGAAACAGCAGGCCGCCTGCGGGATGAAATCAAGCGGCTGGAAGCCTTGCAACTGGGGCTGGATGCGCCTCCGGCACCCTCTTCAACCGCCGGGCAGAAAGCCGGAGCGCGCCGCAAGGCAAAAAAGGATCAGGTGCCACGCCCGCTGGGGCCGGGCGGCGGCGGATATGAGCCCAAACCTAAACGCGGACGCAGCCGGAGTTAAGGGGCCGAAGTTAAGGGGAAGGGGTGGTTCTGCCGCCCCCATGCTGCGCGGAAGGCGCGCCTCACTCTGTCTCAGTGGTGGAGGAGCGGGTCTGTGCCGTTGTGGGCAGGCTTGGCAGAGGGTCGTTCAGATCAGACGTCTGGAAATCTGTTTCTGAAAGCCAGCTTTTCACGAGTGTATAGGTGACGGACAGGATCATCGGTCCGACAAAAATCCCCACAAGCCCGAACGCCGCCAGCCCGCCAATCACGCCCACCATAATCAGCACCAACGGCACATTGGCCTGTTTGCGGATAAGGAAGGGGCGCAGCAGGTTATCAATCACAATCGCAAGAATGGTAAACACCAGCAGCACAATGGCCGGGCCAGCGCCGCGCAAGAAAAACATCCAGATTACTGCCGGAATGAGCGTCACGCCGGGGCCGGCCTGAAGCAGGCAGACAATAAAGGTCACGGCTGTCAGAATACTGGCCCAGGCACCCCGGTTAAGGCCATGCCGATCCCGCCGACCGCGCTTTCCGCAATCGCCGTTACGGTCACACCTACAGCCACGCCCCGAATGGTCCGCCCGGCCAGTAGCACCATCTCCCGGCCGCGTTCCCCCGCCAGAGCAGCCCCGAAGTTCATGACCAGACTGGCGGCGGCCTCCCCACGTGTGTGGAGGGCGGCCAGAATAATCAGGGTCAGCAGAAATTGCAGCGCGAGCATGCCAAAGCTACCCGCATAATCCAGCACCCAGCCGATCACCTTGCCCGTATCAGGCAAAATGCGGTTGGCGAGCTGCGGCAGGCGTACATTTTCAATCTGCTGCCACCAGTCGGCCGTTTTGGGGCCGATCAGCGGCAGATGCTGGATCCATTGCGGTTCTGAGGGGATGCGGAACGCCAGAGCAGAATCCGCGAGGGTTTTCAGTTCTGCCGTGTGTGTCAGGACGGTGGTGGTCGCCAGCCAGAAGGGCAGGACATAGACCATCAGCGCCACCAGACAGGTCACGGTGACCGCCAGCCCGCGGCTGCCCCACAGAAATTTCTGAATATGCAGGAGCAGGGGCCATGTGGTGATCCCGATTGTCACGGCCCAGATGGTGGCAGGCAGAAAGGGGCGCACAACCCAGAGCGAGCAGAGGATCATCCCCACCGCCGTCATGGCAGCCAGAACGACTCGTGTCTGGTGTGCGGGTATGTCACTGGGGGGGAGGGTCTTGTTCGTCATTTCGTCCGTTTTCATCCTCAGGGAGGAAGGCTCTTTGCGCTGCTCCGCCGCCACAGTGGGGATAGAAAGACGACCCGGCAAGGCACAGAGGTATCTGAGGTTCTCTGCTATGCCAATCATGGACATGACGCGGGCGTCATTTTTTCCTACAAGAGCACCCGATCCTGCCAGTGGGCAGAAAAAGCGCATCGTTCCGGCTGGAAACAGGGTGCGGGAAATTGAGGATTTGAATGTCAGATCAGACCAGTGATAACGCCGCCAGACCCGAGAGCCAGAAGAGCGGCCCGGCCAGTGGCCAGACCAGACGGCGCGGCGCTGGCTTCTGGGCGCTGTGGGGTGGCGTGGGGGCTGTCGCACTTGTTGCACCTCTGGCGGTGCGGGCTGGGTTTTTCTCAGCAACGCTGATCTGGGGCGTTTTGTTGCCCGCCGCGCAACGGCGGCTCTGGGGCGGACGGTGGAAATCGGCAGTCTGCATGTCACGCCCGGACGCTGGCTGAAGGTTGAGATTGCCAATGCCCGTCTGGCCAATATTCCCGGCGGCACGGGGCCGGATATGGTGCGGGTGGGGCGTCTTGCTGCGGAAGTGAATGTGTCCTCCCTGCTGCATGGTCCGATGCTGGTGCGGCATGTCGCTATTTCAGATGTGTATGTGATGGTGGAGCGTACGCCGCAGCGCGTGCCAAACTGGCGGTTCGGGAAGCAGGCGGAAGCCGGAGCAAAGCCCACGCCACATCCGACCCAGAGCGGCCCGGACGACCGGAGTGATTATCCCACGGCGCTTGATGTTGCTGTGCAGAAGGGGGAGGTCATTTACCGCACGGCGCATGGTTCAGAGTTCCGCACCACGCTGAAAACCGTCACACTTCAGACAGATGGTGCGGACAAACCCGTCCATCTGGCGGTTGACGGAGCGTATAATGAAACCCCGGTGACCATGACAGCCACCATGCAGCCTTTCTCCATCCTGCGGCAGACAAAGACGCCTATGGGATAGATATGGAGGCGAAGTCTGGTGACATGACCATCACGTTCAAGGGGACGGCGACGGACCCGATCAACGCCGATGGTATCAGGGGGGCTGTCACCTTTAACAGCCCGACCTCCCGCCCGATGATGCAGATTGCCGGACTGCCCGCGCAACAGGATATTGCCGTGCAGATGTCCGGCCAGTTTGAGCATGAGGGAGATCTGTGGAGCGTCACGCAGGGTCAGGGGATGGTGAAGGACAACCCCATGACGATCACCCTGATGCGCCTTGTGGAAGGCAGCCACGGCAAGCCGGATCATATCACCGCGGATATTGCCTTCAGTCAGCTAAACCTGAATGAATTTCTCAGCCATCAGAAAGCCGCCAGCCCGACGCAGACGGATATGCCGCTCACGGTTGATCCCGCGCCGGACCCGCTGGTTGATGCGCATCTGTCCGTCAAAAAGCTGTCCTACAATGTTCTGACGTTCTCAAACATGACGCTGGCGGCGTCTGTTGCCCCCGGCGCGGTTGCGGTGGATACGCTGAGCCTTGATTATCTCGGCGCCAATCTGAAGGCCTCCGGTAAAATTGAGGCGGCTGACAAAGGGGCATCGCATGTCGGGGCGTCTGTGAATGTCTCCGGCGCGGATATTGAAAAACTGCGTCAGGTTCTGGGCTTTGGCCCTGTGCCACTGCAAGGGCGGGTGGACATGCAGATGCGGGCGGATGCGACTCAGAAGACGCTGAACGCGGCTGTGCATGCGGCGGATGTGGCGGCCGCTGTCTCCATGACCAGCGGCAGTCTGGACCGTAAGGTGATCGGCCTTGTCTCGGCTGATTTGCGGATGCTGTTTAACAAGCCGAAGGGTATGACGCCGGTGGCCTGTATGCTCGGCGTGGTGAGTTCCCGTGCCGGGGTGGGGCAGGCTCTGCCTCTGCGCATCCGGACGGGGGATGGCACCGTGGCGGCCAATGCCCGTTTTGACCTGAACAGGAAGTGGTTTGATCTGACATTTGGCAGTCAGGCCTCCACAACCGGGCGTTTTGCGCTGGATATTCCGGTGCGTGTCAGCGGTAGCTTCAGCAGCCCGAAGGTGCGTCCGGCAAGCTGGTCGGCGGAGGGGCGGGCCATGATGGCCCAGACCGAGCGGCTGAACACGCTGCCTGCGGGCGTGAAGCAGTTTGCCCTGAAAAATGCCTGTTACCGGGCTATCGGGCAGTAAGAAGGGGGGGCAGGGCTTGTTCCTGCCGCACTTCCCTTCTACCGTCGTCTTGCAAAGGGTTCATATCTGGACGGAACGCAAGACCATGTCAGACACCTCGATACAGCCGGATTATGCGGCTCTGGCCACAGCACCTGTCTGTGCTGACCCGTTTCCGCATGTGGTTGTCCCGCATTTTATCCGGCAGGATGATCTGCCCCGGCTGTTTGCCAGCCTGCCCGAAATCCGCTCTGGCGGGTCTTTCCCGCCTTCGGCCCTGACCCTTTCTCCGCTGATGCAGTCTGTGGTGGCGGCCATGGAAGGGCCGGAGCTGCGGCGCATTATTGCGGAAAAATTCCATCTTGATCTGGACCACGCGCCCACAATGCTGACCATCCGTGGCCGCACGCGGGAGAAGGATGGCCGGATTCACACAGATTCCCTCGCCAAGCGCGTGACGGTTCTGCTGTATCTGAACCCTGCTGAAAAAGAGAGTTGGCAGAAGCAGGAAGGCTGTGTCCGTCTGCTGCGTGGCCCGCATGATATTGAAGATTACGCCAAGGAAGTGCCGCCCGTGGAAGGCACATTGCTGATTTTCCCCAACGGCCCCACCACATGGCATGGGCATCGGCAGTTTGTGGGCCAGCGTTACACCATTCAGCTGAATTATATGACGGAAGATGCCCGTGCCCGGTCTGAACTGCGGCGGCATCAGTTGTCGGCTATGGCGAAAAAATTCTCACTGCCGGGTGTCAGTGTCTGAGGTTCTGATTTCTGTAAATAAATTATACGGACAAAGGATTTAAGAATGGCTTTTCCCTTTTCTATATCAGGTAATGTAAAACAGTCTGGCAGACCGGCGCGGTTACGGGCGTCGGGCGTATCGCCTCTTATTCTGGGTGCGGCCATTCTGGCAGGCACCGCGCTGTCCTCAGTCGTGTCCATACCGGCCGCTCTGGCACAACAGGCCCCGTCTGCGCTGGTGCCTGCCGCTCTCAGCAGTGCACAGGTGGTGCGCGCAACCCTGCCTAACGGCCTGCGGGTGGTCATTGTGCCCAACCGTCTGGCACCCGTCGTGACAACGGAAATCAATTATCTGGTTGGTTCGTCAGAGGCGCCGGAGGGGTTCCCCGGCACGGCCCATGCGCTGGAACATATGATGTTCCGCGGTAGCACCGGGCTGGATAAGGACCAGCTTGCTGCTGTGGGTACCCGTCTGGGTGGCAGCTACAATGCGGATACGACTGAGGACGTTACGCAGTATTTCTATACCGCGCAGGCGCAGGACCTTCCTGTTCTTCTGAAAATTGAAGCTCTGCGCATGAAAGGTCTGACTCTGTCTGAAGCAGACTGGAGCAAGGAACGCGGGGCGATTGAGCAGGAAGTCTCACGGGATCTGTCCAGCCCGGCCTATCTGTATCTGCAACAGTTGCAGTCCATCCTGTTTGCAGGGACACCTTACGCGCATGACGCGCTGGGCACACGTCCGTCTTTTGAGAAGACAGACGCAGCTCATCTGCGCACTTTTTACGAAAAATGGTATGCGCCCAACAATGCCGTTCTGGTCATTGTGGGGGATGTAAACCCTGTGACGGCGCTGGATCAGGTGCGGGACGCCTTCGGAGCTGTGCCGCGTAAAACCCTGCCGGAGCGGCCAAAAGTGGCTCCGGTGCCGCCTCCGGCTAAAACGCTTAGCTTCCCAACGGATTATCCGGTGGGCTTTGCAACGCTCGCCTACCCCATGCCGGGGCGCACGGCGGACACCTTTGCTGTTGCGGATATTCTGTCTGACGTGCTGGGGAGCCAGCGCGGCGCGTTGTATGATCTGGTGCCGCAGGGCAAGGCGCTGTTTGCTGGTTTTGAATACGCACCCAAAAAAGAAGCAGGGTTTGGTCTGGCGCTTGCCGCGTTTCCCAAAGGAGGAGACTCCGCAAAAGCTCTGAACGATCTGCGCGGTGTTCTGGAGAAAATCCGTAAAGACGGCGTTCCGGCGGAGCTGGTGGAAGCGGCGAAAAAGCGGGAGATAGCCCAGCTTCAGTTTTCCGCAAACTCCGTGAGTGGTCTGGCGGCCCAGTGGTCCACCGCACTGGCGTTCCACAATCTTGACGCACCGGGCGATATCGTTGCCGCCTATCAGGCTGTTACGCCGGAGGCAGTTAATCGTCTGGCCGCAAAACTACTGGACCCCGCTCACGCTGTGACCGCAGTGCTGACGCCGGAAGCATCTGGCAAGCCTGTGGCCGGAAAAGGGTTTGGTGGCGCGGAATCCTTTGCCTCTACGCCTGACAAGCCGGTTAAACTGCCGGACTGGGCAGAAAACGCTTTGTCCCATCTGGAAGAACCTAAACCCACGCCGCAGCCGGTCGTCAGCATCTTGCCCAATGGGCTGAAGCTGATTATCTGGCCGTCTCACGTCAGCCACACCATTCAGCTTTCCGGTGAGATCCGCCAGAACGCGGCCATGCAGGAACCCGGGGGCAAAGAAGGGGTGGAGGACCTGACGGAGGGTCTGTTCTCCTACGGTACGGCAACACATGACCGTCTGGGCTTCCAGAAAGCACTGGATGATATTCCGGCATGGGAAAGTGCAGGAGGCAGCTTCTCACTTCAGGTTCTAACGCCTGATTTTGAAAAAGGCATTGCTCTGCTTGCAGAAAATGAACTGCATCCGGCTTTCCCGGAAAAGGCATTTCAGATTGTGCGGATGCAGGCCGCACAGGGGCAGGCTGGTTTGCTGGTGTCTCCCGGCTTCCTGTTCGGGCAGGCGATTAAAACGGCCCTGTTGCCCGCAAAAGATCCGGAATTGCGTCACGCCACACCGCAATCTCTCATGAGCATTTCGCGGGATGATGTGCTGAAATACTATCAGGCAGCCTGGCGTCCTGACCTTACGACAATTGTTGTGACGGGTGACATCACGCCGGAAAAAGCGCGCTCTGTGGTAGAGCAGGCTTTTGGCGGCTGGAAAGCAGACGGGCCAAAACCGGTGGTGGATTTGCCGGCTGTGCCGCTCAGCAAAGCGTCCCGTGCCAATGTGCCTGATAAAAGCAGCGTGCAGGATAGCGTGGTGCTGGCGGAAACGCTGGGCCTGACGGCGTCTCACCCGGACCATTTCCTGTTGCAGCTTGGCAATGAGGTGCTGGGGGGTGGTCTCTTTTCTTCTCGTCTGTATCGGGATCTGCGGGTCAAAACCGGCTATGTCTATTCCGTGGGCAGCAGCTTTGACTGGGGGCGTACACGGGGCTCTTATAATATTGAATACGGATCAGATCCGGACAAAGTTGGTAAAGCCCGTGTTGCTGCGTTGCAGGATCTGAAATCCATGCAGACGGCTCCCCCGACGGAGGATGAATTGTCTCTGGCAAAAGCCTCTCTTTTGCGGAGCTTGCCGCTGCGTCGTGCCAGCCTGAGCAGCATTGCCGCGCAATATCTGGGGCTGGAGGAGCTTGGACTGCCACTGGATAATACCGATCGTGCCGCGAAGGTATATTACAAAGCAACGGGCGCTGAAGTGCAGGCAGCATTCCAGAAATGGATCCGTCCGGATGATCTGGCTCAGATTGTCAAAGGACCAGCACCGACCTGGTAAAAACACCCCTCCCCCCGTTTCTTATGAAATATCATGAAGAAAACGGGGGTTTTTAAAGGCTTGCGTTTCGGCGTAATAAACCTGCGGCCTGTTTTATGCGGGCAGGTTAAAAGATTTTTGAAGTATAAAATAATGCCAGCCACACTCAGGAAGGTGGCTGGCATTGTCTTTTCTGTGTCTTGGATCAGCAGACAGGAAGTCTTGCATATCAGGGCAGGGGAAAAGACAGTCAGGCCCTGAGGGGCCTGACAAGATAGCCGATTTCTGAAAAATCAGCTTTCTTTCTGAGGTGACGGGTGGCGGAATTCCATCACCAGTTCAAGATCATAATGCGCGGAAAGGGCTTCCGTGGCCGTGCGGGATGTGTTGTGAACACGGTAACGGCACAGAATTTCCGGCAGGTATCCGGGGCTGAGATCGCAATCAATAAATTTTAGCCAGAAATCATAATCTTCCCAGCCTTCTTCAATATGGCAGAAGCCGCCCACACGCGCCCACGCATCCTTACGGATCAGGGCCATAACGTCTACGTAGTTGTTCTGCTTCATCCGGGCTGGGTCCCAGATATCGGCATGGCCAATGCCCTTGCGGTCACCAAATTCTTCAATCTGGGTGTAAACGGCTGGAAAACCCCCGTTAATCAGGGCGGCGTACGTCTTTTCCAGAGCTTTAGGGTAAACGGTGTTGTCTGCATCCATGATGAAGACAGCTTCACCTAAAGCATTTTCAAAGGCGACGTTCCGGGAAAAAGACGGTCCCTGATTCCGCTTATTCTGGATCAGGGTTGTGCGGTAGAAGCGCTGCTTGTTCTCTTCCATCCATTCTGTGATGACCGCGATAGAATCATCACGTTCAGACAGATCATCCACAACAACGAGGTCAATATTCTCGTGCGTCTGGTCAACAATGGAGTCCAGACATTCACAGATAACAGCCGCATAATTGAAGTTTGTGACGCAGACTGTCACCAGATCTTTGGGTTTTCTTGATTTTTTCTTGAACGAAAATTCAATGTTACCAGCCGGAGCCCAAGGTTTCAGAATGCTCATTTCAGGTTGCTCCACACGGAAGAGATATAGTTTTTCAGGTCCAGATTTTTGGAATTGAAGATGTCTTCGTTTTGCAGAACATCAAAAATGTTTTTCTGAATTCTGGCGGCCTCAGCCTGACCTTCTTCTGTGCGGATCAGCCATTCAATCAGATTGGGCATATGGCGCGGTGTTTCAGTCAGATAATGTTCACCGTTTTTGTACAGAGGATGTGGGAAGCATTCTTCTGTTACAATAATGGACCCGGATGCCATGCCCTGTTTGACAATGCGGTGCCATTCAAAAAAGCAGTTATCATCACGGTGAATATTGAGCGAAATTTTTGAATTCTCAGAAACGTAGCGCGGCAGACGTGAGAGAATGTCATACAGGCCGGAACTGGGAATAGGACCATCGGCCTTCCGGTAATATAAGAAATTCTGATAGTCGGCGAAGAATGCTGCGGCCCGGGAGAAAAACTTCTCTCTCTTGCGGGAGGCATTGCCGAAAAAGCTGACATCAATGCTGCGCTCATTGATGGGCGTGAACGGAGAAGAGGCTTTCTGCGCAGGCTGGGGCAGCACACGGAACAGCGGATGCTTCTTGTCTTCCGCTGAGAGGGCACAGGCCTCAATTTCCACAGGTGGATCAAAGTGGAAAACGTTCAGCCCGACATCCGAGAAGGATTTCAGGTTCTGGTAGCACAGATCCATCACGCCTGCGGACATCATGATGTAAATGATGCCCCGGGTGAACCACAGTGTTTGTGGCTGCTCTGTATTGAACATGATGGAACGCTTGATGATTTCATCTTTTTTCCAGGCCTCATTCCCGGAAAGAAAGAAGAATTCATGCGGAGCGCAGAAGATGCAGAGTTCGGGAGCGTCCTCTTCCGGGGTATCTTCCGTCATGACGCGGGAATTGATCCCGCTATTCTTGAGGTAGTCATCCAGACACTCTGCGAGTTCCTTGATAAAGGAATTGCCTTCTGAATGGTAAAAGACGCCGACGGTTTTGGGGAGTGCGTCGCTGGTGTCGTCTTTGTTAATTTTATAGTCGATGTCGTTCTTACATTCCTTACCCAGAAAACTGACGATCGACGCTTTGAGAAGATTTCACGCCCTTCTCCAATCCCGTAAAGCAATGCGTGACGGACCGGGGACATTTTGGCGGATGAAATATCGGCATTCATCCGGAGATAGTCATCTGAGCTAAAGAACGGGTATTTTTTTAGACGATTCAGGCATTACTGATGGAATCATAACCATATTCCTGCAGAAGGCCTTTTTCAAAGAAATAAAGATTTTCATTATTTCTTATATAATGAGCAAACGGGTTTTCGTCCTGGCCAATAACGTTTTTGTAAAGATTATAGTAAATTTCGGTATTAAAATTTTCGTTGGGGTTTCTGTTTTCCTGACAGCCGTAAAGAACATAATGAACAATAGGATCAAGACCTGATTTTTTTACATCAGGATTTTCGGAAAAGTAAAAATCAAGATCAAATTTCTCTGAATCAACTATCGTTTTTATGTCTTTTTTGTTCCACGCTGTTAGAGTAGCCATTATGTTTCCCGTTTGTGCCAAATGTAACTTGTGAAGTCTCGGCAAGCATACCGCAAAAATATTGTCCTGAGAACGACGAACTTCCCGGTATTATGTGACAAATCTAAGGAGATATTGTTATAAAATAACAAACATAAAGTCAAATTAATTAGTCGCGGCAGTAGTGTTCATCAAAATAAATTTGTAACGGCACAATGAAATAATTTTTAAATAAGTGAATATTTTGATATTGGCTAACGATTTTGTTTGCGCTTTGAGATTGCGTAGTCTCGAGCTAAAATAGCTTTTTATTATATGATGAATATTTGAGGTTCAAAGAAGGAAAATTAATTGCTCGGGAAGAATTGATGTGTTTTCGAGGGAGGTATCTCTTTGCTCTGAGCAATCTATATAAGTCATAGGGCGTCGATAAAAAAAATATTTTGTCTTTTTTTATAGAAGGGCACAGCTTTTCTTTTTCTGGCCACTGCCAATGCTTCGAAAAGTGATATAGATGTCTTAATATGATGTCGCGATGAACCGGAGGCGTGCAAGCGCGTCCAAGAAATAGAAGCGCGCGGCATAAAGTGCGTTGAGATATTCGAGCGGAGCAGGAACAGAGTTATCATGGTGCAAGAAGTCGAACGGGGTATGTCTGCGGCAGAATTTCTGTTTCCTTCCGATCTGGAGCGGACAGAAAAAAAAATTGATCGGGTTCTTCTGATCGGTTCCTGCCTGACCGCTCTGTATTTTGAACAGTTCAAGGCCCGTTATCCTGAGACCGCTTTTGACTATATTCCCTATAACTTTGTCAGCATTCTTCCTCCGCAGCCGCCATCCCCGGTTGAAGGCTATGATCTGCAATATGTTCAGATCCCTTTGCGGACCCTGCTGAGTGATCGGGTTATCGAGGGCTTTCGCTTCAACGAACCTGGTTTTGCCGAGACAGTTTTTGAAGATGCGAAAAATCTTCTTGATGTCATGCTCTCCGCAGCAATGGTTTACAATAAATCACACGGACTGCTGACATTCGTCTCGAATTTTATTGTGCCGCAAATGAGCAGTGCGTCCAGCCTGCGGGGTAAAGGCAGCCAGCGTGATCTTGTGACGCTGGTTCATCGCCTGAATGACTATCTGAATGAGCGTGTCGAAACCTATAAAAATGCCTATGTGCTGGATGTGGACGCCGTCGCCAGTGCGGTTGGGAAACGACACATTCTGGATGATGTCATTTATTTCTATTCACACGGGGGGGTGGCGTTTCAGGACTGGGATGATTTTGGAGCCATTGCCCGTAATGAGCCGATCCCGCCTCTGGAGACAGTGTATCCTGTCAGGCGCGAGGAGTTTCTGGATGCAATTTACCGCCAGATTGTGACGTCCTATCGCACGGTGCATCAGGTCGATCAGGTCAAGGCTGTTATTTTTGATCTGGATAACACCCTGTGGCGGGGGCAACTTGCAGAGCATTATCGCCCGGACGTGCAGCCATGGCCGCGTACGGACGGCTGGCCGCTGGGGATCTGGGAGGCAATTCATTACCTGCGTGCCCGCGGTATTCTCGTCGCGATCTGCTCAAAAAATGACTATGAGACTGTCAGGCAGAGGTGGGATGATGTGGTCAACCCCGGATTTGTCTCTCTGGAAGATTTTGCGTCTCTGAAAATCAACTGGCAGCCCAAGGCGGAAAATATCGCGGCAATCTGCAAGGAATTCAACATCAAGCCCAAGAGCGTGGTTTTTGTTGACGATAATCCTGTAGAGCGGGCCGCAGTGGCCTCTGCTTTCCCGGATTTGCGTGTGATGGGCGGCAATCCTTATCTGACGCGGCGTATTCTGCTGTGGTCAGCCGAGACGCAAATTGCCCAGCTCACGGCAGAATCTGAACGGCGCGAAGACATGATTCGGAGTCAGATCGAGCGGGAAGAAACACGCTCCGCCATGAGCCGGGAAGAGTTTCTGGCTTCTCTCGACTGTCGTGTGACCATCAAATGTATTACCGACACGGCACAACCTGAATTTGCACGTGCTCTCGAGCTGACAAACAAAACCAACCAGTTCAATACGTCTGGCAAACGGTGGGCCTTTAAGGAAGTCGCAGATTTTCTGAAGGACGGTGGGCAGCTACTGGCATTTAATGTGCAGGATAAATTCACGGAGTACGGGCTGGTTGGGGTGTTATATCTCAAAAAATCTGAAATTGTTCAGTATGTTATGAGCTGCCGTGTGCTGGGGATGGAAGTGGAGGAGTTTGTTGTCGCGCAGGCGGTTGCCCATGTTCGCAAAGCGCATGGGAATGTTCGGGTGACGGCGTCTGTGCATGAACTGCCGGATAATACTCCTTGCCGGGATGTTTATGTTCGTGCCGGTTTCAGAGAAGACTGGGTTTCGGAAGGGATTCATTATTATATTCTGGATGAAGGTCTTAACCCTAAAACTGCTGCCCATATCAAGGCCGTTGCATAGTATTGAAATCGTTACGAATAAGTGTTTCTTTAAATGCCGCATTTTAATGCGGCATTTTTTTGGAAAATAGTTCTATTACAGTTTACAGATTAAATGGTTGTTGGTTTTTATTGAAACAAGTGCAGTTAATGCGTGAATGAAGGATTAACGGAGTATTTATTATCGTTTTTTGACGTTACATAAAAGAAAATTAAACTCGGTTTATATCTGTTTTTGCTGGACAATATCCTCGAAAAATTATTAGTAAAAAACCGAATATATCTAAAGGTGTGAGTTGGCATATGAGTGTGCGTACGAGCAAGGGTCAGACCAAAGCGGCCAAGGGAACAGAACCGAAGTTGGTAAAGGACCTGAAGGTCGCACGCCGTTCCAGAGTGTCTAAGAAAGCTGTGGCTTTTGCTCCGGAACCCAGTGTTGAAGCACCAAAAGCAGAAGAGAGGCCGCAGGACATTGCGTCCGTGACAGCCTCGTTGCCAGATGAAATTAACGGAGCACAGCCGTCCATGCAGGAAAATCAGGAATTCCAGTCTGCTATTTATTTTGATGGAGGCTGGTATCTGGATATGTATCCCGATGTACGCGCTGCAGGGATCGACCCGCTGGAGCATTTCCTGAATCATGGTTCTCAGGAAGGCCGCAGCCCGAATGCGCTTTTTGATAGTCAGGCCTATCTGCGCGCGAACCCGGACGTCGCTGATTTTGAACGCGGCCCGTTTATTCATTATATTTGCTTCGGTTTTCAGGAAAAGCGCCCGTTGCGTTAAAAGTTACCTCTTCACCCAGTATTCAGAGGAGCCATCTGGATACTGGGTGAAGTGCGGAAGAAATCTGGGGCCTGTCACCTGCAACAGAAGCAGAGGCATCGCTCATTGCCTGTAAGGCAGGAGAGTGCGTTTGTTCTGTGAATTGGCTTAATTAGTCAACAGTCAGCCAATAAGCTGTATTTTTTCGTACAATCGAAATTTTCCGATCTAGTTCTAACAGGCATAGTTGGTGCCTAAGATATTATCAGTCGGCATTCTGGTTTGATGTCGGATTTAAGAATAAATCCATCTTTATTTAAACGCTGGAGAATACTGGTGTTTTCGAACAAAGAGTTATGCGGGTATCGGCGTAAGGTTTCTTAAAATTTCACGCTATTTTTTAATAAGTTATTAACTTTTTTATTGCGGAATCTGTTTGTCCCTCGTGCGAGGGAGAGAGTCTTTAGGGTGTGGTTTCTGGCGCTGGCAGAGCATGTGTCAAAGTATATCTTTCTTATAGAGCCATATTTTTTTTGTAAGAAATAATTTTAAGAAAATATAAAATATCTAAATAGCGAAAAATAATCTTTATTTCCGTGAATTCTGTATTGATATTACTCAAAATCGGAAAGAAGCGAGAGTTGTCGTGAGGCAGGTTTTTCTTCTGTTGATGCCAGAGAAGAAACGGTAATGCCCAGAAGGCGCACAGGCCGGGGAAGAGGCAGCAGTGGGTGCAGCAGGAAACGCGCTGTTTCTTCCAGCGCTGTCGCTGACGTGACCGGGTCTGGAAAGGAGCGGCTGCGCGTGAGTTGCTGGAAATTTACGTAGCGCAGTTTGAGTGTGACTGTGCGGCCGGATGTCTGTCGCCGGGTGCAGGCGTGCCAGACGCTTTGGGATAATGTTGTCAGTGCTGCAAAGAGCGCCTCTTCCTGTAGCAGGTCTTTTTCGTAAGTCGTTTCTTTGCCGATCGACTTGCGGGGCCGGTGGGGTTCCACGGGTCTGGGGTCTTCTCCGCGGGCAATGCCATAATAAAAGGTCGCGGCTTTCCCAAAATGGCGGACAAGCGTGTCCAGCGTCTGCCTGCGCAGATCGGCTCCGGTATAAATACCCAGAGCGTTCATGCGTGTTGCGGTGGCAGGCCCAACTCCGTGAAAACTCCCGACAGGCAGGTCTGCCACAAAGGCTTCTCCCGCGCCGGGTGGGATCACAAACTGGCCGTCTGGCTTGCGGTAATCGGATGCCAGTTTCGCCAGAAATTTGTTGTAGGAAATGCCGGCGGATGCGGTCAGGCCGGTTTCCGCATAAATGGCGGCCCGAATTTCCTGCGCAATAGCTGTGGCCGAGGGGCGGGGCAGCAGCGGATTTGTCACGTCCAGATAGGCTTCATCCAGAGAAAGGGGCTGGATGATTGGGGTGTAGCGGGCAAAAACCGCATGAATCTGGGCCGAGACCGCACGATACACATCAAAGCGGGGCGGCACGAAAATCAGTTCCGGACATTTTCGTTGCGCAACCAGAGATGGCATGGCGGAACGGACGCCGAATTTTCGGGCTTCATAGCTGGCAGCCGCCACAACCCCACGTTCCTGACTGCGCCCGACAGCAACAGGCCGACCGCGCAGTTCTGGGGTGTCGCGTTGTTCAACGGACGCATAAAAAGCGTCCATGTCGATATGAATAATCCGGCGTACAGGCTCAGTCATTCCGCGCAGGATAACACGCCTTGAGGCGCAACAGGATAGCCACCGGGGAAAAACGAAGTCCGGGCTCCGGAAAAGACTGGCCCCGATCTTGCTCAGGGCCCGAGCCGTCGGGCTGACGGCTTTGGGCTCCTATGGGGGGGCAGTCTCTCAGGATCAGTGCGGAATGGCGATTGCAGCGTCTGGTAACGGGGCGTGTCTCAGCGCCTGCGGCCAGCTTATGGGGGCGGACGTAATATCAAAATCATGCCAGCGCGTCAGAGACAGAGCCGCGGCTGTGGTATGCAGTTTGCGTGGTGAGGCAGCAGGCTTTTCGCCTCTGGGCATGGGGCCCGCCTGCATGGAGCCCGGACCGGGCCAGCCGGTGTGGTGTGAGAGCCAGTATCCGGCGCCTGCCAGACAGGCTCCCAGTGTTGTGATGGCTCTGGTCAGCCGGGCCAGAAGGGTGGGGAAGGACATGAGCGGCTTGAGCAGGGACTGGACCGTGGTGTCCTGCTCATTCTGCGCGGCTTCCGTTGCCAGAAGAAGGCTGTATTCTGTGGGCGTGATGGCCAGCGCGCTGCCTGAGCGGATATCCAGCGAGGGAAGTTCCAGCGCAGCCATCTGGCTCAGGGTCTCATGGAAAGCATGGGCCACAGCCAGAAAGTCCTGCCGGAAGCACGGCAGAAACAGGCTGGTGGGTGTTGTGTTGCGGGCATGCTGGCAGCAGGAGGCCGTGCCGGCAAGGCGGCGAATGGTCCAGATGGTCAGCCGTTCGCTGCAGGCAAGGTCTGTCAGGTAAACCGGTGAGCGTGTCATGGCGTCATCCTGAAGGGGGCAGCCCTTCGGTCCTCTTTTGCGGTGATGTTCTGATTTAAATGAGAACAATTCTCATTTTCAAGAGAAAAATGCGGGAGGCAGCCTCCCGTGGCAGGCGGTGTGTTGAGGAGGGCATGGTTTTTCCTCTTTTCTTGTCTGGCGGCTTGGGGCAGTACAGACGCATGTCTCTGCTCGCATCTCTCTCCCTTCCGCTCCTTCGTAAGATGGACCCTGAAACCGCGCACGAGCTGGCGCTGGACGCCCTGCAACTGGGTGTGTCCGTGCCGGTCAACCGCCCGAAGGATGATCCGGCTCTGGCTACCCGCGCCATGGGTATGCGCTTTTCAAACCCGCTGGGGATTGCCGCCGGGTTTGATAAAAATGCGCGCGTGATTCGCCCGCTGGCGAAACTCGGATTTGGGTTTGTGGAAGCCGGAACGGTTACGCCGCGCCCGCAGGCAGGCAACCCCAGACCGCGCCTGTTCCGCCTGACGGAAGACCACGCGGTGATTAACCGGATGGGTTTTAACAATCAGGGCATTGACCGCTTTACGGTCCGGCTGGCGCGCCTACACCGGCCATTGCCCTCTGGCCGCGGGGCCGGGGCCGGCGTGCCGGTTGGCGCTAATCTGGGGATTAATAAAACAGGCGCGGACCCGGAGCGGGATTACCCTGCTCTTGTGGCGCGTGTTAAGCCCTATGTGAATTACATTGTGCTGAACGTCTCCTCCCCCAACACGCCGGGATTGCGCGGCTTGCAGGATGCCGCCCGCCTGCGCGGTATTCTGGATGCCATTGCGGAGCGCCACCCGGAACGGCCTCCGCTGCTGGTCAAACTGGCCCCGGATCTGGAAAATGATGCGGTCGGCCCGATTGTGGAAGCGGCCATTGCCGGTGGCGCACAGGGGCTGATTGTGACCAACACCACGCTGGCTCGGCCTGCCACGCTGCTTAGCCCGAATAAAACGGAAAGCGGCGGTCTGTCCGGTCGTCCGCTGCGTGCGCGGGCCACGGAAATGCTGCGGCTGGTCGCGGAAGCCTCTGCGGGCCGTATGACGCTGATTGCCTGCGGCGGGATTGAATCCGGCGCGGATGTGCTGGAGCGCATCCGGTTGGGCGCGGATCTGGTGCAGTTCTACGCCGCATTTTCTTATGAAGGTCCGGCTATTCTTGCTCGCCTGAAGCAGGAAATGCTGGACCGTATGCGGGCCGACGGCGTGGAAACGCTGGCAGATATCCGCGGGGTGGGCCTGTAAGATGCCGGGCACACAGACCAACATGCAGACCCTGACGGGTCTGTCTTCCCTTGCGGACCAGTATGACGGGTACGTTATTGATCTGTGGGGCACGGTGCATGATGGCGTGCAGCCTTACCCCGGTGCAGTCGCCTGCCTCAAAGCTTTACGGGCGGCAGGGAAGCGCGTGGTGATGCTCTCCAACGCGCCGCGTCCGGCGGATGTTGTCGCCCGTCAGCTTGAAGCGTTTGGGATCGACCGAGATCTGCATGACGGTGTGATGACCAGTGGGGAAGAAGTACGCCGCCTGCTGCGTGAGCGTGCTGATCCGTGGTTTGCCCGCTTAGGCCAGCGCGTGCTGCATATGGGAGGCACGCATGATCTGGGCCTGTATGACGGGCTGGATCTGGAGCGGGTGGCAGACCCGGCAGAGGCGCAGTTTATTCTCAACACCGGGCCGGATGCCGAGCGTGGCACGGACTCGGTTGATCCTTATCTGCCGGAACTGCGGGTCGGTCTGGAACGCGGCCTGCCGATGCTGTGTGCAAATCCGGATATGGTTGTGGTCAAAGGCGGCCGCAGGATGATCTGTGCCGGGGCTCTGGCGGCGTTTTATGAGCAGGAAGGCGGCAATGTGCGGTGGGTTGGTAAGCCGTACAAAGAGATTTATGCGCCCGTTTTTTCCATGCTCAATGTCCCGCAGGATCGTATTCTGGCCATTGGCGATGCGCTGGCGACGGATATGCGTGGGGCTGCTGTGGCCGGGATTGCCGGAGCATGGATTTTGGGCGGCATTCATCAGGAAATGGTGGGCGACGACGCGGAACTGGCCGCCAGAGAAGCGGATGCTGCCGGTCTGCGGCCTGTGGCAACCTTACCGCGACTGGTCTGGTAACCTGCTGGAAGGCAGATAAAGCCTTCTTCTGTGGTGGGACGACGGGGAGGCGTCCACGGGCCTGTGCGCTCCGTGGTTTAAAAATCTGGCAGCGTCTGGGCCAGATGTCCGCCCTGCCGGATGGGGGCGAGGCGGCGGGCCAGACCTGTCGCGTCGTCTGTTTCCACCATAATGCCGCACATCGTGGCGTCGCCTTCCGCCGGTTGCAGGCGTTCACCGGGCATTTTGCGGATAAACCGGGCCATGGCCGGTTCCTTGGTCATGCCAATCACACTGTCATAATCCCCGCACATCCCGGCATCGGTCTGGAAGGCTGTTCCGGCAGGCAGAATGCGGTGGTCTGCGGTGGGGGTGTGGGTGTGCGTGCCCACAACCAGAGAAACCCGGCCATCCAGCACGTTGCCAAAGGCCCATTTCTCACTGGTGGCTTCCGCATGAATATCCACCACAATGGCCTGTGTGGTCACACCAAGGCGGTGGCGGCTGAGGAGTTCATTCATGCAGCGGAAGGGGTCATCCAGCGGGTCCATGAACAGGCGGCCCATGGCGTTGACCACCAGCGCCTTGCGGCCATCCGGCAGTTCAACCTGCACGCTGCCATTGCCGGGGGTGCCGGGCGGGAAGTTGATGGGGCGGATAATGCGGGGTGTGGCGTCGATATGCCCGATCAGATCCCGCCGGTCCCAGCTATGGTTGCCCAGCGTGATAACATCCACGCCGCCTTCAAACAGGCTTGTGGCAATGGCGGGGGAGAGACCGAATCCGTGGCTGGCGTTTTCCGCATTGACGACGACCAGATCCAGCGCGAGCGATTTCCGTAAAGCGGGCAGACGAGACAGAACGGCCTCACGGCCACACCGGCCAACAATATCACCCAGAAACAGAATTCTCACGCCGTCGTCTTTCTTTGGTTACAGTCAGTCAAAATGCAGACTCTCCTGTTCTGTTACCAGAGAGGAGAGTGGCTGGTCATACGGCCCGGTGGGAAGCTGCTCCACTTCCTGCGCAGCCAGTGCGTAGCCCATGCTGGCAATACCCGGCAGGGCGGCCAGTGTGCGGTCATAATAGCCGCCCCCATATCCCAGACGGTTGCCGGTGCGGTCAAACCCCAGCAGCGGGACCAGCACGAGGTCCGGCCTCATAAGCGGTCCATCAGGCACTTGCGTACCAAAGCGGCCGCGTAGCATGGCAGTCTGCGGTGTCCAGAGCCGGAAGGCCAGCGGCTGCCCGCGTGGCGGTGTCTCCGGCAGGAGAACGTGCCGCCCGGCGGCGTTTAGCTGATGGCAGAGCGGGCGGAGGTCAAGTTCATGCGGCAGGGGCCAGACGCAGGCAATATGGGCATGGTCTGTTACCAGCAGTATTTCGGCCAGACGTGCGCACAGAACGGCATCAACCCCGGCAGGCCGCGTTTTGAGAACGCTCAGGCAGCGGGTGCGCAGGGCCTGTTTGGCTTCGGCAATGGCTGGAGAGTCTGACATGAGAGAAGAAGGAGAGTGCGAAGCCGCCATGGCCGTTGGTCTTTCAACCTCCAGGACCTGCGTGTGCAGGTGGGCGCCGGATAATGTGACCAGGGCCACAACAGAGCCAGCTCCCTTAGGAAGTGCTTATCGGCCCAGGGGATGACTCGCCTGACGTGCCGGGCAGCTCCGCCTCTTCTATGTAGGCGTCCTCAAGGCTGGCTGCAATAGCTTCCGCATGGTCTGCCATTTCAGCCAGACGATTGTTCATCAGCATTTGCTCGACACGCAGGCGCTCGGCCTCTTCCACGGCCTGCGTCGTGCTTTCGGGCACATGCTGGCTTGAGAGATCCTGAATTTCATCGGCCATGAACAGCGCGGCCAGCACCAGTACCCGGCTTTCCCCGGTAAAACCGAGGTCCCGCACGCGCTGCACGCGGCGTTCAACCTGCTGGGCCATGGCCTGAACGTGCCGTTCTTCTCCGTTTTCACATCCGACGGAATAGCTGTGGCCATTAATGCGAATTGAAACAAGCGCCATGATTATTTATCTTCCGGTCGGTCCGCGTGGGCCAGAGCGTCGCGCACGCGGCTGATCAGCACATCAACATTAGCGACGAGTTCCTGCGTATCAACGCTCTTGCGTTGTTCTGCCTGACTGCTTTTATCAAGCGCGAAGGAGATACGCTGCAAGGCACGATTCAGCCGGTCAATCGGGTCAGTTTCTGCAGGGGAGGGTGTTTCTGCCAGCGCATGGGCGGCAGAGGTCTGTGTGTCTGTCAAAGCTGGTCCGGGACCCTGATCTTGCATTCTTGTTTACCCTTCTCACAAAAGGAATCACCCGCAAACGCGGCGGCGTCAAGCATGGTCATGGAAAACACTCCAAATTTATTCCCCACTTTTCTGCTGCGGGTTCCTTACACTGCATGATTACGCCACCGGCATGGCAGCCTGCGCTGCCGCACGAAATACTGGCGTGATGACAGCACAGGCGTCTGTTGCGCCGTTCGGGTTTCTCTCAGCACCGGGGGCGGCCGGATTTATGGGCGCCCTCTGGTGGCAGGCGCTGATCCGCCAGATGGAAGAGGAGACAGGCTGCCGGTACGTCCATGTTCTGGATTGCGGCAGCAGCGTCGGGCATGCGGTGCTGGCCCGGACGCAGGGTCAGAAAAATGTCATTTTACAGACCGACCCCGCACGCGCCGCCGCAGTTCGCGTTCTGTATCAGTCGGAAGGCGGGGTATTTTTTTCGGCGCGACCGCCATCATTTGACCTTACCGGGCCGCTATCTTCAAAAACGCATCTTGCCGCGTATTTCATGCGCAGTTATTGCCAATAAACGGTTCCGGGAAATAACGGCCCGGATAAAAGCCAAGAGGAAGGATTTCCCAATGACGCTTACCCCCCAGGTTAAGGCTATTCTTGATCAGTACGAGAGCGATAATCCCGGTACAAAAACAAATCTCGCCCGTTTCCTGAATGCAGGTAAACTTGGTGGCACAGGTAAGCTGGTCATCCTGCCGGTTGATCAGGGTTTTGAGCACGGTCCGGCCCGCTCTTTTGCGGCAAACCCGGCCGCTTATGACCCGCACTATCATTTTGAACTGGCGATTGAACCGGGCTGAGCGGCTATGCGGCTCCGCTGGGCATGCTGGAATGTGGCGCGGCCAAATATGCGTCTGAAATTCCGCTGATCCTGAAGTGCAACAGCTCCAACAGCCTTGCGACGGAAAAAGATCAGGCCGTGACCGGCACCGTGGCGGACGCCCTGCGTCTGGGCTGTGCGGGTATCGGGTTTACCATCTATCCGGGTTCTGAATACTGCTTCGACCAGATGGAAGAATTCCGTGAACTGGCAGCAGAAGCCAAGGCGGCAGGTCTGGCCGTGATCCTGTGGAGCTACCCGCGTGGCCCGATGCTGGACAAACCGGCTGAGACCGCTGTGGACGTCTGTGCTTACGCGGCCCATATGGCCGCTCTGTGTGGCGCGCACATCATCAAGGTAAAGCCGCCGACGGATCTGGTTGCTCTGCCCGCCAACAAGGCGGCTTATGAGCAGAATAAGATTGACATCTCCACGCTGCCGGCTCGTATCCAGCACGTGGTGCAGTCCAGCTTTGCCGGCCGCCGCATCGTGATCTTCTCCGGTGGTGAAAAAGCCGGGACGGACAACCTGCTGACGACGATTAAGGGCATTCACGATGGCGGCGGCTTCGGCTCCATCATTGGCCGTAACGTCTTCCAGCGTCCGAAGGCGGAAGCTCTCGATCTGCTGAACCAGATCATCACCATCTTCAAAAGCTGAAACAGCGGACGTGACCACAGGACAGGGGGCCGGGATGACGGCGTATGATGTCTATCTCGCCACCCCCGTTCTGCGGGACGCCGAGGCTTTTTTACCAGATCTGGCGCGGGGGATGCAGCAGCATACCCCCGCGGCTGTTCTGCTGCGTCTGGCGGATGCGCCGGATGCGGACCTTATCAAAAAAATTCAGACCGTTCAGTCCGTGGTGCAGGCGCAGGATATTGCCTGATGCTGGAGGACAGACCCGCACTTGCGGCCCGTACGGGGTGTGATGGCGTGCATCTGTCCGCAGGTTTTACGGGGGCCTCCATCAAGGATGTACGCAGGCAGATTGGGAATGATCTGCAACTGGGTGTGTCCGTTGGCGGTAGCCGGGATGCCGCAATGCGTGCAGGTGAGGCTGGCGCGGATTACATCAGCTTTTCCACAGCCAGTCCGGTGGTTGCGGCGGAAGGCGAGGCCCCGGAAAGCCTGACCGACCTTGTGCGCTGGTGGTGTCTGGTGATGGAACTGCCTGCTGTGGTGGAGGTTGAAACTCCGGCGCAGGTTGCTCCCTTTGCGGAGGTTGGAGCGGATTTTATCCAGCCCGGTCCGGTCTTCTGGGAAAACCCGTCTTTGTGGACGTTTTCTGGCTGAACACTGAGCTGCGCCTTAGTTCAGCCATGTGTCTGCGCCATGTCTGCACCCTGATCTTCAGCTTGAAGCCCGGCCTGTCTGGCCGCATACAGGCTGAGGACGTTTCAAAAAGGGTATTCCCATGATGAACAAGAAAACTCTTCTGGCACTGGTTGCGGTTGCCGGGCTTACGGGTGCGGCCTCTTCCGCGCAGGCGCAGAGCTTTGGCAGCATCGGGCAGAACGCTCTGTCTGCTGCCACCAGCAGCGCCAAAAGCGGGATGACGGGTATGGTGGGGAACATGCTTCCCAGCCTGTCTTCCGCCAGCACAAGCAACCTGACCGGTATTCTGGGCTATTGCGTGCAGAACAACGTGCTTTCCGGCACGACGGCGACCTCAGCCAATTCTGTGCTGAACAACCTGACCCAGCAGCAGGGCGTGACCTCTTCCAGCGGCTATAGCGCCGGGCAGCAGGGTCTGCTTCAGACGGGGGACAACCAGATGTTTTCCCTCGCCAATCTGAAAGGCCAGTTGAAGACCAAGCTGTGCAACATGGTGCTGAGCAAGGCGCAGTCTCTGCTGTAAGGCTCTGACCCGCTGTATGAAAAAAGCCTGCCAGATAAAAACTGGCAGGCTTTTTTGTGCTTAGCGGGACGCGCTGTTTTGCAGCACAGGCGGCGTTGCAAGGCTGCTGGCTACCCCGGTTATGCGGTGGCCCGGCTTGGGCTGGGGCACAACCGGCTGCACGGCAACCGGGGCGGGAAGGCCTTTGGGGGTATCAGCGTGCGGCCTGCGTCGCCTGTTTTGCGACTGTCAGAGCAGGGTCACTCACTGGGGGCAGCAGCAGGGACTGGGTGAAATATAGGCGGCCGTTGGATTGCGGTACACCCGTCACCCACAGGCGGCTCGTCATGCCTGCGCCGTTCCCCAGAATGATCTGGCCGGTCGGCTGGTCAATCCAGGCGGAGAGGATACGGCCATTCAGAGTCGGCAGCCCGACGGAATGGGTGGGGGAAGCGAGAGCTGCGGCCCGCAACTGCTCGACCGACCATTCCCCTTTCACGATAGAATAGGCCAGAATTTCCCGCAGAAGGGCAGCGTTTTCCGGTGCATTCAGTTTGCTGCCGGTTGGCGTCTGGTAGTTTTCCAGCACGGCATTGGGGATGCCGAACACGGTAAACGGCCCGCTCTGCTGCAAGGTGCTGAACAGGCCGGTGCTGTTCAGACCGTGGACATAGTTTGCCATCTCAATGGCGGAGGGCAGCGTGTCAGACAGCGGGCGGTCACAAAAGGCCGGGCTTTCCGGGTCCGCGTAGGCAATGGCGCTGTCCGGAATGCCTTTCTGGTTTTCAGCCGCTTTTTTGCCCGGCGCGTAGGTGCGTTCCCCCGAGACGGTGGGGAGCATGTAGGAGCACGTAGAGTTATGCGTCACATACGTATCCTGCCGTGCGCCGCTCTGGCACCCGGCCAGAGCTGTCAGAGCGAGAAAGGCAGGGGCCAGCAGGGCCGGTTTTAACGGTGTACGAGCCGGAACGCAGCGATGCCGCATGGGCGTCTCCCAAAAAATCATGCCGTAAAAATCAGAGTGGAGTCGCAATGCAGACTGCGCCGGGCATGGTCAGCAGCCGTCTCCCCGCATTGTCCAGGCGGAGACAACTCCGTTCACCAGCTCAAAATTGGTCTGGCAGGTGTAGGTATAGGCGGTTCCGCCCCAGCCACCACCCCAGCCGCCCCAGCCGGGTCCGCCCCAGCCGCCGCCCCAGCCACCAAAGCCGCCACCCCAGCCACCGCCCCAGCCGCCATAACCCCAGCCGCTCATGGGCATGGAGTAATCAGTCTGCTGGTTGATGTAGGACATGAACGTATGGTTGCCGGACACAAACTGGCGGGTGGGCACGCCGTAGGTCCGCACCACGTCCACCGCCTGCTTGCCAATCATGGAATCAAGCTGGCGGCGTTCTTTGGCTGTCGGCACCTGGCAGGCAGCCAGAGAGAGCATGCTCACCAGAAGAAGAAATTTTCTATGCGTCATGACGAGATCCAGACAGGGTGAAACATGCTGCCCCGTTATGCTGCGTGCGGCCTAACGGGGGCGGGTTAACAGAGACATACGCTAAATCTTGCAGACTAACGGCTCAGCCACAAGACATCCTGTATGCGGCGCGCGCCACAGCCTAGCATAACCAGCCTGTCAAACCCCAGTGCAATACCAGAACAGGGGGGCATGTGGGGCAGGGCGTCCAGCAGGTTTTCATCCATCGGCCAGTCCGGCCGGGTGGGGTAAAGGGCTGTGCGGGCCGCGCGGTCAGCCAGAAAGCGGCGGCGCTGTTCCGCGGCGTCTGTCAGTTCTTCAAACGCGTTGGCCAGCTCCATGCCTGCGGCATAGAGCTCAAATCGCAGCGCCACGCGCGGGTCCGCAGGGTCTCGCCGGGCAAGGGCGGCCTGACTGGCGGGCCAGTGGGTCAGAAAGGTCGGGCGTGCGCGGCCAATGGCGGGTTCTACCCGCTCCAGCAGCAGCCGGAAAAACAGATCTTCCCAGTTTTCTCCGCTGCGGAGCGTGCACCCTGCGGCCTGCGCCAGCGCTGTGGCATCGCCTTCCGTGGGCAGCAGATCGACCCCGGCATGCAGGCGGAAGGCGTCCTGCATGGTCAGGCGTTCAAAAGGGGACTGAATGTCCAGCGTCTGGTCCAGCGTGGAGCCGGTATGTTCAAGGCAGGGCGGCAGGACGGCGCTCACCAGAGCCTCTGTCTCATCCATCAGCCCGTCCAGCCCGATGTTGGGGTGATACCATTCCAGCATGGTAAATTCCGGCGCGTGCAGGGCACTTTGCTCGCCATTGCGCCAGACTCGCGCAAACTGGAACACGGGCAGGCCCGTCGCGGCGACAATCCGCTTCATGGCGAATTCCGGACTGGTGTGCAGGAAAAGGGTTTCCTGCTCCCCCTGTGGTGTTTCCCGCACGGTGCGGAAGGGGTGCAGATGCACTTCTTCCCCCGGTGTGGGCACGGCGTAAGGGGTTTCTACTTCCAGATGATCGCGGGCTTCCAGAAACGCGCGGATCCCCCGCATCATCAGCCACGGCGGCGCAAAAAGGGCAGGCGGTCCCGGATATGGGCCGGGTCAGGGTGTGTGGAACGAGACTGGAAATGAGACTGGGAATCAGTCTGTGGGATTGCAGGACTGGACATGGTGAGAGTAGAGCCGTGACATGTCTCATCCGGTCAACCCCCCTTTACCCGCGCGCAGGTTGCTGCGCACTCCTGAGGATCTGATTGCCGCAGGGCTGGTCCCGCCTGAGCAGAGAGAGGCGCTGGCCGCCGTGGCGCAGGACTATGCCACCGCCATTCCTCCGGCATTTCTGGACCTGATTGAACAGCCGGACGACCCGATTGGCATACAGGTTATTCCCTCGCCTGAGGAACTGCTGGTCACGCCGGAAGAACGGTCCGACCCAATTGGGGATGATGCGCTCTCCCCAGTGCCGGGCATTGTGCATCGATACGCGGACCGCGCTTTGCTCAAGCCCCTGCTGGTCTGCCCGCTTTATTGCCGCTTTTGTTTCCGGCGAGAGCATGTGGGGCCGGATGGCGGTGTGCTGGATGATGCCGCGCTGGAGGTGGCGCTGGACTGGCTGCGGGCGCATCCCGCAATCCGGGAAGTGATTCTGACGGGGGGAGACCCGCTGATGCTTTCCCCCCGCAGGCTTGGGCAAATTATTACGGCGCTGTCCGCCATGCCGCATGTCACCACCATTCGTCTGCATACGCGGGTGCCGGTTGCCGCACCGGAGCGTGTGACGGATGCGTTGCTGAATGTGCTGGAGACGGACAAGCGTTGTGGATGGCCGTCCATATCAATCATGCGCGGGAAATGTCTGAGGCGGCACAGGCCTGCCTGAAGCGCCTTGTGCGGCGTGGCGTGCCGCTGCTGGGCCAGTCCGTGTTGCTGCGCGGCGTGAATGATAGTGAGCAGGCGCTGGAAGACCTGTTTCGCAGCATGGTGGAAGTGCGGATGCGGCCTTATTACCTGCATCAGCTTGACCCGGCCCCCGGCACGGCGCGCTTCCATGTGCCGGTGGAAGAAGGGCAGCGGCTTCTGGCTGGCCTGCGCGGGCGCGTTACGGGACTCGCGTGGCCAACCTATGTGCTGGATATTCCCGGCGGCTACGGCAAGGTGCCGCTTGGCCCGGACTATGTGGATGGCGCGTTGCAGGTGCGGGACCCCGAGGGGCGGCTGCATCATTTGCAGCGTTTATAAAGCTTTCATAGAAGGCAACGGTCCATTGAGCGGTCGTGACCGTGCGGGAGACACCAGTCTGGTGGGGTGATGAGACGGTCACCCGTATCTGCTCACAGACATAACAGTTCACAGACATGAAAAAAGCGACGCTCCGGGGAGGAGCGCCGCTTTGCGGGGTGGTGAGGGATTATTCCCCGACTGCGCCACCGCCGGGGTGCCTGCGGTCATACCCGCCATAATAACGGGCGCTCCCTTTTTCACCCAGACGCGGACCGCCGACCAGAATCCCTTCCGGCATGCCCCACGGCGCGTGGGGTGAAAACTGATAGCTTCATGCTCCAGTGTTTTTTGCACATCGGGGGAGACCGCGCCGCTCTCCACTTCCACCGCTTCCGGCAGCCACTGCTGGTGCAGGCGTGGCAGGTCAATGGCCTGCTGGATATCCAGCCCGTAATCCACCACGCCCAGAACCACGGACAGAACGATGGTGGGAATACGGGAGCCGCCGGGGCTGCCAATAACCATCACCGGTTTGCCATCGCGTGAGAGAATGGTGGGAGACATGGAGGAAAGCGGCGTCTTGCCCGGTGCAATGGCGTTGGCCGCACTGCCGACAATGCCAAACATGTTGGCGGAGCCGGGTTTGGCGGAGAAATCGTCCATTTCATCATTCATGAAGATGCCGGTATTGCCGCCAATCACCTTTGCGCCAAACCAGCCGTTCAGCGTGTAGGTGGTGGAGATGGCAAATCCATCTTTATCAATTACGGAAAACTGGGTCGTTTCATGCTTTTCCGGTGTGCTGTCCCCCGGCTGCAACGTGCTGGAGGGCACCGTTGTATCCGTTGGAATATGCGCCCGTACGGCGGCGGCATAAGCCGGGTCCAGCAGATGGGCTACCGGGTTTTTTACAAAAGCCGGGTCTCCGAGGTCACGCCGGTCGGAATAGGCATGGCGCATGGCTTCCAGCTCATAATGCAGGGCCGGAGCGGTGTGCAGGCCCAGTGCGTGCATGTCATAGCCAGAGAGAATGTCCAGAATTTCGCACAGCGCGATGCCTCCGCCGCTGGGAGGCGGCGCGGTTTCAACCTGAAAGCCCCGATAGGCGCAACTGAGCGGCGCAAGTTCACGCGGGGCATAGCTGGCAAAGTCTGCTGGCTGGAGCAGGCCGCCATTCTTGCGGGACTCCGCAACAATCGCCTGCATGATCGGGCCTTTATAAAAGGCATCCGGCCCGTGCTGCTCAATCTGCTCCAGAGACCGGGCAAGGTCTTTCTGCACCAGACGGTCCCCGACCTGAAGGGGGGCGCCATCAGGCCGCAGGAAAATGGAGCGGGCGAACGGATCGGCCCGGAACGCTGCGGTTGAGGTATTCAGGAGGGCGACGTCTCCCTCCTCCAGCACAAAACCATCCCGTGCCAGAGCAATAGCCGGAGCCATGACGGCCTTGCGGGAGAGATACCCCCATTTCTGGTGAACACTGTCCAGCCCCGCCACGGTGCCCGGCACAGCAACGGCCTTCCAGCCGGTGACGGACAGATCCGGGATAACATTGCCTTTTGCGTCCAGATACATATCAGCACGGGCGGCTGCGGGAGCTTTTTCCCGGAAGTCGATAAAGATCGCCTGTTTGCCCGGTGCGCGCAGCAGCATGAAGCCGCCGCCGCCAATATTCCCGGCAGCAGGATAAACAACCGCCAGAGCATAGCCCATGGCAACGGCCGCATCCGCCGCGTTGCCACCCTGTGCCAGAATACGCGCCCCGACCTGAGACGCCAGCTTCTGCGCGGAAACGGCCATCCCATGTTGCCCCGGCGTGGGGGAGAGGGGAGGCAGGCCTTCCGGCTGGCTGGTGCCGTAGGCCAGAGGGTCTGGCGCATCGGCGGCCTGTGGGGCGGCGGCAACGGACAGAGTGGGCAGACTGCCTGCGCCACAGGCCAGCAAAACCAGTGCGGCGGAACGCAGGGCAGAGAGGGTGCGGTCAGGCAGAACAGGCATAGGGCTCAGCTTTCAATCGGGTAGGGCGGGCAGGTGTAGCCAGCGGGGGAGAGGGTGAAGATCTCACACCCGGTTTCCGTAACACCCAGCATATGCTCGAACTGTGCGGACAAAGACCGGTCCCGTGTGACGGCCGTCCAGCCATCATCCAGAATTTTCACGTCAGCTTTGCCGAGATTGAGCATCGGTTCAATGGTAAACACCATCCCGGCTTTCAGCTTCATGCCCTCGCCGGGTTTGCCGAAGTGCAGAACAGTCGGTTCTGCATGAAAGGTACGACCGATTCCGTGCCCGCAGAAATCTTCCACAATGGAATAGCGATGTTTTTCAGCCAGTGTCTGAATGGCGTGGCCGATATCGCCAAGAGTAGCACCCGGACGCACAACATCAATGGCGCGCATCAGGCAGTCATAGGTTGTCTGCACCAGTTTTGCGGCTTTGATGGGAACTTTGCCAACGGTGTACATCCGGCTGTTATCACCATACCAGCCATCCACAATGGAGGTGACGTCAATATTGACGATATCCCCTTCCTGAAGGTTTTTTCCCCCGGAATACCGTGGCAGACCACATGATTGATGGAAATACAGCAGGATTTGGGGAAGCCACGATAGTTCAGCGGGGCCGGAATGGCGCCGTGTTCCAGCGTGTATTCATGAATAATGCGGTCAAGCTCCCCTGTGGTGACGCCGGGTTTGACGTAGGGGGTGATCATATCCAGTGTGGCGGCCGCAAGGCGTCCCGCGGCGCGCAGACCCACAAAATCCTGTTCGTTATGCAGAACAATGCCGTTCCTGCCCGCCATGCTGAGACTCCCTTATTGATACAGCTCTCGTTTTAAAGAGAGGTGCAAAATGGAGTCAGGGCGCAGTAAAGGCAACCCGCTTCCGGGAAGGAAGCGGGTTATTGAGAGAAAAATCAGGTATGATTACGTGAGGTATGGCCAGCACGCGCCCGATGTGTTGTGGCCGTGGCGGGACGAACCTTTGCGCCGATCAGGCGGATATGGTGCCCGCCGGAAACCGGGGAGGCCAGCACATAACGGTGGCCGTGGCGGAGCGTGGTGCGGCGGCCTGCGGGCGCTTCCGCAACTTCCATCGGCGCATGGCGGGAGGAAGCTGCTGCCAGCATGATCACGCG
>NZ_BAJW01000029.1 GCF_000613905.1 Acetobacter persici JCM 25330
TCCGGCCACAAACCGCAGGCGCATGCCATCCCGCGCCCGACGCAGCACACCCGGCCCACCCCCAACCCGAACCACCGCGCGGCGTCACCGTTTGATAACCCGATGGACCTCTCCTTCAACGAGGCCCCGGCCCCCCGCCGCTCCCGTCACGGCAGACCGGGCGGTTCCGGCGGACCGATTGATCTGTCCGTCGGCCCGGTGGTGGAAAACGGCCAGATTAACGCGCACTACACCTCCCGCACCTCCGTGCGCGGTGTGAGCGATGATTATGGTGAGCAGATTAACGAGTGGATCCAGCGCCACATGTACTACCCGGAAGAAGCGGCCCGAAACGGGGAAGAAGGCAGTTCCTCCGTGCATGTGGTGCTGGACCGCACAGGCCGCGTAAAGTCTGTCTATCAGACAGGCTCTGCCGGGTCTTACTATCTGGATGCCGCAACCTCCGGCATGTTCCGCGGCTCCCAGCTTCCGCCTGTGCCGCCGGATATGAAGGGCAACCACTTCGATATTGATCTGACGATCAATTACATCCTGATCCGGCGTTAAGGGCAGCTCTGCCTTTTAACGCCGGGATGTTTCCGAATTCTGGTGGAGAAACGGACCGTGGGCCATGCCCCGACCTCACCAAAATCTGTAGAGACCAGCCCCTTAAATCAGTTGCTCTGACCCGCCTGTAGAGAATAGTTTTGAAAAGATCACTCTATTCCGGGCGGGAATAATGTCTGATAAAAATCCTGTTCTTTCTATTGCCTATTGTCTTGAGACAGACCGGTTTGAGGCGGCCCGGACAGCACACCTGCATCAAAAAGATACGTTTTACTGTCCGAAATGCCATATCCTCGTCACGCCTGCCCGCTCGTGCAAACACAATTACTTCTTCCGTGCTCTAAAAATTTTGCACGACAATAACTGCCGCTATCACAAAGAGCCAACGGAAGCGACAGGGACGGGCACACCGAAAACCGGTGATCCCATAGACCAGCCTCTTCTCATTCCAAATTTTTTGGGAAAAATAAAACGCATTCCCCGCATCGGGCGGCCAGCCCCTGCCGAGCTGGCGGCCCTCATTGCCAGAGCACAAAAACTGCCTGTTCTGGTGCAGGGAACACTGGAGGCTGTTGTGAGCGCATGGTCTTCCCTTTCCACTCCTGAGAGACGAAAAGAATTTCTGACAATAAACGGCGTTAACAGAAGTTATGATGAAAGTTTTGAGTTTATAGGAAATAAAGAGTGTGAGTTAGAGGATTTTGACTGGGATGGTAAAATTATTCAGGGCGGCGCAAAACTCACCAAAGGGTCCGCGCGGGACTATTATTTTGTGAACTGCTACCGGAGATTCATCATAAACGGGGAAAGTATTCCCTTAAACATCATGCTTGGCCCGGATTTTACAAAGACTCTTCAGGAAAACTCTTTCTCTGACCTTATAAATCAGGACATCACGGTGTTTCTCCACGGCTGCCGCCCGGTTTTTAACCCGGAACGGCGCCGCCTGACTGTGACTCTTCCAAAAGACTTACGCTATGCCGGGCTCTGCCTGAGGCATAAGCCTGCTCTCTAAAACCAGCGCAGAACCGGCACCTGTCGGGCCACATGGTTCTGCCTTACGGAGTGTGGCGCGTTTAGTAACCGCCACCGCCGCCCATGCCGCCATTCTGCATGGCCGGACCACCCATTCCGGGTCCACCGCCCTGCATGTTGCCGGAACTGTTCCCGTTGCGCCAGCCGCCGTCACGCTGGCCACCACCCAGACCACCCTGATGATGCCCGCCTCTTCCCCCGCCGGGTCCACCCATATCTCCTGGCGGCGGCATACAGGCGGCCAGAGCGCAGGTTGCCAGCAAAGCTGCTGCTGTCAGAAGGGAACGTTTCATGCGGCCTGTCCTTTGCTGATCACATAGATGTCATATGCTTCAACCCGATAACGCCCCTCTGGTTCCCTGTCATGTAGTGAGAATGGCAGAAAAACACGTCCTGCAACCACGGAGTGCAGTGGTGTTATTTCACATCTATATTGGCGTTTTTTGAGGTCTCAAAATGCAGGTTATGACCCGGGTCCTGACTTACCCCGTCACTTTTTCTAAAATACATTCTGGAATTGACGGCATCGACCAAAACAACTTTGTCAGCAAAAAAATCCAGCCCTAAAGACCCCTCATAGATTTTATCGGCAACCTTTATTTTCCGGTTCTTTTCGGTATCGTCGCCTATGGTCAGGTTCTCAACTGTCGCGATGTTAGAAATATAGCCTTCATTCAGGTTAAATCTTACTTCGCTTTTTTCGTCTTTTTTCACCAACGGGATGTGATAGTCAGCAAGCCAGCCCACTGGCATTTCTGTCATATCCAGATCGGGATTGATGAAAAATGCATTTTACGGCCAGATATTCTCGCCGCGACTTCCAGCCTGTTCGCATTAGCGTTGATATTGACCGCATGAAAATCACCACCCATGATTTTCGTTATTTCTTCTTTATTCTCGCACCCGTCTTTAACCTCAAAAAAGGTGATTTTTCTGCTCTTCACATCAAACAGAACAGCAAAATTATTGAGAAAAACATTTCCTATAATGCCAATGACCGGAAACCCCTGCACGGACTGTTTGCTCTCACCTTTCAGAAGCACCAATTTGGCATCGGGCACATTAAAGCCACCAAAAGAGAAGGTCTTGACACTGATAGCATGCGCTTTTTCGCGCTTTCCAAATGTATTGAGAACGTACCCCGTTTCCCATGAACTTTCATCGACCAATTTGTCAAAATTCATGGAAGCAGAGTTTTTTACGTAAATACTTTCATAATCATAACTCAAGAACAGAGCGGCTGGCTGGTTATTGATTTTAACCGGCATCAGCGGCGTATCACTTTGCCCGCCTAATAAAGTCTCACTGATGGAGGCCACAATGCAGGAGTGCCGGGCCTCCGCCTCAGGCGGCCACCACAGGCAGCACAGACCTAAAACAGCACCAGAGACACTCGTCTTCCATTTCGACATTGCACATCTCTTATGACGCTCCAGACTGAGCCTGAAGCCAGTGCCAAACCGTCCGCAGAACCCAGTTTGTTAAAGATACGCAATGCTATCCCAAAGGCAACCCCTTGCCCCGCAAGGTCTAGACGGTCTTCCAGAACTCAAACAATCCCTCCGGCAGAGAAAGCGTCAGCCGGGCGCGGGTGCAGGCTACATAGAGCAGGTTGATTTCCTGATCACAATTATCCAGATCGCGCTTCAGCCGGGTTTTCAGACGCGGGGAGAGCGGGCCGTGTTCCTGCTCCGTCTTTCTGGCGCGGTCCTGAAACTGCATGCGCCGCCTGCTCCATTCTTCGGGGGAGAGAAAATCATCCAGCATAATGACGGCATCAAACTCCCGCCCCTTGGCCTTATGCGCGGTGGAGCACACCAGACTGACATCCTCAGCGCTCTCCCGATAGAGCGTCTGGATCGTCTTTATCTTTTTATCCAGTGTATCCTTATGTTTTTCCACAATCCCAAACAGCCGCTTGGCCACCGGGTCCGCATCCCGCCCTTCCGCCGCATTTTCCAGATCCCGCCATGAGGCGTACTCCAGAGCCGCCCCCTCCGGCTTGAGCGAGGGCTGGAACTGGCGCTGATACAGGTTATAGGCCGCCAGAATTTCCTGCACCATGTCATTCACCCCGCCCAGCACATGGAAAGGCCGGGTGCTGTCCGCCAGCCCTTCAAACAGCCGGGCGTTGGTGCGGGCCAGAACCAGCGTGCTGTGCTCGGGCTTGATGCCTTTCCGGTGCAACTGCACACGGCTTTTAACAGCCGGGTTCCCATGCAGGCGATGCGCCGGTTTGCGGGAATGGTGCGCAAGAATGGCGTTGGCCATCCGCGCCACCGGCTCACCAAAGCGCCAGCTCTGCGTCAGCGGCAGGCAGGGGCCGTCCAGCGCGCTGATGGCATCCACAGCCCCACGGAAGGCGTAAATGGACTGGTTCGGGTCCCCCACTGCCACAATCGGCAGGCCGGATTTTTTCAGGATGGAAATCAGCACCGGGTTCAGGTCCTGCGCTTCATCCACCATAATATAATCATAGCCGGTAATTTTCTGCTCACGCTCAAATTTTTTCAAATACAGATCATGCGTGATCGGAAAATCATGTTTTTCAAACGCCACCAGATATTTATAGGCCTGCGCCACAAACTGGCGGATATCCCTGTTCCGCCTGCTCTCCGGTTCCGGGCAATGCACCGCCGTAATTTTGGAGCCTTCGCTGATCAGGAAATTGCTCAGTGTTTTCAGCACCACGTCCGGCGCACCGCCTGCCTTGCTGCCCAGCAGTTTTTCCAGCCGCCAGAGGTCCCGCGCCATATAGCGCCCCTGCACCTTGCGGCCCAGTTGCCCGATATTCAGGCTGCGATAAGCGTAGCTATTGGCCGTGCGGGCTTCAATCTGGGTTGAAAAACGGGCGCGGGCTTCTTTGGCAATGGCGGTGTTAAAGGCCAGATACAGCCCCCGGTGGCGCGTCCATGTTTTGCTGAACAGTTCCAGCGTGGAGGTTTTGCCGCACCCGGCCCCGGCAATCACCCGGAAGCTGGAGGTCGGGGCTTTTTCCAGAATGGCGGTCTGTTCCGGGGTGATGGCGATCATCGCGCGTCTCTGGCCTCCTCTGTCAGCAGTCGAGGGGGCTATAGCGCACTTTTTCGTGCGCAGATATGCCGCGCGGGGCAGAAAACCGCTGGCTCACATCCCCGCCGGGCGCGGCACGGTTGCGCGGTCCCCCCGTTATCGCGCTATGGTGAGCGCATGACGTTACCACACCCCGACATGACCGCCCTGCGCGATGCCGCCGGGACGGACTTCAAGGCTTTTACCTCCGCAGACGCCGCGATTGACCATCTGTGCAGCCTGTATGCGCAGAGCGTGGAGCGCCTGCATGCCGCCTTCAGGGCGCGGCAGGGCTGCCCGCCGGGTGAGGCAACCTACCCCTGTCTGGCGCTGGAACTCCCCCCCGGCAAACCGCTCACGGGCCGCCCACCGTTTGACGTCATTCTGGACCCCGGTTTTACAGCACCACCATCACCCGCCCGGCGCTGTTCCGGGAGTATCTGCGTGAGCAGATTACCCCGCTGCTGCACCATTACGGCCAGCCGGTGCTGGTCGGCCGGTCCCGCCACCCCATTCCGCTGCCTTATGTAATGGAAGAGGCCGCAACAGGCCTGACAGAAGCAGACCTGCTCCTGTTGCAGGAACAGTTCGCGCTACCCAACCTGCACGCCACGGATGATAGCATCGCCAACTGTGAACTGCTGCCCGACGCCAGCAGACCACGCCCGCTGGCTCTGTTTACAGCGGAACGCACGGATTACTCCCTCGCGCGCCTGCATCATTACACCGGCACCACTCCCGGTGCGTTCCAGCGGTTTATCCTGCTCACCAATTACCAGCGGTACGTGGAGACCTTCCGGACCTATGCCCGCGCACAGGTTGATGCGGGGGGTGACTACACGGCGTTTATTGAACCCGGAGACCAGATTTACACCGGCCCCCGCAGCACCCCGCCCGAAGCCCCGGCTGGCAGCCTGCCGCAGATGCCCGCCTACCATCTGTGCCGCCCGGATGGGGATGGCATTACGCTGATCAATATCGGCGTCGGTCCCGCCAACGCCAAAACCATGACGGACCATCTGGCAGTGCTGCGCCCGCATTGCTGGCTGATGGTGGGCCACTGCGCGGGCCTGCGCCGCTCCCAGATGCTGGGGGATTACGTTCTGGCGCACGGCTATGTGCGGGATGATCACGTTCTGGACGCCGACCTGCCAACATGGGTGCCCGTCCCGCCGATTGCCGAGGTGCAGGTGGCCATGCAGGAGGCCACCGCTCTGGTAACGGGCCTGCACGACTCCGCCATCAAGACGCGCCTGCGCACCGGCACCGTCATGACCACCGATAATCGGGACTGGGAATTGCGTCTGGCGCATCTCTTCACCCAGATCAACATGAGCCGCGCCATTGCTGTGGATATGGAATCCGCCACAATCGCGGCCAATGGCTTCCGCTTCCGGGTGCCCTACGGCACGCTGCTCTGTGTGTCGGACAAACCCCTTCACGGAGAACTGAAGCTGCGCGGCATGGCCAATGCGTTCTATCGTGAGCGGGTCAGCCAGCATCTGATGGTCGGTATTGAAACCATGCGTCTGCTCCGGCAGCAGGGTGTCACCCGGCTGCATTCCCGCAAGCTGCGTGGTTTTGATGAACCACCCTTCCGTTAACCCTCGCCTTCCTTCCTGATAAAGGGCCCTGATATTATGCCTGCTGCTTCTGCCTCCCATCTGCCAGACGGTGTGCCCACCATCCGCGTTATCGCCATGCCGACCGATACCAACCCCGCGGGGGACGTGTTCGGCGGGTGGATCATCTCACAGATGGATCTTGCCGCGGGCACCACGGCGGCCTTCCGGGCCAACGGGCGCGCCGCAACCGTCGCCATTAACGGCGTTGTTTTTCTGGAACCCGTGGTGGTGGGGGATGAAGTCAGCATTTACACCAACATCACGCGGGAAGGCCGCACGTCGCTCACCATCCATGTGCAGACATGGCGGCGCGCGCGCCACACGCACCTGACTTCCAAGGTGACGGAAGGGGACTTCACCTTCGTCGCACTGGATGAAAACCGCCGCCCCCGCCCGCTGCCACCCGCCACGGCCAGCAATTCCCCCGCCATCGCCCCGACGGTCTGAGGCGCGCCACCCCCTCCGGCAGGTCTGACACCCCCGCCCAGACCCGCCGGGCCGCCCGCACTGTCTTTTTTTGTCATGCCATTCCGTCCCGCACGGGAATGGTCTAGAGCAACAGTCCGGGCCATCCTGCGCACACGGCAACGTGCGGACGGCCTGACGCCTACAGACAGGTTTAAGAGCAGCAGGACGGGAGCCCCGGCGCAGATGAAACATTGGCAGATTGACCAGCTACCCTGGGACGAATTTGACCCCGCCCGCGTGGACCCCCAGCTTGTGCCCGCCATCAAGGCCGCAGCCGTGGTGGAACGCAACAGCGTGGACTACGCCATCTATCTGAACAACGTGTTTCATGATGACCCGGACTTCAAACAGGCGGCAGACCACTGGGCGGTGGAAGAAATCCAGCACGGGGACGCGCTGGGCCGCTGGGCCATGCTGGCTGACCCGGAATGGGATTATCAGGCCGCCTTCCAGCGCTACCGCGACTTTTACCATATCCCGCTGGAAGTCGATCAGTCCGTGCGTGGCTCCCGCACGGGGGAACTGATTGCCCGCTGCATGGTGGAAACCGGGACCTCCTCCTTCTATTCCGCGCTGGCCGATGCCACGGAAGAACCTGTGCTGAAAGCCCTGTGCAAACAGATTGCAGCCGATGAATTCCGGCATTTCAAACTGTTTTATGACCATATGCACCGCTACCTGAAGCGCGAGCGCATCAGCACCCTGCAACGCGCCCGGATTGCGCTGGGCCGGGTGACGGAAAGCGAGGATGATGAACTCGCCTCCGCCTACTACACCACGAACGAACCGCCCTCCCTGCCCTACGACCATAACCGCTGCATTGCGGCCTATATGTCCCGCGCCATGAAGAACTATCAGCCGCGCCACCTGCGCCGCGTGACCAGCATGGTGTTCAAGACCATCGGCCTCACCCCGCACAGCAAGGTGCAGGATCTGGCGTTTTTTGTAACGGAAAAGCTGTTCTTCAGCCGCCAGCGCAAATTTGCCCGCATGGCCGGGGTTTCCTGACCCCGCAGCAGCTCTTCCGCAGCGTTTTAACCTTACCAGATGACCTGAAAACCCCACAGCGGAACACGCTGTTCACCTGTGGGGTTTTTTATTACAGTATCGTCCTATTTTAACCACGAACCGCTGCCAGAAGCGTGCCTCAAATCTCCTTCTGCCAGTCAGGTTCCCCATGCTCCTCCCGCCTGAAGCGCCCCCCGTCACCCCCGGCCACCGCAACCGGCGGATTGACCTGCTGCGGGGCATCGCCATTCTTCTGGTGTTGTTCCACCATTTCTGCATTGCCTATCCGCTCAGTCAATCCGCGCTGGCGGCCCTTATCACGCCAGAGGCCGTGCGGGCTGTGGCGCGGAATGGCAATTACGGCGTCACGCTGTTTTTTGTGATTTCCGGCTTTCTGATCACCAGCAACAGCCTCTCCCGCTGGGGCCGTCTTGCCGCTTTACAGGCCCGCACCTTTTACGCCTTCCGCATCGCGCGGATTGTGCCGTGCCTGCTGCTCCTGCTGGCGCTGGTCAATGCACTTGCACTGGCCGGACTGCCCATTTTCAACACGCATATTCCCGGCCTGTCTCCGCTTGCCGCCATGATGCGGGCCAATCTGGCGTCCCTCACCTTCAGCATGAACCTGTTTATCGCCCGGTATGACTGGGCGAATTACGCGCTGGGCGTGCTATGGTCCCTCTCCGTGGAGGAAGTGTTTTACCTGACCTTCCCGCTGGTGGCCCTCACCCTGCGCCGTACCCCGTTTATCATGCTGTTCTGGGGGCTGGTGGCGGTGGTCGGGCCGTTATACCGCATGGCGCATCAGGATGATGAATCCGGATTTCTGTTTGCCTATCTCGCCTCGTTTGACGGCATTGCCATTGGCTGCATGGCCGCTGTGATCGCCACACGCTGGCGGCTGGAGGGTCTGGCGGCGCGGCTGCTCCAGCCTGCCATTATCCTCGGCATGGTCTGGCTCTATCTCTGGCGCTCCATCGGCGCGACCAATATCTGGGGGGTGTCCGTCATGGCGCTGGGGGCCGCGATCCTTCTGATTGCCTCCGCGCACCATGAAAACGGGCCGCTTGCCACCCGCTCCCGCCTGCTGCGCGGGCTGGAGAAAACAGGCCGCCTGAGTTATGAACTCTACCTGTTTCACCTGATTATTCTCGGCCTGCTGCGCACCGTGCTGCCGCCAGAAACCGTGCCCAGAACAGGGCTGGAGTGCGTGGCTCTTCTGCCCGCCTTCCTCATCGGCTCCGGCCTGCTGGCCAGCGTGATCAGCCGTACGTTTTCTGAACCCTTAAACCGCACGTTGCGGCGGACATTAGGGCACGTTTAACCCACCGGCCCGCTTGCGGGAGAAACGCTCACTCTGGCGCATAACGCTCAAACAGAAGTGTTTCCTCCCCCATAAAAAACGGTTTTGCAAACAGCACAAATCCATGTTTCTCCGCAATGCGGATGGAGGGCGTATTGCGGGGAGACACCAGACACACCGAGCGTCTGTAAGGTGTTTGCGTATCCAGCCACCGGCAGGCTGCGCTGACCCCTTCTGTGGCAAACCCCTTGCCATGGCACCATGAAGCCAGAACCCACCCTGCTTCCGGCACCCCCATGACAGAGGGCGTCACATCCCGATGCGCGTCATGGAAGCCAATTGTACCAACAAACCGGCCCGTCTGCTTGTCCCGCACACTCCAGAAGCCAAAGCCCATCACGCCCCAAACACCCCTGTAGCGCAGCAGCCTGCCCCACGCGGCCTGCGGTGTTTCCGGCGTGCCGCACGTATAGCGCGCCACGTCCGGGTCTGCCCACATGGCAGCAAACTCTTCAAAATCCTCCCGGCACGGCGCCTGAAACAGCAAACGCTCCGTTTCCAGACATGGCACGTCGGACATTCCGTCTCTCCCCCTCATGACGACACCACAAACACAGGACAGAGCCTGCCCTCAGTCATTCCTGTTATTTAACAAAATCCACCAGCAGGACAAAGGCCGCCCACGCGGACTACACACCAACCACCAGCCATGCACCCTGCACAGCCCCCATAAGGGAACCCCGCCGTCGCCGGGGCGTCTGGGTTATAAACTTCAAAGCCACGGGCCGGACAGGCGCACTGAAATACAGGCCCACCGAAACACAGGCACACCTGAACACAGCAGACGCCAGGCCAGACCTCCCGCCTGACGCGCCGTGCTGTGGCCCGATGCGAAAGGACAGCCGCATGACGGATGAGACACCAGCCCCCGGACACACCCCCTCCCGCCGGACTGTCCTGAAAATGGCGGGCCTTGCGGCTGCGGCCGGGACGCCCGTGTTCATCAACCTTGCCGCGGCCCAGACTGTGGCGGCCCAGACTGTGAAAGAGAACGCCATGACCTCCTCCCCCCTCAAAGACCCCCGCTCTCTCTACCCGCATGCGCCGTTCAAGGCGCAGCCGCAGCCCTGGCCGGGCCTTGCCTCCAAAATGACGCCGCTGCCAGACCACGGTGAAAAATCCTATGTGGGCAGCGGCAAACTCAAGGGCCGCAAGGCACTGATTACCGGGGGAGATTCCGGCCTTGGCCGTGCCGCCGCCATTGCCTATGCGCGGGAAGGGGCGGACGTCGCCATCAATTACCTGCCGCAGGAAGAAGCAGATGCCGCCGAGGTCGGGGATCTGGTCCGCAAGGAAGGCCGCAAATTCGTCGCTCTGCCGGGGGACCTGCGGGATGAGGATTTTTGCAGGCAGCTTGTTGAAAAAGCCGTTGCAGAGCTGGGTGGTCTGGACATTTTCGTCAACTGCGCGGGCCGCCAGCAAACACATGATGATCTGCTGGACGTCACGACCGAGGCGTTCGACTGGACCATGAAGACCAATCTCTACGCGCTGTTCTGGCTGACCAAAGCGGTGATTCCGCACACGCAGCCCGGCTCCACGATTATTTTCACATCGTCCACCAATGCGTATGAGCCGTCCGTCAATATTCTCGACTATTCCATCACCAAGCAGGGATTGCCAATTTTACAAAAGGGCTGGCCAAACAGCTTGTTAAAAAAGGTATCCGCGTCAACGGCATCGCCCCCGGCCCGTTCTGGACGGCGCTTCAGGTCAGTGGCGGGCAGACCATGGAAAATGTCGAAAAATTTGGGGAAAGCGTTCCCATGAAGCGCCCCGGCCAGCCGGTGGAGCTGGCTCCCTCCTACGTGCTTCTGGCCTCGGATGACAGCAGTTACATGACAGGCCAGATTCTCGGCGCAAATGGCGGCATGGGGCTGCCATAAGCCCGCGGTTTTCTGCACACAGGCTCTGCATGGGGATGGATTTGACGCCATCCGGTATCGCGCTACTCTGCGGCACCCATACCGGGTGAGGAGAAACACGCTTCATGTTCAGCACATCATGCTTGGCAGTAACGATATTGCCCGCTCCAAACAGTTTTATGATGCCGTTCTGGGCGCCATGGGTTGCGCCCCGGCGGAACCGAACGCCAAAGGCGCCTGACCTACACGCATGGCGGCGGCCGTCTGGTGATCACAAAACCGCTGAACGGTGAGCCCGCAACGGCTGGCAACGGCAGCACCATTGGCTTTGCCGTCGCCAGCCCGGAAGAAGCCGACGCATGGCACAAAGCAGGCGTCGCCAATGGCGGGGAAGCCATTGAAAACCCGCCCGGCGTCCGCCACAGCCCCACGGGAGACCTCTATCTGGCCTATCTGCGGGACCCGGACGGCAACAAACTCTGCGCCCTCTACCGCATGCCATCTGAATAACCTTTTTGAGTAAAAAGGTTTTTTAAACTCCCTGCCCGGCAACCTCTGTCTGGCAGGGAGTTTCCGGATTGGAAGCCTGTTGAGCCGGGACATGCTTCCTGTGGACGGCCACGCAGGACAGAACACTGCCTGCCACCAGCCCGAAGGCCGCCAGTTCCAGCGGATGCGGCAACCTCTGCTCCCACAAAAATCCGTACAGCAGCGCAAACAGCGTTTCAAACAGGATCATCTGGCCCGTCATGGTCAGAGGCAGCAGGCGGCTCATGCGGTTCCACAAGGCATTGCCGCACATGGACGCCAAAATCGCCACCCCGACGGACACACCGGCAAACCGCCCCCATGCCTCTGCGGAATGAGGCCCCGCCTGCGCCAGCAGCGCAAACGGCACCAGCACAACAGCCTGCGCGCCCGTCACGACGCCTGCCAGCAAATTCCAGTCATGCACGGATACATGCCGTAGGCGGCTCAGGCACCGACTGTTGCCCACGGCATAGGCTGTCCAGGACACCAGCGCTCCAACCGCACACAACATGCCCTGCACCGTGCGGCCGGACGCCTGCGGCCCCAAAAGCCCCTGCCAGCCAATACACACCACCCCGGCCACGCATAACCCCAGAGAAAGCGCGAGAGTTTTCAGAGGCACAGCCCCCTGATCCCGGCTGCCAATAACCGTAACGGTCACCGGCAGAAACCCGATAATCAGGGATGTCAGGGCAATCCCGCCGCTCTGCACGGCCTGAGACAACAGAACATAATACAGCGTATTGCCCGCCAGAGAGAGCAGGAACAGCGCCCGCCAGTCCCGCCCGCTCAGCAGGCCGGAAAGCCGCCGCCAGCGCGGCAGGATCAGCACCCCGGCAATGCCCCCGTAGGCAAGGTAGCGCCCGGCAGCCAGCATCAGCGGGTTAAAATCCCGCACCAGTTCCGGCGCCAGAAACACCAGCCCCCACAGCGCACCGGCACCCGCGCCGCACAGCACGCCGCGCCCCGTCTGGGCTCCCGTGTGGGCCGCTGAATGGTCACCGGTGTGGGTCATGATGCTCCGTCTCCCTGAACATCCGGGACATATCATCACCCAGATGATCTTTGCGCTCTTGATTACGGCCCCAAATGCAACAAAAACTCACCTATGGCCCAAAATCCTCCCCCGCGCGCTCTGGATTCCTTTGATAAAGCCATCCTGCGGCTGCTCCAACGTGACAATAAAATGCCGCAACGGCAGATTGCCAGCCGGGTCAATCTCTCGGCCGCCGCCGTGCAGCGACGGATTGCCAGCATGGAAAAAGCGGGAATCATCACGCGGAACTGTGCCGAGGTGAATGTGCGCGCCGTGCAGATGAGCATTACAGCCATTGTCGAGGTGCATCTGGTGGATGAGCGGATTGCAACGGTTGATGCCGCCAAGGCGCTGTTTCAGGCCTCACCCTCCGTCCAGCAATGTTATTATGTGACGGGCGGGATCAGCTTTGTTGTGATTATCGTCGCAAAAGACATGACGACGTATGAAGAGATTACCCGTGAGCTGTTTTCCAGAAACGAGTCCATCGCCCGTTTCCACAGCCTGATTGCGCTGGACAGGGTTAAATGCGGCATGGATATCGTTATTCCCTGAGCCTGCGCCCCCCACGCGCCGCACAGCCGCCTGCATATTAAACATTTGTGACAGCTCTGGCAGCACACGCCGTTTTGCGCACAGTGAGGGTGCCTGTTCACCCTTTCCAGACAAACGGAAATCGCCGCTCATGGTCCAGTTTAACCGCCGCACGTTTCTCTCCCTGACTGCGGGCCTGACATTTGCCCCCCTCACGCGCTCACTCGCCGCCATTCCCAGCCGCCCCCCGCTGCTCCGGCATGAGCCCTTCACGTTCCTGTTCATTACCGACACCCATCTCCAGCCGGAACTGAACGCCAATGCGGGCTGCCATACCGCGTTTCTGAAAGCGCGGACCATTCCGGCGGATTTTGCCATTCAGGGCGGGGATCATGTGTTTGATGCGCTGGGCGTCAATGCAGGCCGCGCCACCATGCTGATGGATTTATACAAGCGCACGGCGAATGACCTCACCATGCAGGTACACCACACCATCGGCAACCATGACTGTTTTGGTGTGTATACCAAAAGCGGTGCCCAGCCGACGGACCCGTTTTACGGTAAAAAATACTTCGAGGACCAGTTCGGCCAGCTTTATTACTCTTTTGACCATAAAGGCGTGCATTTTGTTGTGCTGGATTCCATCGGCATTACGGCAGACCGCATGTATGAAGGCCGGATTGATGCGCCGCAGCTTGTCTGGCTGAAGAAGGATCTCGCCGCGCAGCCCACCGGGACGCCCATTATTGTCATCACCCACATTCCGCTGGTCACAGCCGTGGAGGATTATGACGCCCCGCCGGAAAAACCGCAGACGCATCACGGTATCAGCGTTGTCAACGCGCATGAGGTCCTGCCGCTGTTTGACACCTGCAACGTCATTGGCGTGCTACAGGGCCACACCCATATTCTGGAACGGGTGGACTGGCATGGCGTGCCCTACATTACGGGCGGCGCTGTGTCCGGCAACTGGTGGCACGGTACACGCTATGGCACGCCAGAGGGCTTTATGGTGGTGGATGTTGAAAATGGTGTTTTAAAAACACGCTATGAAACCTACGGGTTCCAGAGCGTAGACCCGCATAATACCTGAACACCTAAACCGGGGGCATCACCCTGCACCCATCCTCTTGCCCCCAAAAGAAAAAGCCGCCCCGAAGGACGGCTTTTCCAGACAGCATCTCTGCGGTTTAAAGGCTCAGAGCGCTTTAAGACCAACAGCAGAGGTCTTGCCGTTACGGCCAGCTTCCAGCTCGTAAGACACTTTCTGACCTTCGTTCAGAGTGTGCATGCCAGCGCGCTCAAGTTCAGAGATGTGAACGAACGCATCCTGACCGCCATCTTCCGGCTGAATGAAACCATAACCCTTTGTGGGGTTGAACCATTTTACGGTGCCTGTTGCCATAACAAAGGCTCCTTCTCAAACAAACGCGGTCGTGCACAAAACACACACGAAATCATAACTTTTATGGAGATAAACCAGACGCAACATGCGTCAAGAACCCGGATAAAAGCACCCGCTTCCTGCACAGATGCGCTAATCCGGTGGGGAATGCAAGCCTAAAGCCATCCGCGCAGGAACAGACAGGTAAAAAATGGGCGGGTAAAAGAGGCTCACCTGATCTGCAATGGCTCAGCCCTCCATCTCGCCTTCCATATCACTCTGCTCCTCCGCCTGCGTAAGCTGTAGGGTCTGGCCATTTAGGCGCGTGGCCAGCAGGTGGCCGAGCGAGACCGCGCTGATGCAGAGCAGGACAGAGAGCGTCACATTCGCCAGCGCCCGGCCCCATGCCGCACTCCGCAGCAGGTCCAGCGTTTGCAGGCTGAAGGAGGAAAAGGTGGTGTAGCCACCGCACAGGCCCATCATGACAAACAGGCGGGTATTGTCAGACACCGGATAGCGCCCGTCCGCCAGCGTGAGCGTGCTGAAAAACCCGATGATAAAAGACCCCACCACATTAATGCCCACCATGGTGCCCCACGGCATTGTCCGGCTGAGCGGGGCTGTCAGCACTGTCACGGCATAGCGCGCCAGCGTGCCCAGCGCACCGCCAAGCATGACAAGAAGACAGGAAGCAAAAGACATATAAGGCCCCTTCATTCCGGCGGGCCATCCAGAACGCCCGCCGTGCTGCGGCGGGAACAGGTCGCACCTCTCCCGCCAGATCGTTACGGCAGGAGTCATCAGCTTGCAAGGGCGGTTAAAGGGGGAACCCCATCCCCTTGCGGTCTGTATAGAATGTTCGCCCCTCCTGCTCAAGCTGGCAGGGAAATGCAACCCTGCACTCCCCCCAGCCTCTCCAGACCGAATGTACTTCCAACCCGTGCCGTTTTTTGCTTAGTGCGGGAAAGGAGCCGGGCCATGCTGGCCCGCACCCTTCAAGCCCTCACCCACAGCCCCCGACCAGCACAACATTTTTAGGCAGTCTATGGACCCCAAAACTCTCTTCTCCGGCATTACGCTGGCTCTGGGGGCATTTGCCTCCTACGCAATCAGTGATGCGTTCTCCAAGCTTCTCGGCGGGCAGCTTGACCCGTTTGAAGTCGCGTTTTCCGGCGGGGTTTTCGGCCTTCTTCTGCTGCCGTTCATCCGTAAGCCGGGGGAAGCCTACAGTGATGTCTTCCGCACGCAGGAGCCCGCCATGTGGGCCCTGCGCGCCGTATGTACTTTTGTGGCAACCGCCGCCAGCGTGGAAGCCTTCATGCTGCTGCCCATGCCCGAAGCACTTTCGCTGATGTTCCTCATGCCGCTGTTTGTCACCATTCTTTCCGTAGTGCTGCTGAAGGAAAAAGTGACGGCCTGGGCGTGGCTGGCCGTGGTCCTCGGCTTTATAGGCGTGCTGATTGTGCTGCGTCCGGGCGTGCGGGCGCTGCATTTCGGGCATCTGTGCGCGCTGATTGCCGCCATCGCCAATGCCGGGAGCGTCATTGCCTACCGTCTGGCCGGGCAGAACAGCGCACGGCTGTCTCTGTTCGGCTCCAGTCTGGCTGGCCCGCTGATTGGCAACGGGATTCTGATGTGGGCACATGCCTCATGGCCGCACGGGGTGACCACATGGGTCTATCTGTTTGGCTATGGGTTTCTGGCTGCCTTCGGCCAGTTGCTGATGATGATGGCAACCGCCCGCGCCCCTGCCAACCGCGTCGCCCTGCCGCAATACAGCCAGATGGTGTGGGGCGTCGCGCTCAGCTATCTGGTGTTCCATCAGCCGCTGGATGGCTGGACCTTTGTGGGGATTCTGGTTGTCACACTGTCTGGCCTGCTCAACTGGATCCGCCAGCGCATCCGGTACGAGCGCATGGCGCTGAAGGAACGGCTTGAGCGGATGCAGGCCAGAAAAACAGCCAAAGCCGCAGAAAAAATTGCGGCCAAACAGGCAAAGGATCAGGCCCTGCGGGACCACCAGCAGGCCATTGCCGACAAGATCTCGCCAACGCGATAACCCGCAAAACACCAGACATAAAAATGCCGTACCCCCGCTGCGAGGGCACGGCATTTTTCATCAAAACGTCAGGCCTTAGCCCGCCATTGTGCGGTCCACAGCCAGCCCGGCGGAGGCCTGACAGGTCGGCATCATTTCCACATGGTTGATGTTCACATGCGCGGGAAGTGCGAGAACCCACGCTACGGTTTCTGCAATATCCTCCGGCAGCAGCGGTTTTGTGCCGTTATAAACGGCATCCGCCTTGGCCTGATCCCCCAGACGCACGGCACTGAACTCACTGCCGCCACACAGGCCCGGCGCAATGGTTGTGGCCCGCACCTGCTTGCCCAGCAGATCACTCCGCAGGTTGCGCATAAACTGGTCCACAAACGCCTTGGTCGCGCCATACACATTCGCACCGGGGTACGGATACGTGCCCGCCGTGCTGCCAAGCGAGATCACATGCCCGCTGTTCCGCGCCACCATGCCCGGCAGCAGCGCACGGGTGATTTCCACAAGCCCGGTCACGTTGGTGGCAATCATGCGTTCCCAGTCAGCCGGGCTGGTTTCCCACGCTTTTTCCAGCCCAAGCGCCAGACCCGCGTTGTTGACCAGCACATCCACCTCCTGCCAGCCTTCCGGCAAAGACGCGGGAAGCGCCTGCACGGCGGCAAGATCGGTCACATCCAGCTTAAACGGCAGCAGCGCAGGCCCGGCTTCCTGCGCCAGCGCGTCCAGCCGCTCCTGCCGGCGGCCTGTTGCAATTACGCGATACCCGTCCTTTACCAGCCGCAGGGCAATGGCGTGGCCAAACCCTGCCGTGGCACCTGTCACCAGAACGGTCTTGAGGGACTGTGTCATTGCTCTCTTCTCCATAACAGGCAAACTCTGCCCTATCATGCGTTGAAAAAGCATGGCCTGTCACGTTGCGTGACGAAAGTCCTCTCCCCGGTTTACCCGGACTTCACTCCTCCGGCAAAGACGCGGGAAGCATCTGCGGGGCGGCAAGATCGGCCCCATTCCGCTTAAACGATCGCGGCGCAGGCCCGGCTGCCTGCAACAGACGTCCAGACAGGAGATTTCCGTATTGGAAACCACTCTCTAATACTCTGCGGATCGCTCTAAAAAACAGCCAGAAATGAACAATAACATAATAGCAATTGCGCTGTTTCCGCGTGACCCTTTATGCAGGAGTCACCGTCTTTACCGAGCAGCAGGGATACAGAGAAAATCCGGCTCAACAAAAATGTGACGCACTCCTTTCTGGTTTCCTCTTTTTTATAGCTGAAGTGAAAATATGAAAGTCGCTCTTGGACAGTTTGCCGTCGCACCAGAGTGGCAGGACAATCTTGAGTCCTGCCGGGCCCTGATCACAAGAGCCAGATCAGAACATGCGGACCTTCTTGTTCTGCCCGAAGGGATTCTCGCCCGGAATGCCAGTGACCCCGGTCTTTTAGAAAGAACTGCCCAGCCGCTTGAGGGCCCGTTCATCACAGAACTACTGCCGCACACCCACGGGCTGACGGTTGCTGGCTGCGTCATGGTCCCCAATGCGGACGGACGGCTCTTTAACACGCTGGTTGTGCTGCAAGATGGCGTTCTGACAACAGCCTATAACAAGCTGCATCTTTATGATGCCTTTGACAAACGTGAGTCCGATAAAATCACCCCCGGGCAGGACCTGCCCCCCATTATCCGGGTCAGGGACATGAAAGTGGGGCTCATGACGTGCTACGACATCCGCTTCCCGGAAGTCGCGCGCCATCTTGCCTTCAGCGGCGCAGACGTTCTTGCCATCCCCGCAGCATGGCTGCGCGGCCCGAACAAGGAACGGCACTGGGAGATCCTGAACGTCGCCCGTGCGCTGGAAAACACCTGTTATGTGGTTGCCGTTGGGGAATGTGGGCCCTCCAATATCGGCGCGAGCATGGTGGTGGACCCGCTGGGTATTATCACCACCGCCCTTGGGGAAAGTCCCGGCCTTGGCTTTGCCACTCTTGAGCGCAGCCGGATTGAACACGCACGCAGCGTCCTCCCCGTTCTCAATAACTGCCGCTTTACCCCCCCGACGCTGAAATAAAGAGATAAAATGACGCATTCTCAAGACCAGAGCCTTCCGGATAACACCCGATTCAATGGCGTATGGCGGATTGAAAACACCAGATCCTCATGGAGTGACGGTAAGTTTCCTGACCATATGAAGTTAGACCTGTTTCTGAAATTTCCGGAAAATTTCATATGGTATCATTCAGAAAACAGCACGCTCTCAACACAGCCGGTTATGACGCTGGATTTTAAGACCGACCTTAACGGCACCCCCGGCCTGACGTCCGGCAACGCGCGCTTTAATAAAGTCCGCGCGCGCCAGCTTTCTGCAACGGAGTTTGAAATTCTTGAAATGCTGGATGAGGACGTGATTGTTGCAGCCTACTGGCGGTTTTCTGAAGACGCACAAACACTCTGGCGCTGGGGCGTAGGCAAATCCCCCGCCGGGCTCTCTCGCTCATATGAGGAACTGTTTATCAAGGAAAGCACCGCGACACATATTTTTGACGAATAGATATGGAGAAACCCCATTTCTTTTCCAAAGATTTCCCCGGAACCCCACTCCCCTCGCCTTAACAGATCGTCTTTGATAATAACCCCGCCTGAGCCAGATATTCACTGACCCACTCATACCGGTCTTTCAGATGAGAAATAGAAAACCGGATATGGGGTTGCGGCATCAGGGAACACTGCCTGCCCGCCGTCACCCGAATACCTTGCGCATTCAGGGAGGCAAGAGCGCCCTCTTCATCCTGCACCGGCAGCCAGAAACTAAATCCCTCACCGGTTGCATAAGAAAAACCATATCCTGCAAGGTTGTCCGTCAATTTTTGACGACGCTCCTGATACGTCCGCCGCGCCTGTTCCAGGTGCGTTGTCGTTTCGGGGTCCGCCAGTAAACGCGCGGTGGCGGCCTGCATGATACGGCTCGTCCAGCCAGACCCAAAACTCCGGTAAGCCTGTATTTCCCGAATGATTTTGTCGGATGCGGACAAAATACCCAGACGCAGATCCGGCCCCAGAGCTTTTGAGAGAGAGCGCACATGAATCACCTGCGCATTGCACCACACCCCAAGGCTTTTAGGCTTTGCCCTGGTAAAATACGCCATCGCATCATCTTCAAAAATCCAGACGGGCGGGGCGGCGTTCAGAACATCCGCAAGCTCCTTCATACGTTCTGCCGATAAGACACGTCCGGTAATGGCGTTCAGGTTGGGCTGAAGGAAAAACGCAACAGGCTGCCGCGTGAGTGCGGCGCACAGTCTGGCGGGAATGGGCCCGTGCGCATCACCGGGCACCGCAACAGCGGAGGCTTTGAGGTAATCAATAATATCCAGCACCCTCATGGGGACCGGGTCTTCAACCAGCACGACGCTGCCGGGCGGGATCAGCGCCTGCATGGCTTCAAAAAGCCCGCCATAAGCCCCGTTGGTTGCCATCAGAGCTTCGGCTTCATACGGCCAGTCTGCCCGGCACACCTGCTTCAGAGAGGCTTCAATCGGCTCATCCGCATAGATGTTCAAATGCGGCGTCTCCTGCACATGCAGAAACGCGGATTGCAGAGGCGGTAGAAGTGCCGGGTCCGGTGTGTATCCGGACAGATCCAGCGGGATACCTCCCAGCTTTACATTTTCAGCACGCCGGATCGGGCGCGGGGCAATGGCCGCACTGCTGACATAGGTGCCCCGCCGCCCCCGCCCGGTAATCATACCGCGGCGGCGTAGCTCACTCCAGACAATGGAGACCGTGGCAGGGCTGACCCCAAGCACAAAAGCAATGTCCCGGATAGCGGGCAAACGCACCCCAACCGGCAGCACCCCGGAGTGAATAAGGGTGGTAATTTGCTGCGCCAGTGCCCGGCCACTCCGGTTAGGAAGCTGATCAACGAGCCACTCCACCTCCACAGCTTTCACATGACCCTTCCTTCCGCCAGCATCCGCCCTTGTATTAATGGCGATCAGACTGCCGGAAAGCAATCATCCCATCCGCAGAGACCACTCCTTCCCCCTTCGTCCGCCTTTGCAAGACGGGGAACGGCGGGAAGACGGTGATGGCCAAGGACGTAAAAACGCCTCCGGCACCCTTGCCAGACTTTACCGCATGACGGGGAAAATCCTCTCTTTCTCCGCGTTACAGAACGAACACGCCCCACCAGTCCTGCCCGTTTTCCCTTTTGACGCGCAGCCTATTCCACTATTTATATCGTGTTATTTTAATTTAAATGTTCAATTACGTAATTTTTCTTGCGTGGAAAGATCAATGAAATTATCAGTTTTAAGTCACAAGTCCTTTTGTAAACACAAATGGAACTGTCAGGACTATTTTTAAAAAATAATCTCTTCTTCAGGAAGACTTTTGCCATTTTCGCCGTGAGATACCCCATGAAATACGCGTTCAAACAGAGGAAATGGCTTGTTTTTCTGGGGGTTCTTCTTCCCATCAACCTTTTAATGTCTCTTGATAGAAACGCGTTTATTCTGGTCTCCCCAAAAATAAATACGATCTTCCATTTCTCATACCTCCAGTCCACCATCCTCGCGTCCAGTATGATCTGGATCTACGCTCTGGCGCAGATCCCGGCCGGATGGTTTATTAACAGATTCAAACCGCATGTTGTGCTGTTTGCCGCCTGCCTTGCATGGTCTCTGAGCGTCTTCTTTTTTCCGTTTGCCAGAAATTTTTTTGACTTTCTGCTACTCAGATGCCTGCTCGGTGCCTTTCAGGCCCCCGACTGGGCAAGCAGCATCGTGCTGGTGAATGACTGGTTCCCGCCTGCCCAGCGGTCGCTTTCCAGTTCGTTTCTGCTTTCTATCATGTATCTCGGCTCCAGCATTTCCGGCCCGATTGTCACAACCCTGACGACACGATTCGGTTGGGCGTCACCGTTCTATAGCTTCTCCCTCATCGGGATCATCATAAGCTTTCTGTGGCTGCGTGCAACGCAGGACCAGCAGAGTGCACCCGTGCAGCAGAACGAGACAAATTATCGAGACATTCTCTCAGCAAAACCGTTGTGGCTCCTTGCAACACTCTATTTTTGCACAACCTCTGTGCAGTCCTTCTTTTCTCTCTCCATGCCGCATTATCTCATGGAGTATCTGCATGTCAGTTACAATCAGATGGGCTGGCTCTATGCCGCCACGGGTCTGACACTGTATTCTTCCGTGCTTCTTTCCGGACTCCTGATTAACAGACACGCAAAAACGCTGCTTTCCGGCAACCATATGCGGCTTATCCCCGCATGTTCCCTACCCCTTGCCGGGTTTTCCCTGCTCATTTCGTCTTATATGGGCAGTCTGACACTTAGCGTTCTTCTTCTCTGTGCCTCAATTTTTTTCATCGGCGTCAGTCAGGTTTCAATCTGGTCCCTCGTGCATGATTACATGAAGACCGGAAAGGGAATGGTTGCAGGCTTTACCACATTTTTGGGCAATATTGGCGCAGCACTGACGCCTATTGCCACCGCGTGGCTGCTCTCAAAAAACCATAACTGGCATCTGTCTTTGCTAATTCCATTTTTTATCTCCCTGATTGGATGTTTCATTTGCACAAAAATAGGACGCCATAAAGCACCCGCAGCATCAGCATCAGCATCAGCATCAGCATCAGCATCAGCATCAGGACAGTAAACAATGTACCGCTCCCCGTCTTATCACAGATCCATTTTCCTCGGGTTTTTTCTGGTCATTCTGCCTGAAAGCACGCTGGCCGAAACATTAAACAAACCAAAAAACACAAAGCCGACCAAAAAAGAAGAGGTTCTTGTCCTTACAAGAAAAGCTTCCGGGGGCGGCCTGATGCATGTGCGCACAACGCCCTATTCCGCCAGCGGGATTGATGCGGACGTTATTGCCCGGAAGCCTGCCGCGGCAAGCCCCCTGCAAATAATTGCCAACCTGCCCGGCGTCAATTTTGGCAGCAGCGATGCGTACGGTCTGACCATCCGTGACAAAACGACCGTGCGCGGCCTTGACCATACTGAAATGGGGTGGTCGGTTGAAGGCATGCCCGGCACCAATCTTGCTTACTACAACCCTTATGTTGAAGACTGGGCCGATAACGAGAACTTTTCCAGCATCACGCTCATACCCGGCTCCTCCCGCCTCCAGGACCCTCTTGTGACTGGTGTTGGCGGCGAAGTTTATGCAACAATCAGAACGCCCACCGCAAAGCGCGAGGCGCATCTGGACTACAGCGCTGGCTCCTTTGCGGCACAACGGGTCTTTATGCGTGCCGACAGCGGCTATCTGGGCAATAGCGGCATCAAGTTTTTTACATCCTATTCTTACGCTGCCGCCAATAATTACACTGGTAGCGGCCGGAACAGAAAGCACCATTTTGATTTTAAAATGACAAAAGACTGGAGCCCGATCGCAAACAGCAGCCTGTTTGTGTCAAGCTCCCTGCGCGATGTCGCACGCACAAACCTCTATACGCTGAAAAATTTTGAGACTGCCAACAAGGTTGATAACAATTTTTCTGAAGGCACATTTGCCAGCGATTATATCAACGGCAAGACGACGAACTACTGGAAGTCCTATATTTATACCAGCAAGGACGTTCTTGTTTCTCTGAATAATGATGTGAAACTCTCCGGCCTTGATCTGAAAATTGTACCTTACTTCCGGTGGGAACAGACCAACGCCCCCGGACAGACAAATATTGACCCCCGTTCAACCTATACAGGCACGGAAAAAATAGCCGTCAACACGGACGACCTGAATATTATTAACGGGAAAATCCCTGCACGTTCCAACACAGACCAGACCATGCATTCAGAAGGGATCAACCTTTATACCACTCTTAAAGCCGGAAAAAACAACAAGGTGACGGTTGGCTACTGGCTCGACCACTGGACTATCAGCACGCTTAACAGTCTTTCTCCTCTGGATAGCAGCGGAGATACAATCGGCCGCGTTCTGAAAGATACAAGCGGCCGAACCATTGCCGGGGGCGATTATTCTCTCTCCACCCTGATCAACCAGTTTTACGTCAGCGATGATTTAAGTCTGTTCCACGACAGATTTTTAATCAGCTTAGGCTTTAAAGACATGATGTACAGCGTATCAGGCAACAACAGGCTTCCGGGGCCGCAAGGGGATTTTTCAAGCTCCTACAGCCGCCCCATGCCCAGAATTGGCCTGACATTCAACGTATCCAAAACTGTGCAGCTTTATTTTAACGCCAGCACAAACTCACGCCCGGCCGTGCCCATCACCACATATCCAAATATCTATAACGTAGCGACGGGAGGTATTTCTCAGTCTGGCCAGAAAAGCGTCAAACCGGAATATGCTGTGAGTGAAGAACTGGGCTTCCGTTACCACGGAATCTTCAATTTTGATGCGACTCTATTTAACATGAACCTTAAAAATCATCAGGTTTCCACATCACTCTATCTGAACGGCGCCCTGACCTCCGGCGCAATATCCGTCGGGGGAGAAACCATTAAGGGCGCGACCGTGGAAATTGCATCACACTCTTATTACGGTCTTTCAGCTTACGCGAATGCCCAATATCTGCACGCAACAATGGATAATAACTTCCCCGTCTCGGGCGATTTCCTGCCGACCAAAGGTAAAATCATGGTGGCCAGCCCCAAATTCATGGCCAATATCGGGCTGCAATATAAACGGAAAGGATTTTTCACGGATATTACATTCAAGTGGGTTGATGCCCAATATTCAACCTTTATGAATGATCAGGGAATGCCCGCTTATAAAACTGTCGATTTAGGGATGGGCTATCAGGTGAATGATATTCACTTCCTTAAAAGCCCTTATATCAGGTTGAACTTCATGAATATAACAAACCTAAAATATCTAAGCGGGATTGCCAGCCCCTCTTATTCCTCACAGGTTAGCAAAGGGATCGGGGGAACAAGTGTCAAAGCAGGCTCACCCACTTATTTTCTGGGAACACCTCTCGCTATCATGATGACGGTGGGTTCAAACTTCTAGCGGCTGACCCCCAAACCTGACCTTATCTATAGATTTCAGTCCAGCCGAACCGGAGGTCTGATAATGCTTCTATCCAGTCTGCAAGGATAGAAGCCATTCCCCGGAAGTAGCCAAACAGTTCAATCTGATGCTTTCTATAGAGCATAATATGCCCAAGGCGGGCTGAAAGCCCATGCATGATGCCGCCGCCCAGTACTGTGCCACCAGGCAGAGCGGCCCATCCATTGTAATTCCCGAGAGCAACAATTGCCCCTTTATTGTGGAAAATACAGGAGGGAATCTCCGTCCCATGTTCCAGCCACGCGGGCAGATGCTGTGAAAGATGGCGGGCCTGCTGGCGGGCCACCTGTGCCGTTGCGGGTAATGGCTCCTCCTCAATAAAGCAACAATCTCCCATCGCAAAAATTCTGTCATCATCAACAGAACTCAGATTAGGTTTCACCATAATCTGGCCAGAACGGTTTAGAGAAAGTCCTCCATAGGCTTTTGTCACGTCTGGCGCTTTAACCCCTGCCGCCCAGACACGCAGGGTGGCTGTAATGTGGGAGCCATCTTTTAACACAAAGCCCGTTGCATCGGCGGCAGCAACACGGGAAGACGTGCGGACTGTCACACCCAGCCGCTCAAGCTCTTTCTGGGCCGCAATGGAAACAGATTCAGGGAAAGCGGGCAGAATACGCGGGCCAGACTGCAACAATGTGACACTCAGCTTTGGCGGGGCTTTCCCGAATGCGTGCAAACTCAGCGGGTCGACGATCTCTAGCGATTTATGGAGTTCCGCCGCAAGCTGCGTTCCGGTTGCGCCGCCGCCAACAATCGCGATATCAAGCTTGGAGCTATTGGCAAAGGATTTCAGGATTTCCATCCTGAATTTCTCATTGAAAGAATTGGCCTCAATCAGATTATCAATAAAGAGGCAATGTTCGGCCACACCCGGCGTTCCAAAATCGTTTGCGCAACTTCCGACAGCAAGAATAATAGCATCATACTTCAAGGTCCGGCTTTCCAGCACCTTTGTTCCATCTGAAGCATGGAGGGAACTTAAAACTACTTCCCGCTTCGTGCGGTCTACCGAAATTACTTCTCCGGGCCAGAATTCAAAATGATGACTGCTGGCTTGTGAGATAAAACTGATCCGATCATTCTCATTCAGGACAGTCCCTGCGGCAAAGCAATGCAGCATGGGTTTCCATACATGGGAGAAGCTCTTATCAATCAGGGTAATACGGGCTTTTCCCTGCCTTCCAATCGTTTTTCCCAAACGGGTTGCAAGGGCCAGTCCTGCCACACCACCACCGACAATCAGAATTTCAGATTTGGATGCCATCAGTTTCACAAGCCTCTTTCAGGGAGTAAGCCGGAGAAGATCGGTTTTGCAGGAATTTTCCATGGAAGAATTTCTGTAAAATTCTATAAACAACATCTATTTCAATGTTTATTTAGATTTTATGGGCAAGAAAAGAAATGCCAGCAGACGTCCGGTAAGACACCTGCTGGCAGTCCTGATCAGAACGGTGCGTCGATATCAACCGTGTTGATCAGTTTATGGTTCACAAACTCCTTGATCCCCAGACCGATCAGTTCACGGCCATAGCCGGACCGGGCAATCCCACCAAATGGCAGATCAGCCTTAGGCACCAGCGGATGGTTGATGAACACCATCCCCGTGCGGATCTTAGCCGCAACACGGGCACCACGCGCCTCGTCTTTGGTGAAGACCGCACCCCCAAGACCGTAAGGTGAATCATTGGCAATACGGATAGCATCATCTTCATCTTTGGCGCGGTAAAGCTGTGTTACAGGGCCAAAGAATTCCCAATGCCGTGCTTCATTATCACCGTGCAGATTGGTCATCAGCAGCGGGCGGAAGAAAGCGCCTTTACCGGGGACTTCCGGCCCAATAACTTCAACCTTGGCACCATGATTGATGGCGGCCGTGACCTGATTATGCAGATCGTCCACCGCACCTTGAGAACACAGAGGCGCCAGCGTCGTGGCCGGGTCCATCGGGTCACCCGCTTTCAGTTCGGCAACGCCTTTTTTGTAAAGCTCAAGGAAGCGATCATAAACCGCATCAGCCACAATCAGACGTTTGGCGGAAACGCAAACCTGCCCGGCGTTCCAGTGGCGCCCGATAACAGCCCATTTGACGGCCTTTTCTACGTCTGCGTCGTCCAGAACAATAAAAGCGTCTGCGCCACCCAGTTCCATGGTTGCTTTTTTCAAAGCTTTACCAGCAACGCCAGCAATAATCGTGCCAGCACCTTCAGAACCGGTCAGCGCAACACCGCACACGCGCGGGTCATTCAGGATCAGAGCCGTATGAGACCGCGCCGCATAAAGATTGCGGAACAGTCCGGCCGGCAATCCGGCTTCCTTCATCAGCTCTTCACAGGCCGCAGCACATTGCGGCAGATTGGACGCATGTTTCAGCAGAACAGCGTTCCCGGCTGAAAGCTGCGGCGCGATAATCCGCACAACCTGATAAAAAGGAAAATTCCACGGTTCAATGGCAAACACGATACCCAGCGGTTCATGCACCAGAACGGCTTTTCCTTCAGCAGGATCTGCAACCGGCAGGTTTTCCGGCTTCAGCAGTTCTTCTGCATATTTCGCGTAATATTCAAAAATTTCCGCAGAAAGAATAACTTCTTTCTTTGATTCCTCAAACGTTTTACCCATTTCAAGCGTGCCGAGTGCGGCATACTTGTCCACATCACGGCGCAGAATGGCGCCAGCGGCCGTCATGATGCGTGCACGTTCTGCAAACGGGGTGTCACGCCATGTCTCAAACGCTGCATAAGCGTTGGAAAGTGCTGTCTGCACTTCTTGATCTGTGGCTTCAGGGAAAGTGGCAAGAACTTCCCCTGTATAGGGGTTTGTTGTCGCGTACGCCATTTTTACCTCGTAAACAATGGAAAATCAGGCAAAAGGACACGCAACCGCGCATGCGGCATACGTCTGACAAAGCAGAACAACCTGCCTTACCAGTGCCCCTCTGACCGACAAAAACAGACCGATCAACTTCTAGCAGAAGGGAAAATTTTCAAAAAATCCTTGCTCTGTCAGAGAATACCATCCTCCCTCCGGCAGAGCGCTCTGTTCTGCCTGGAGTCGACTATATATGTTTGGATATAGTTAGGGTCAACGCATAAATAGATTATTCAAATTAATAACTCTTATCAGATTCGTCATAGAAGATGCTCAGGGATCAGAGGAGCAGAAGCCGTGACCCGCATACACGTGCAGACATTCAACGCCTTCCGTGCAAAGCTTACTCTTCAAAAGACCAAGATATAGTTTAGTAAAATCAGTATTTTGTTCTGTTAAGACTTTATGCCGGGCAAACGCTCCCTAAGCCTCCCCCGATGGAACGCCTTCAGGGATTACAGCTTCGGTCCCACTCAGCACGCGCTGGCTACTTATGCGCGGACAGCGTACCATGAGCCGGAGGACGCAGCCTTCCCTCTCGGATTCCAGACCGGAACCACATGGGATGTGTAGCCTGCTTTTCTACAAAGGCCTGTCAATCACGGAACGCCGTTCAGCTTAGTAAATAAACAGGACGTCATCCTGAAAACCTTATGTGAGGTCACGCACTCAACAGATAAAACAGCCCCGCCGCCATCAGGATTGTCACAGGCAGGGTCGCAAGCCATGCCAGAGCAATACGCCCCACCATGCCGCCCTGCACACCGCTGCCTGCGCCAATCATGCTGCCCGCAATGCCTGCGGTAATGATATGCGTGGTGCTAACGGGCAGGCCGGTGTAGCCAGCCGTTAAAATCAGGCCTGCGCCAACCAGTTCTGCAGATGCCCCCTGCGCGGGCGTTAAATGGGTGCGGCCAATTTTTTCACCCAGCGTGCGGACAATGCGTTTGTAGCCAATCATGGTGCCAAGGCTGAGGCATAAAGCACTCAGCACCCTTACCCACCAGGGCGCAAACTCCACTACTGACTGAATGGTCTGGCGCAGAGCCTTTGCCTGCGCACGCTCTGCCTGCGGGGCGGTAGCCCCATGCTCAACCTGCTTCAGCCCGGCCAGAACTTCAAACACATCCGCACGCTGCGTCACGCGGTACCGTAACGCCCCCTGCGTCGCAGCATCGCCTGCTCCGGCAACCTGTCCTTCGGCAGATTTTTTCTCCCTGACCTGAGCCGCCTCACTGTCCGCTTTCAGGCGGGTGGCAGCGGCCAGAGCATCCGCGCGAAGGCCATTATGGTCATACTGGTTCAGCAGATTTTCAATCTGCGTTGCTTGCGGGACAGAAAGTGGCAGCCGGTGCGCCTCCTGCGGATTTAACGCATACAGCGCTGGCATCGACCCGACGACTGCCAGCATAATCAGGCCAATACTCTTCTGCCCATCATTATTCCCGTGGGAGAAACTGACGCCGCTGCATGTTGCCACCAGCAGCCAGCGCACCCAGCCTCGCGGGGGTTCGTGCCCATTGGGGGGCTGATACAAAGCCGGGTCTTTCACCACCGCGCGCAAGGCCAGATAAAACAACGCCGCCCCAACCAGCCCCAGCAGGGGGGAGACAGCCAGCGCTTCCAGAACTTTAGTGACCTGATGCCAGTCCACGCCATCACGCAGGCTGCGCGCGTGCACCAGCGCATCCCCAATCGCCACCCCCACAATGGCACCAATGACGCAATGTGAGCTGGAATTGGGAATACCCGCCCGCCATGTCAGCACATTCCAGACCAGTGCCGTGCCAAACAGGGAGAGCAGCATGGGCACCGCAGGCGTGCCGTCAGGCGGGGAGAGCACGTCCGGCGGCAAAAGCTCCACCATGGCATAGGCCACGCTCAGCCCGCCCATCAGCACACCCAGAAAATTCATGGCGCCAGACAGAACAACTGCCGTGCCCGCGCGGAGTGAGCGCGTGTAAATGACCGTCGCCACGGCATTGGCGGTATCATGAAAGCCGTTCACAAACTCAAACACGCAGACCAGCAGCCCACAGAGCAGCAAAGCGATGAGGGACGCAGGTGAATCTGGCGTGAAATGCAGCATGAGAAAACAGACAACCCTTCTATTGCGCCGCCCGCAGATCCGGGGAGGCGTTCCGGGTTTTAATCCGTTCATTCCATTTTAAAAGACCCGGCTGCGCCTCATGAGACAGATCGCGCGGGTTCCCGGCCTTCAGTCCGTCTTTTTTGAGGAGTCTGGCGCGTTGTCTGGTGCGTTCTCCATTACGCTCTCCGATGCGCTTTCTGGCACCCTTTTTTCGCCCTCCGGCGTAATGGCCTGCAACGTTTTTATCTCAAAAGGCCGTAGCAGGTCGGCCAGCGTCTGGCCATCCAGCACCGCCATAAACGCACCCAGCGCCTCCCCCAGTACCCCGCGCAGGGTGCAGGCAGGGGCCAGAACACACTGCTCGCCCGCACGGCTGCCTTCCTTGCCGGGCGGGACCATACAGCCCACCAGCGCCATATCGTCTTCCGTATGGCGCACCACATCCCCAAGGTTAATCTGCTCTGGCGGGCGGGAGAGCATCAGGCCGCCATGCCGCCCGCGCAGCGTATCCACAAAGCCGCCCCGGCCCAGATGATGGATCACCTTCACCAGATGATTTTCTGAAATGCCATAAGCCTGCGCCACCTCCCGAATGGACACACGGCGGTCCGCGTGGCCTCCAAGGTAGAGGAGCGTTCTCAGGGCGTAATCTGTGTACAGGGTCAGGCGCATTCCGCTATCTGTACCCCAGTTGACAGGTTTTTTGCCAGCGCCCTATAAGATGTATGAAATATACATCTTATTAAACAGGAGCCGTTCATGGCCACCCCGCTCGACGACAAAACCCGCGCCATCGTCACCGCCTGCGTTCCCGCTCTGGAAGCACACGGTCTGGCCATCACCACGGAAATGTACAAACGCCTGCTGGCAGACCCCGCCATCAGCGCCCTGTTCAACAGCGCTCACCAGAAAAACGGCACGCAGCCCACGGCGCTGGCGCTGGCCGTGCTGGCCTATGCCCGCAATATTGATAATCTTGGCGCGCTGAGCGGCATGGTGGAACGCATTGCGGAAAAGCATGTCGGGCTGAACATCCGGCCTGAACACTACCCCTATGTAGGCCGCGCCCTGCTGGGTGCCATTGCGCATGTGCTGGGAGATGCCGCCACACCGGACATCATGGACGCATGGGCCAAAGCCTACGGTTTTCTGGCGGATGTGCTGATCAGCCGGGAAAGCCAGATTTACAAAGCGCATGCGGATGCCCCCGGTGGCTGGGAAGGCTGGCGGCCCTTCACCATCCGTAGCCGCACACAGGAAGGCTCCTGCGTGACCTCCTATGATCTGGTGCCAACGGACGGCAAGCCAGTCATGGCGCATAAGCCGGGCCAGTATCTCAGCTTTTCCGTCACGGTGCCGGGCCACGGCAACCAGCGGCGCAATTACAGCATTTCCTCCGCCCCCAACGGCCAGAGCTATCGCATCAGCGTCCGGAAGGCGGACAACGGGCTGGTATCCGGCTGGCTGCATGACAGCGCACAGGCTGGCACGGACTTGCAGGTGTCAGCCCCGGCTGGTTCCTTCACGCTGCCCGCTCCGCAGCCCGGCAGCCCGGCCGCTCCGGTTGTGCTGCTGAGTGCTGGCGTGGGCCTGACACCGTTTATCGCCATGCTGGAAACCCGCGCTGCTGCCGCTGCCGCCGCATCGCTCGGCTGCCCGGCAGGGATGGGTGCGCCCCTGCAGTACATCCACGGCACGCATAACCCACAGACGGAAGCATTCGGCCCGCTGGTGCGGGATCTGTCCGCCAGAGGCGTGGTCAGGGCAGACATTTTCTATACGCACGGCAGCGCGGAAGAGGCCGCGTCCCTCAGCACCACCGGCACCACGGCTCACACGGGCCGCATTACGCCGGAATGGGTGCGCGCCAATACCCCGGCGGATGCGCTTTACTACATCTGCGGGCCGGAAAGCTTTATGCAGGACATGATCAGCGGCCTGAGCGCGGCCGGTGTTCCGACGGACCGGCTGCGGCATGAAGTGTTCGGCTCCGCCACCACGCTGGAAGACGCTCTGCACGCGGCCTGAAACAGGGCGATCTCAACCGTAAAGGATATTCTGAATGTCTGCTCATTCTGGCGCACATCCCCCTTCCGCTGCTCGGCATGGTGCGGGCATTCAGGTCCGCCGGGTGTATGACGCCCCCTCACCCACAGATGGCATCCGCGTTCTGGTGGACCGCCTGTGGCCGCGCGGGGTGAGCAAGGAGCGCGCCGCACTCGACCTGTGGTTGAAAGATATTTCGCCCTCTACCGCGTTGCGCGAGTGGTTCGGCCATGACCCGGCCCGCTGGGAGGGCTTCTGCCAGCGCTACCGGGCCGAGCTGGATGCCAACCCCGCCTGTGTGGAGCAGCTTGAAACACTGGCCCGCAAAGGCCCGATGACGTTGCTGTTCGGGGCCAGAAACACCGAGCAGAACGAAGCCGTGGTGCTGGCCGCCTACCTGCGGGAGCGTTCCGCCTGAAGGAACAGAACAAACCGGGAAACGTGACAAGACTGCATTGTCTGTCAGCATTACACAAAACTATCCACAGAGTTTTCCCACAGTCTTTCCCCGGCTTCTGTGGATAAACCGCAGGGGGTTTCCGGACCATACTCCCCTGTAAAGCGCAGTTTTCTGCGCCTCAGAGCTTTTTTTACATTTTTATGATTGACTCTTTTCCGTGTCCCGCAGGTCTCGCGATTCGGGAAAGAGGCGAGTCATCCACATCACCGGCACACAGCCTGCATGGCGCGGCGCGTCCGGTGCCGGTTGCCGGATGGCGCAGGCCTTGGCACACTCCGTGCCCTCCCGCGCGCTGCCATCCTCCAGCGGCGCTGCCGCTACAAGGACCGCCGACGCGCCATGCATTTTATTCTGACGTTTTCCTGCCCCGACCAGCCGGGCATTGTGGCCGCTGTCTCCACCGTTCTGGCGGAAAAAGGCGCGGACATTCTGGAAACCCACCAGTTTAGTGATCAGGCAGCCCGGCAGCTCTTCATGCGGCTGGCCTTTACTGCGCCCGCGCCCGGCGGCCTTGCGGAAATCCAGACCTGTCTGGCCCCGGTCGCTGCCCGCTTCAGTATGACCATGCGGCTGCACGATGCAGCCGTGCTGCCGCGCCTGATCATCATGGTGTCCCGGTTTGACCACGCACTGCTCAACCTGCTGTATCAGGTGCGCGTCAACTGGCTGCGGGCCGAAATTGTGGCCATTGTCTCAAACCATCAGGATAGCGCCACCACCGCCGCGCAGGCAGGCATCCCTTATTATTACTGGCCGGTAAACCGGGAGAACAAAGCGGAGCAGGAAGACCGCCTGCGCGCTCTTGTGGCGGAAACCAGCGCCGATCTGATTGTGCTGGCCCGCTATATGCAGGTGCTGTCCGATGCGTTTTCTACCGAGATGAATGGCCGCATTATCAACATTCACCATTCCTTCCTGCCGTCTTTTAAGGGCGCACGACCGTACCATCAGGCTTATGCCCGTGGCGTCAAACTGATTGGCGCCACCGCCCATTACGTCACGCCGGATCTGGATGAAGGCCCGATTATTGAGCAGGAAACCGCCCGCGTTACCCATAGCCTTTCGGCAGAGGATTATGTTGCGGCGGGCCGCTCCGTGGAATCTCAGGTGCTGGCCCGCGCTGTCAAACTGCATGTCGAGCAACGTGTGATGCTCAACGGCCACCGGACCATCATTTTCTCCTGACCAAATAAGGCCACCCGCATGACCACCCCGGACCAGACCACAGGAGACACCACACCAGCACCAGCACCAGCACCAGCACCAGCACCAGCACCAGCACCAGCACCAGCACCAGCACCAGCGAGCACATCCACGCGAACTGGCAACCCTGAACGGGCAGAAAGCCGCTTTTCCATCAACTGGTTTTACTGCCTGCGCTGTCTGCTGGCGCAGGCTGTTATCTGCCGCTGGGCTGATGATTTTGTCCATCTTCGGGGCAACCGATAACACACCCAACCCCTCCTCTCTGCCGTTTTTTATTTTTTCGGCGTTACTGCTCGCCCCGGTCATGGAAACTTTTATTTTCTTTTTCCTGCCGCACCGGATTTTCCAGCATTTTCTCAAAAACCGGCTCTGGGTGTGGGGGCTATCGTTTGTAACGACGACCCTGCTCTTCACTCTGGACCACCATACCAGCGGCAGCGGCGTTGCCCCGCAGCGCAACTGGCCAGTGGCGCTGGATGTGGGGCTAAGCGGTTCCATCTGCTTTTTTGCCTGCTATTACCTGACCACAAAATCCCGGCGCGGCAGCCCCTTCTGGACGACCGCCGCCTGTCATGCGCTGTATAACACCGGTGTCACCGCCGTTGTGCTTTTCATGACAGCTCTGGGCAGCAAGTAGGAGACGTAAACCTCCCGTCTACCAAAGGGTTTTTCTAGATTTCCCGCGTATGCTTTACCGCACCGGCAAACAGGAAGGCGCTCAGCAGCGCGGCCATCCCTGCTACGCCCAGCCCCTCCGGCGTGCGCAGCAAATGCGCGCCGTGCAGGCAGAGCATGAGCGGCACGCAGGCCGTCACCACCCCCGCAGCCCCCAGCAGAAGCCGAATACCGCGCTGGCCCGGCAGGCAGAAAGCCGCCCCCACAAACAGGCAGAACACGCTGTAATACACAGCGGAAACCGCGCCATAAGTGCCCCCAAACGGGAGCACCGGCACCGCGCAGAACACAGCAGAAATACCGGCCACGCAGCCTGTGGTGCAGCCTGTTGTTAACGCCGCCAGCAGTCTGGTGCCGCGTGTTTCCACCACCACACCGCTCTGCCGCTCCCGCCGCCTGCGGCTGACAATCCACAACTGGTTGCCCGTATAGAACAGAAACGCCCCGGCCAACCCCAGCACCACATAGCCCCAGCGCACGGGTGCGCCGCCAAAGCTGCCAAAATGCAGGGCAAAAAAGCTTGTCAGGATCGCAAATTTTGCAGGCTGATGCCCCGGCATATACTCGCCGGACTGCACCGCCCCGGTGCGGGAATTCAGCACCATAAAGCCACCCGTCGGGCCACGCGTGGGGTATCGCGCATCATACCCGAACACCCGGACAACATCCTTCCCATGTCCAAGCTGCATATAATTCAGCACTTCCGGCACAAACCCCGGCGCCTGCCGTGTCACAAGAGCCAGAATATCCGTTGGTGCCAGAACAGGGAGCTGAGCAGGAACCGCCGCTGAGGATGTCTCCACACGGCTCACCCTCGAAGCGCCCTCATGCGAGGAAACCACAGCCGACTCAGCCGCCGCCGCGGAAGAGTTCTCCTTTACAGAAGCAGGAGAGGCCCTCTCCCCTCCGCCAGTCCGCATCACACCGTGCACGCCGGAGCCGGAGGCAGGGTCGGGACGAGGGCCGCCCCCATGCTCACCATCATGCCCACCTCCCCGCATGCCGCCATGCTGCCCTGCCACCGGGGCGGGAAATAACAGATGTTCAAGGGCAAAAATCTGGCCGTGAAACGCAAACACCACTGAGGAAATTGCCATGACCAGATGGAACGGCAGAGAAAACAGCCCCAGCAGATTATGCAAATCCAGCCAGCGTTTGCGCACACTCTGGCCCAGACGCACCGCAAACAGCGTTTTGACCAGGGCCGGCAGATAGGCAATCACACCGGACACAAGGGCAATGGCATAAAGCAGCGCCACAATGCCCATCAGAATCATGGCGGGTGTATGCGGCAAAGGCAGCCCGACCTGCTGGTGCAGAACATCCACAAACCGTGCGGCGTCAGAAGGCGTTTTGGGCACCACCACAAGGTTGCCCTCTGCATCCAGCCCCGCCGCCATCACCTGCGTTGGCGCATGGTGCACCTGACCGCCGCTGCCGTCCCACGTCAGGCGGCCCCGCTGAGCGTCTTCCGGTGTCACGGCAATGGTGTAATCCGTCCGGACTTCCGGATGGGCAGCCAGTGCTTTTTGCAAAAGCTCCGGTGTGCGCTCAAGGCTGACAGGCAGCGGGAGGGCGACTGGGGCTGAGGCCCAGCTTTGCAGCGGTTCCTCAAACATGGTGACAGCCCCGGCATAAAACGCCACAAACAGAAAAAGCCCGGCAATAATCCCGACCCAGCTATGAACATCGCGGTAAAGCTGCACAAAATCCGCACGCAGTTTCATGCCAGCACACTCCGCAACACAAAAAACAGGCCCCACACCACAGCACTGGCCACGCTCAGCCCGCCCCATGCCTGACGCCCGGAGCGGAAGAGAAAACACACGCTGAGCAACATGCTCCACACAAGTGCCGCCATCCACATCAGATACTGGCCGGAGGCGGAACGCGGGCTGCCGTCGGTATGGCTCAGCACCCCGACAACGCCCATCAGGCCGCACACCAGAACCACGCCCAGCAGAACCGCCGCCAGAACTTTAGAAACCCACTGATCCGTGCTGAAAGTCTTTCCGTCCCGGCTCATGATGGCTCTTCCCCCCGTCGCGCCAGCGCCACACAGAGCGGCAGGAGAGACCAGACACTCATTAGCACCACCACCAGCGCGAAAACTGCCGTTACCACCGCAATAGTCTGGCAGAACAGCCACAGGGCCGCCACGGCAAATACTGCTGCCAGACCAAGCCCGGTTTTTGCAGGCAGAGCCTGACGCAGCAGCAACTGGCGCGCGGCCGTCAGATAAACACTCACCCCCGCCGCCATGCTGCACAGAACGGCCAGAACACAGAGAATGATGCTGAAAAAAGACGAATTCACCAGCGATATTCCAGACGACCGATCACACTCCGCCCCTGCCCGTAATAGCAGGCCGAAACCGCCGTGCAGGTCGCGACAAAGCGTTTATTGGCGATGTTGCGCATATTGATGGAGAAGGTCAGACCTTTCCACTGAGGCCGAGCCTCCCCAAAATCATACCGCAGGAACATGTCAAACACCGTATAGCCGGGGATGGAAAGCGTATTGGCGGTATCGCCATAGCTATGCCCTGTATAGCGCACACCGCCGCCAGCCCCTACCCCGCTCAAAAAGCCGGAGCGGAAACGCTTGTCCACAAACAGGGACGCCATCCATTTGGGGGCCTGTGGCAGATAATTGCCTACCTGTGCCGCGTAATTCGAGCGCGTAATTTTCGCATCGCTGCGGGTGCCGGTGAAGATAACTGATGTATCCCACACAAGGTTTGCACGCCCCTCCAGCTCCAGCCCGCGCACCCGGCCTTTACCCGTCTGCACAAGGCAGGTGGCGGTGCCGCACATGGTGCCTTCCGGGTCCGGGGTGGTCATGTTGGTCTGGGTGATCTGGTAGCCACCAAAGGTGATGTAAATGCTTTTGCCATACTGGTAGCGCAGCCCGGCTTCATACTGGTCACCCTTGGTGGGTTTGAAGGGCAATCCATCCCGCGCGCTGGACGGGTCAGACACCTGCGGCTGGAAGGACTCCGCGTAACTGAAATACGGAGCCAGCCCGTTATCAAACAGATACACACCGCCCGCGCGCCAAGTGAAGGCGTTGGATTTTGTTACATACCGCTTTTTCGTCAGGATATTCAGCGTATCATCCCGCGCCCAGTCCTGCCGCCCGCCAATGGTGACGCGCAGACGGTCAAATTTAAGCTGATCCTGAAAATAGATGCCATTCTGGCGGCTTTCCGTGGAGGTATAAACCTGCGGAGAAAGCGCCCGGCTATACCCGGCCGCCCCACGGGACTGCGGGTCAAAAATATTCAGCATCGGCAGAACCAGAGAGGAACTGACCAGATCGCGGTCATGATTCCAGTCGGTATAAAAATAGTCTGTCCCGGCAAGGAGCAGATGCCGCACCGGGCCTGTCATCACATGGCCTTCAATCTGCGTATCGGTCGCAACCCCCTGTGAGCGCCCGCGCCCTTCCACGGCGCGGCGGTTCACGGTCTCACCCGCAACGCAGCCTTTGATGGTCGGGGCGCATTTGCTCAGCGTATCGCCGGACAGCACGGTGGCGCGGTAGAGCGTATCCAGATAGGTGTAGCGGGTGTTGTTGCGCACCGTCAGATATTTGCTGAATTTGTGCTCTAAAAAGGAGCCGATCAGCGCCTGATTGCGGTCAAACGTATCCCAATCCGGCTCACCGATATTCGCATCGTTTTTGATGTACCGGCCATGTGACGGATACAGCGTGCCGGTGGCGGGCAGGAACTGGAAGGTGGAACCACCCTGATCACGCTGGTACTGGGCCAGCAGCGTCCATTTTGTATTGACCGTCGGCTGCCATGTCAGGCTGGGGGAGATATAATAGCGCCCGGTGTTCACGCTGTTGACCTGCGTGCCACCATACCGCGCCAGCGCCACCACGCGGCCCATGACCGTGCCACTCTTATTCAGTTTGCCGGACACATCGCCAGAGGCCTGACCCTGCCCGTTATTCAGGTTGGTAAAACCGGAGCCCTGCACAAAGAACTCGCCCTCACTTTTGGCCGTCGGGCGTTTGGTGACAAGGTTGACCACCCCGCCCGGCGCCGTCTGGCCATACAGCGCGCCGGACGGGCCTTTGAGCACTTCAATCTGTTCCAGCGCAAACGGGTCAAACGAGGTACGGGTCCATTGCCCGCCAGAGGGCAGACGCAGCCCATCCACAAAGTTATTGTTGGAGGAAAACCCACCCGCGCCAAACCCACGGACGGATACTTCATCCACGCGGCTATCAATCCCGGACGGTTCGGCCTGCACCCCGGCTGTGTAGGACAGGGCATCCGCAATGGTGGGCGACGCCCGCAGTTCAATTTCTTCCCGACTGACAATGGAAATTGTCTGAGGGGATTCGATAATGGGCGTGCGGGTTTTGGTGGAGGCCGAGGCACTGGACCGCCCGGTTGCCGTAACAACCACCACCTCCGGCCGGGCGCTGGCCTTGCGCCCTTTCTCCTGACTGTCGGTGTTATCCGTATCAGACTGACGTTCCGCCACAGGCAGCGTTTCCGCCGCGGCACCTGAAGATATGGAGGCCCCGGCCAGTAAAACCGCCGGGAGCACACCCGTCACAGAGCGCGAAATTCTCATAGCTACCTTGCTGCCCACACATACGTTACCGATACTCGGCGCTTACGTGATAATGAGAATTATTGTCAAGTAGGAGAGGCAACTTATCTTGGAATGCCGGTTTTCTGCGGCTTCCTTACAACACACGCTCTGCGCCGCCCTGCCAGCACCCCCGCGCGTGGAGCAGAATCAGGGCACTCGCCGCAAAGCACGCAGGGAGCGACGCTGCCAGAATTTTGTAGAAGGCAGTGTGGTTCCTTCTCTCCCTGCGCATGCAGGGTCCGTCGCGTTTCAGGATTTCAGTATGACGCCCCAGCAGGTGACAGCCGATTAACCGGCAGGATTAGCCCCGGTCTTGCGTGCCGCAACCCGCCACTGGTTCCACCCCATAACCGCCAGTATGATAAAGGCGGCGTAGAGGCCTGCGGTCAGATACAGGTCACGCACCACAAACAGCGCCGTGTAGACGACATCCACCGTCAGCCAGACCACCCAGCAGGCCAGATAGCGGCGGGCCATCCAGACCTGCCCGAGCACGCTGAACACACTCAGCAGCGCATCCAGCACGGGGTTGGGGTCATCCGTCCAGCGGAACAGGGCTGCCCCCATCAGCAGCCCGGCGGCAAGGCTCAGCGCCACGCCACTCAGCACAGTGGCACGGGAGGGCTGGACAATCTGCACCCCGCCCTCGTCCCGCACGCCCCGCAGCCAGCCCCACCAGCCATAGAGGGAAAGCGCTGCAAACACGCCCTGCAACCCCGTATCCGCATAGAGATGCGCCTGCCAGAACACCACGCCATACAGCAGGGACGCCACCAGCATGACGGGCCAGCACAGCATGGTTCGGCGGCCCGTGAGCCACACCCCCGCGGCACTGAACAGCACGGCAAACAGTTCTGTCAGGCTCATGGTGCAGCAGCCACACCACGGGCCAGCGCAGCAGGCAGCCAGTCCAGCAGGGCGCGGCCTTCATCCCCGGCAAACCAGCGGGCATGGCCCAGCAGATACTCCGTATAGGCGACCTCCGCCGAGGCCGCGTCTTTCAGCAATGTGCCAAAATACGCCACTTCCGAGAGCGCAAATTCCACATGCACCAGCGGCAGAAACGCCACCAGAAGAGCGCGTTCCGCCGCACTCAGGGGCCGCACGTTCTGGTAACCCTCCAGCAGCGCCTGTATCTGCGGATACACCACCACATCCGGGCCAGCCAGATCCAGCCACATCACCCCGCTACGCTCCAGCGCCACGGCAAGGTCAAACACCGCGCAGGTGCGGTCCGCCATGCCAAAGTCCAGAACGCTGCGTATCCCGGCCGCAGGCCCCGGTGCCCAGAGCAGGTTGGAACCATGCCAGTCACCGTGCCCCCAGCAGTTTAACCGCACCGAGCAGCGGACGCAGGACGGCATGAAACGGGCCCAGCGCCGCCTGCACATCCTGCTCCCACGCCCGGCCAGCCAGTTGCTGCGCCAGCCCCGGCTGCCGCACACCCCATGCGCGCAATGCGGACAAAAAATCCTCCTGCCCGACGGCCACTAGACTGGAGACAAGCGGGCAGGCCTCCCCCCGCGCCGGAGCCTCAAACCCCTCCGCCGCCTTATGCAACCGCGCCAGTTCCGCTCCCGATACCCGCGCATGATCCAAAGACTGATAGGGCTGCCAGGACATGGTCTCCCGATACAGATCCTCGCCCTGCGCAGGCAGAAAGACCTCATACGTCCACTGGCCCTGCGTCAGCGCAGATGCGCCGCTGCCAGCGCCGCCAGCACCGCCGTCAGTGCGCAACACTGTGCTGACCGGTAGCCCCCGCGCGCCAAGATGCCGCATAAAGGCGTGCTCGGCCTCCAGCGCCGCCACGCTGCGCAACTGCGCATGGTGGCGTTTGACCACGACGGTTTTCGGGGATGCCCCCTGCATCTGCACAATCCCGGCGGCGGAAAAGGGCCGCATACTGTGCCAGAGGATCGCGACAACCGGCGGCAGAGCCGGATAATGTGCCAGCACAGAGGCCACTTCCGCCTCCGTCAGCGGCGGCCAGTCCCGCTTTTCCTGCACGCCATGCACGCCAAACTGGCCGGGTGCGCCGGGGTGACCCACCCCGCCAGACACCACCGCAGGCGGCTGCGCCGAAGAGGCTCCGGAGGCTGATCACGCAGCAGGCGGGACGGCAGACCGGACATGCCTCTCAGAACCCTGTAGAGGCAGTAAACAAGGCGGCGAACCCGCCCCCCACGTAGTAATCCGGCGCACTGCCCGCAAGCGTGGTGCCGTAACGGCCCGTAGTGTCCTTTGCATTCAGCGTCGGGTCCGCCACGCCGGACAGGTAATGCTGGTTACTGATATTGATAAAATTCATGCGGAATTCCGGCTTATGCAGCATCGCCACATCCGCCAGCCGGTAGCCCACGGCCAGATTGCCCGTCACATGGTCGGACATGCGCTCATCATTCATGAACGTCGCGTACTGGTGGCCGGTATATTTGACGGTCGCCGTGCCAAAAAAGTGCCCGTCATCGAACGTCAGGCCTGCCGCTGCCTGAAGTGTCGGGCTGCGCACGGCAGTTTTGCCGCGTGTGGGCAGCAGGTCTCCGTTCGTTTCAATATCATTATCAATGGTGGCGTGCAGATACTCGCCCGAGACATACGGGCTGAGGTGATGCCAGGGGCGCAGGCCAAACTCCACATCCACGCCCCGGCTGGTCTGCCCGCCTGCGTTCATGGTGGACTGCACAAAAGAACCGTTTTCCGAAATCAGCGTGGCCACCTGCCGGTTTGTAAAATTGTAGTTGAACAGCGTGACGCTGCCCACAAACCGGTCATCCGCGTAGCGGTAACCCAGTTCTTCCGAGATGGAATATTCGTTTTTGACATGCGTGGTGCCCTTGCTTTCCGTCTGGCCGGAGGTCGGGTCAAACACATCATACAACGCTGTTTCCGCAGGGGTGCGGAAATTGGTGGTCGCACTGAAAAACACCTGATGATGCGGCGTAATCTGGAAACGCGCCGCCAGACGCGGCAGCGGCACCGCGCTGTTGGTGTTGGCATGATAGGCCGCACCCGGCATGGCGTTGGTGCCGGTGCGCGTCATCATCACTTCCTTAAAGCCTGCCGTCAGCAAAAGCCGGTCATGTAGCAGAGAAAGCCGGTCACCCAGAAACAGCGCATTGGTTTGCGTCACGGTGTGGTTATTGGTGCCCAGCAGCAGAGACCCGTCGGACAGATGAATGCCGCTCACCCCGCCATTGCCCCAGATATTGGCGGCATATCCTCCATCGGATACAGCAGTGAACTGCTGTTTTTCAGTATCGTCGGAATAATCATACCAGTAGCCCAGCACCAGATCATTCACGCCGCGCTTCCAGTCCAGTGCGGCGGTAAAGCCGGACCGGTAGCTGCGCTGGGTGTAATCCGCCCGGACAGTCGCCCAGCCATCCTGCGTGCTGGGCAGCGTCAGCGCATCCGCCAGAGGCTGGGTGCCGTTATACAGGCCGGAGGTCGGGATCTGCGTGCCGCCGGGGGCGTTGCCATAGGCCCCCTGCGCGTAGGGCGTGGCCTTTAACGTCAGGCCGTGCGCCAGATGCAGGCTGACCGGAGCGGCCAGATAAAGCGTGCGCTCGGGCTGGCGATACAACCGCCAGTAATCCGTGCCCGCCGCCGCATTGGTCATATCATAGCGCCGGGCCAGATTATTCGCGCCGTGAATCCCGTCCTGCGCCCAGCTTTCTTTGGAAACCTGCGGGTAATAACTGTCAATCGCCTGATTCCATGAGCCGAGGAGCGAGGCCGTGTTCCCCCGCCCCCAGTCCTTTTGCAGCTTGAAGTCCACATGCTGGCGCACATCCCGCCCCGGCCCGCGCCAGTTATCACTGGCCGCGTGGGAGTAAGAGACAAAGCCACGCAGGCCGGTTTTGCCAATCTCGCCACTCTCCAGCCGAATATATTCGCGGTTGGTGTCAGAGGACCCGTAGGAGATATCCACCTGCCCCCCGGCCTTTTCCGCCGGGGTGCGGAAGCGCAGGCTCATCAGCCCGCCTGCCGCGTTCAGAACCGGGCTGTCCAGATCCGCAGCACCCTGCTGGAGGGCAATGCTGTCATAGTTCTCACTATCGGCAAACTGGCTGGGGTAGCCGGTGTAATAAGCAATATCGTTCAGCGGTGCGCCTTCCAGCACATAACCAATGGCATCCCCGTTCAGGCCGCGCACGGAAATATTGGTCTGGGGCGAAAAACCCAGCGGGTCGGACGAGGCCACATTGGCCCCCGGCAGCAAAGCCACCAGATCAAACGCCGTGGCGGAAGGCGCCTGACGCCCGATAAAATCCGCCCCCACAACACTGATCGCCTTTGGCGCATCCTGCGGC
>NZ_BAJW01000028.1 GCF_000613905.1 Acetobacter persici JCM 25330
ACGGGACCGCCCGATAGCATGATCCGCGCCCTTTTTTACGGGCACCCGCACTGTGCTGATGAGCCCGGACAATCGTGCTGTCGATCATCATGTATTCATTATGACGATCGGCAGCCAGATGCTGGAAAATCCGTTCGATCACACCGCCTTCACACCAGCGACGCAGTCGCCGATGAACGTTTTTCCAGTCACCAAAACGGACAGGCAGATCACGCCATGGAATACCGGCACGGTAACGATACAGAACCGCCTCCACAAACAGACGGTTATCGGCAGCCGTTTCACCGATATGACCTTCACGACCCGGGAGAAGATCTTTTGTCCGTTCCCACTGGCTGTCACTCAGGCCATAGCGTCACATTCATTCTCTCCCTGAAAACAGAGAGAAAACATCACAGATCAAGCGGGAGTACAAGCCTCATGCTGCCAGATGCCGACTGACGACACCCCTAAATTGTCGATCAATCATCGCGGATCATGTCAATCAGACTGCGAAGCTGGGCTCATGGCTTATAGCAATCGCCTCTTGGTATCAGTCAAAATTATTATCAGACACACCGGAGATATGAATCGCATCCGCACCATTATCCCCGTAGAGATAAAGACGCAATGCGTAGAGTAAGTCTGGTGTGAGGTCGCCTTCAGGCTTTTGTATGTTGAGTTGTAGATGAGAAAAAAGAGGAATATTTGAATTCAAAACAATATCCGTCACACGCTCAACCTGTTTCGCAAATTCTTTAGTGGTTTTTTGATGTGGCTGAAGGAGCATCTGAATTTCAGGGCTAGACGATACGCGGGTGCGCAGAAGTCCCAGCAAAAGTTCAAGTGGCTCGACTGTGGAACGTGCCCAGTTACGCTCAGTCCTTTTATCTTTCTCGTGCTTACGAGGCGGGCAACACTGAATATTATTCATCATAATGCTCAGAGAATTTACAATATCTTGCAATTCTGCAAGACTGAATTTTTCAACAAAGCTCTGCTCGTGCCAGATGGCATAAGAAAAGACTCGCATTACATCGGTCGTTGGATTTGCAACAAGTTGAGAAAGCAGGGCTTGCTGCCATGGCTCCGATACATCCCCAAGCGCGAAACCGACAGTGCGTTTTTCACGAATGTTCCCATGATTGATCTGCTCGAATATCCATTGGAAACTTTCTTGACATATATCTTTATGCATACAGCAAAGCAGAAATCCGATTTCAGACTTTACCTTGTCTGGAGTTGTATCTTTAGACAATAGAGTAACAAGATACTCACAATTATCCTTCATCGTAGTCGCAAAAATTTGTGGGCATCCTGAGTCACTGATCGAGCGACCATCACGCCACACTTGTATAATCGGAAAATAAAGCTTCTTGCGAATACTACGAATTATTTCTCTTTCTTCTTCGTCAAAAATATCCAGATTGGTACATGGCTCATATCTCGCCACTTTGAGGCCTAAGTATCGCCCATCACTTCGCTCTTCCAGCACGAATGATATTTCGTCTCCCACAACAAAGTCGGTACAAGTCAATCCACGAACAAAGCTATTCTGGTGGATGAACACAGGCTCATGGGCAGAGCGGCATGACGCAAAAGTGAAATATTTGCCATTTCTGTCGCCCCCCCATTTCTGACTTATCCAACCAGTTGCACGTGGCTTGGTGAGACTATCAAGGTCTCTCTTCAAACGCGCAATCTCGCGCAATACCCACACAAGCAAGTTGCTGGTTTCACTACCACCGTCTTTGGGAAAATTCTCTAATTCTTCCCAAGTCTTCGGTTGAGGATATTCTGGTGCGGGGGCATCCGTAATAATAATGTCTTCCGTGCGCTGCCACGTTGCGCGAACAGGCGGAAAGGATTTGTCTTGTGGTGTAAAGACGAGTTTATATGGATCATCCGCACCGTATTCAAAGGTCAGATTTAATTCGCACGGAACATCGTTTTTCAAAGGGAAAGCTGGCGAATTAAGGCGTGCAGAAAAGCCAAGGTCGTCTGCATCACTCCCTATGGAGAGAGGGACCAAGTAATGAGGCTTCCCGGCTGGAAGCGTAAAATCTTCACCAACGGGAATGGACACCGGTTTGCCACGAACAGGCTTGACCATTGTTCCACGAGACACCAGATGAAGACGCTGGTAAATCCCTTCCTTTCTTACCTTGATTGATAATTCCGGGATTTGATCGCGCCAAAGCGGGATATCACCTGCTTGTTGTTGCAAGGCATGAAGGTAGATGCCGCCTGTAACAGGACTTTCCGTCAAATTGATGCAGAACGCGAAATTTCCAACACGCAGGTCACGCTTGAGGACATCTGGGTCGATGTACACGCTTTTGGTAGGCTGAAATGCATCATGCCATTGTTTTTGGGCATCAACCGTAGGAATATCGTAACCTTGTAGTTCGGTTTTCCCCCCATCCGTGTTGGTGATAATGACTGGTGGGCAGCGCTCCCAATAAAACCCACGGGTTATAGGAAGGCGCTTTTTCAAGTCCTCGTCAAACTTGGCTTGGAGCTTGATTGCGCAGATCTTGCTGCCGATAGTATCCACAACGACAATCGCATAACCTTCTCCCTTGATTCTGGCGGGATCAGCCTGCGCGAAGATTGCTGCTACGCTACGCGGTAGTGGTTCTGCGTTGGCGAAACAGGCATTAAGATTACGACGAATTGTTTCAAGCTCAAAGTCACTTAAAAAATCTGGAACAACCCAATAAAGCGTCTCACTCCTGAAGATATTCCGTAGTCGATTAGTGAATGCGCGAGCCGCACGGTCAAAATTCTCTGATATATTGTCTTTGGAAAACAAGAGGTCTGGCATCGATATGGTAATCGATTGCGGATGAAGCCAAACTGCATCAGAGTGAAAAAGTTCTAGGTCGACACTCTCAGCATCGCGCCTCCATTGCTGCCACAGAAATGTATCTGGCAATGACTGAGCGACCTGGTCAGCACTGCTGGCATAGCATGGGCGTAAGGCCGTGAAATCAACACACACTGGATCGGTGATTACGCATCGCCGGTTAAGCCGTGAAATATGCTGTCTTGATACATGGACCAGAGGTAACCTTGAAAACCAGGGAAGAATTTCAAACGTCTCATAGTCAAAAGTAAGCAGCATCTCGGAAAATAGATGCTTGCCCGCAGACCACAGCTGCGCATATCCCGTCCATAGATCCATAGTTTTTGTGCGCGCTTCAAGCTGAGCACAATCACGGGCGATATCATCGTCCAGGGTTTGTAACCAGCGCCATCCATCCCAAACTCGCCGATAATCCTGATGTGAAAGCAACGTGTTATTGGGCGGCAGGTTGTCCCAATTTCCAATGGCTTGCGCTTCTCCGGAACAAAGCCAAGAGTGTATTTTTGGCAGAAGCTCGTCCTCATGGCCGATGCTATCCAGGCGCACTTCGAGCAACTCAGCCAAGTGCCGAACAAAGCTCTTGAGCAGGCGGTTCTCTGGCAAATCGACAGATTGAAACCGGCGCACAGCCTGCATGTAGGGCTTGCCCGCAAGTTTTTCCCGAACAGTGCGCCCTGGACGATTACTGAGCTTGATGAAACTGTTGGCATCAAGTTCACGCACGGCGTGTACCGGTAACAACGCGTGCTCACGGTGCGGACTTTCGTTAAGAGCGTGGAACAGCCGCTCTATTGAATGACGGCAGTGTTCCACAATCCGCCACAGACGGTCTCGAATTACAGTGTCATTTTTTGGTGCGGCATAATCAGCGATTCTTGCAAGCACCGACGACACCCCTTGCTGCAATGCGTCTCCAGTCTTGGGATCAAAATCTGCAATCCGGCAATACCAATCCTGCTGCTCAAGTATTACACGAGCTTTGCTTCCCTCCACTCGATATTCGAAATATATTTTCTTCAAATTAATTGTCATAACTTAAATAGAACCCTTCCCGCCTGCGCATTATCTTATGGCTTCCCCAAGCTCATTTCATTATGCAGCGCCTTAGCTCTCCACACTTTAAGGCGCTTGCCTCCTCTGTTTCAGTATTCATAAAAAATCGTGTATGGTTTTTCATTGTTGTCTGGCGCCAGAACAGTCGCCGGTGGACTTTCATCAATTACAAGTATCATCCAAGTTAAGGTAATTTGCCGATTGCCAAATAAACTGGCCATAGCCAAGATCACAGGCCAGATCGAAATCACCCCCCAGATTGAATGAGTTACCGCCAATTCCTGTAATGATCTGACCGCGAATCTTGTCTAGGCACTCCGTCTTGCTTTTGCCGCGCGTGTCTATACCCCGCAATTTGGGCATGACCTTCTGCACGAGTTGATCCTCGAAAGCGACATGCATGGCCTTGGCAAGCGCATCTCTATCGGATGTTTGCCGTGCCGCACAAACATCCGGATAATTTGCCATGTAGTATTCAATGGACTGCCAAACACGATGCCCAAGAGCACGGCCTGTGACAGCAAGAGAGGCGTTGATTCCTTCAATGAAAGTTCTGAAAGGATTGATCTGATCGTCAGAAAAATCACTACTTAGCGCCAGCCAACCCTGCCACAACGTTTTGTGTAACGCTGTGCCTCGATTTGCGTCATCAAGTGGAGCAAGCTTCCGGCGACGTTTGAGTTCTGTCGGACGCGGAAAATTGATGATGATGGATCGATCAAGCACCTTATCGGAAAGTGACTTGGTGGTTTCATCCTGATTCATCGTCCCCACCCAGAGTACATTGCGGCCTAGCGGAAGCTCATAGGGTTTCATGCCCGCGCCAATTTTTACAGGGATGGACGGAACGTCATTACCTCTTCTGCCACGCCGCAGTTCAAGTTTGCTGAGAAATTCTGCAAAATAAAGCTCAGGATGGGCAAGATTCATTTCGTCAAGCAGAACAAGGCAAACTGCGTCTTGTAACCCCGGATAGTCATTGCTCCACGGTTTCTGGCTTTGCGCAAGAAAGCGGAGGACTGGTTGGGCGTCGAACTTGTTGTCTATGGAATTAAAGAATCCCAGCATGGATTCCTGAGAATCCCAGTTCGGCTGAACGGAAAGCGGCTCAAAGTAGATGCCACCAAAGTGGGAGTAGAGGCGCGGCAGTTCGGATTTTCCGGTACCAGAAACACCTGCCAGTACGGTAAGCGGCGACCATTCAGCTGTTTTGAGTGCTGTATGAAAAGCTTTCAGTATGCGCGGGTTGAAGTGCAACCCGTATGTATCGCAAGCATTGCCAATGCCTGCCAACCAAGCCTTCTCATCAATCTCGGATTTCACGGGCGGCTTGGCTTTGTCCGCACTGATGTATGGCATCTCGATTTCTTCGTAACGGGCTTCCACTTCAGCGGGACGCTCATAGGCCGCACGCAGACGGTTGAGTTCAGCTTGCGCTTCGTTGGCGGCCCCTTCGAAGATGGATGCCCTGTGCGCCAGAGATCTGTTCTCGGCGTTAAACTCCGAGTTTTGACGGCGCAGATCGCCAACCTCAGCGATCGCCGCTGCATCACTGGCTCGTTGCAGTTCTAGAGCGTCTGCGCGCGTTTTATGGTGCATGGCTTCACTTTCAAGGGCCATATACCGCACACGCATTTCCTCGGTGGGTCGGCTAGCCAGTTCCTCTCGCAAGCGCTTGAGTTCGTCGGTTTGGCTATTCAGGGCGCGAAGGATCTCAGCAGGGTCTTTTCCCCCAAGTTGGCGTTTCAGTTGCTCAAACGCACCCAGAATCTCCGTCTGAACACCCAAGGCTTCACGCAGTCGAGCATTTTCCGCTTTGCAATTTGCCTCCGTAGTCTCCATTGACTTACGGCGCTCTTCGAGTTGTTCCTCTACTTCATCCCGTATTTGCCCATCGCGTCTCTGCCATTTCTGCTCCAACCGTTGTTCTTGCCGTTCGAGCATCCTCTCGGCGCTTTCAAGCTCTACCTTCCGGCCCTCAACCTCACTCTGCAACGCAGATAACGCACCTTTCTGTCTCTCAAATTCAGTACGTTCTCCATTCAACCTCTTGCGAACATCATCCTGTTGATTCGTCCAGGCTTCGAGTTCCCTAGCTATTTCCGCACGAACACGTTCGCGCTCCAAATTCTCAGCACTCGTAATATCATCCAGTCTCTTGGCTTTCAGTTTTGGCGATTTCATCGTCAAGTTCAGAGAGCCTCCTTACTCTGATGTTCGATATGTCCGCCTCTGCTTGATTACGCTTGTCGCGCAACTCATTACTCAAGGCTGCCCGTTCATCAGCAAAGCCTGCATCACGCTTGTATTCGGCAATGGCGATAGCCCTCTCGCGCTCAGTCAACTTGAATTTTTCTGCTTCAATGATCTGATAAGCAGCGCGAATCTGTTTTTCTTGTTCAAGCAGCCTGCTTTTTTCTCTTTCGATCGCCAAACGGTCATCCTGAGCCTGCTTCTCTTTTTCAATCACGCTCGCTTCCCGCTTTTTGAGATCAGCATCCATTTCTGATTTTTCCATTGTCATTGCTCTATAAGTGTCTGGATTATTGAGAGGGCTGCTTTACGGAGATGTGTAATCTTCTTTTTGGGCAGTGGCAGCGGTTCGTTGCCATGCCGCGCAGAGTAATGAGGTTTGTCACATCCCCCAAAAAGGTCGGCAGGGCGTCGTATATTGCGGCAAGTGCATTATCGTCAGACACAAGCAGTAATGCGATAACGCAAGCACCAAGGGATTGACTACCACCCTGCAGCGTTTGACGCACAGCATCTATTCTCACGGTTCGCAAACTTTCAGACAAGACGGCACAGAGCTTGGCCTTAACAGCCTTGTCTGCAGCCGTATCAATCAGATGCTCATCGCTGATATCGGGCGGGATTCGGTCAGCCAAAACCTTTTCGAATGAAGCTTGAGTTGCCGCATAAAGATCACCAATATAGGCTGACGCGTCATCCTCATCATGGCAAGACAAGACAAAACACTCTGCGTCAGCCAGTCTCTCCTGCAAGTTCATACCAAGGCGATTGAACAGCCTGAAGCCGAACTCCGCCTGAATGCTGGCACGGGCATCCAACAGTGCATCGCCTTGCGCATCCTTATTCAGCGCGGCGACCGGCTTGTCGACAAACACGATGCGCGGGACAAGAGCGTGAACAACTTCGCGCATGAAAGGATCGTCTGCCAATTCCTGCTGCGGTGCATCCGCGCCCCCCTTGCCATGTGCTTTTTCGTTACGCCTGGCGTTAATTGCACGAAGACGGATTATGAGATCAGGATACATGGAGATAAGCTTACGCAAGGGATGCCCGGCATCCTTGTGCGCCTGAAGCAGGGCTATGGCAAGAACCGTCTCTTGATAAGCACGCCCATCCTCGAAATCCAGCAGCTTACCCTCACGAATTGACCGGAAGCCTTTCAATGGCAGTTCACACCCCAAATCACGTGCTACTTGCTCCAGGAGTGCAGCATGCTCGCTCTGTTCGGTGCATGTGAGTGTTATGATGACATCTTTGAATGGACGGACACAACAGGCATAGAACAGTGCCCATTCTATAGAAGCGTGGATTTTGGCCAGAGTTCTAAACTGCCGATTTTTTGAAGGTCTTAGGTTGGCAATGAGTTTGGGGTAGTATCGGCGGTTGTCATCCGTTTCAAACAGCTCTTGTGATCTGGTATCCTGTGATACATGATCACGGTTTTTCAGGTCCTTTTTCCAATTGAGCAACCATTTAGCCAGATCACCGTCTCGCCCCAACAATTGCTCAAAAGCTTTTTCAAGAATCAAGGAAAATCCATTACCAAACGGATCGGCAATGCGGAACTCACCATCGATTTTCTGAATGGCAATGGGGCAGTCGAGGTAATACGGTTCTGGCGGATCTACTATCGTGATCTGCCGGACAGACGGTATCCTTTCTTCTCTGCTAAAAATTACGGCGCGTTTCTTCATGATCTGCAATGTATTGGTAACATCGCGTTGTGTAAGCGTGTTTACTTTGTGAATAGCACTTGGAAGGATCGTTCGAAATTTTTCTTGCCCCCCTTCCTTTTTCCGCAAGGGATTCTCGGCATCCAACTGGTGCAGGAAAGGCAGTATTTTCCGGTAACGCGTTCACGGAAAAAAGTGCGGTCACAAAAGACAGATTATCTTTTTCGTATTTTACGCTATCATTATATTTTTCCATGATGACAGCATTATATTCGTCAATAAACCCTTTATCCTGTAACCGCAGAAGAATTCCCTTGACCAAATCAGGCGGAATACAGGTTTCAACCGCCAGTTCATGCGCATCCAACTCGCCGACAGCGTTCAGCAATTCAAGAATAACACGCTCAAATGCGTTCAAGGCATTGCTGCCGTTTAAAATCCTAGGAAAAGTCACACGATATGCATTTACCGGCCATGCAAGGTGGCACACCTTGCCTATGATGCCCGTAAAGGGATCAGACTTACCGTAGTCCAGAAGATTCAGCATGGTATTACCACACCTTCATTCTGACAGAGATGAAGAAAATCCACCAAACCAGGAATAAAATCATCCGCGAGTTGATTTCGCAACGTGCGCGCATCACCAACGACAGCGAGCAATTTTTTTTGGCGGCTCATGGCAACATTGAGCCGATTATAAAGGCAAAGATGACCAAAACAAAACTGGGCTTCCCTCTGATCATTCCAGTTTTCCCCTTTTTCTATAACTCTCTTTTTCTCTTTCCCTATTTCGAAAGAAGTTGGCATGACTCTGACCATTGATAAAAAAACAACATCGAATTCCATACCTTGAAAGGAATCGACTGTTCCGACCCGTAATTTTTTTTCGTCATCCGTAATGCTGCCAAGCTCCCTTCGGAGCTGCACCCTGATGCTGTCAGCCTGGGCTTTATAGAATGAAATGACACCGAAGGAGAGATCTTTTCCCGCATCTGAATTCATCCATACCTTTAACTGACGAACAATAACGGTAGCTTCTACTGGGCGTGTGCAACTGGTTCCACTGCGCTGGTGTCTACCTTTATCTGCCGAGACATCTAACCAGACAGCAGGCTTTCCGTTCGAACCGGACAGCGTATGGACGAAATCACTTGCAGGGCGCCCGGATCCAAATTTCTCCAACAGATCAAAGCGTTCGTAAAAATTGCGACTGATAAAACTGCCCAGCAGCGGGTGCATACGGTATTGCTTGTCCAGCGTCACTCGGCGGGGGGCACCATCGCCGTCCTCCAATGCTTTCAGACGGGAACTGAACAAATACTGGAACATAGATTTTTTTAGCCAATCATTTTCGCTCTTACCCGCTTCACCCTCCTCCATCTGGCGAGCCGCCTCTTCGTCAATGATATGCGGCAACTGTCGATGGTCGCCTACAAGCAGAATGCGCTTGCCTTGCGCCATAGCGACCATCAAGTCACGAGGCGATACCCGAGCGGCCTCGTCCACAATCACATACTCATACTCTATCATTTTCAGGTTTTCATCGGCGTCACGCCCAGTAATACCCTTCTGCCTTTGCATCCCTTGATTTACACTTTGCTGGCAAGTGGCAGCAAAGGCAAAACTGTAATCAGAAACAGCATCCAGCATTCCATAAGGATTACCCTCTAGTTCGGCCAAAAACTCCGCTAAAGCATTCGATTTTTCGTATTTAACTGGGTATTTTCTGTTCTTGATCCGCTTAATTGCAAGTTCTGCCAGTTCGGTCACCTTGTCGTTTTGCTTTTCCACACGAAAGACTGGTGGCTTGGTGAACCGAATAAGAAGTTGCCTTTTCAGGGCATTCAACTCGGTCAGAAACGATGGTGAGCCATCTTCGCTGCGCCAAAGGCTGGCTTTTTCCAATAGCTTGCGTGCATCTTCTTCAAGAACGTCGTTCAGGGTGTCCAGAGCGTCCGTCGCCCTCTCCGCACCATCATCTGCAAAACTTTCCAAGCGAACGCGCAGACGGCGCGTAGCATCCAGCCATTGACCTGAAGCAATGTTGGACCCTGCTTGGTATGCCAGGTGCTTGGCCAGATTTTCCGCCCGCCGCGCGTCATTTTCGCCAAGCACCGCAACACCAAGAGTGGCAATTTTTTTGACAAGACTGGCAGCCAATAAGTGAGACGGTGATCGAACATACTGCACAAACAGGTTTTTGATTTCCCTTTCCTGCTCGACTTCCTCAAGCTGTGGGTTACGTTTGCGTAGTTTGGTCGCAACTTCACAACACCAGTCATCAAGATTACGCTCGAAAGCGCTATACTCATCTTCCGCTGATTCAGATCGTTTTCCGAATTTCGGCACGGGCAAACTGTTGAGCGAAAGTCGCTCGATCATGTTTTGAACCGCGTCGTGCTGAAACCCTGTTAACAGAACTTGCCCCTTGATAAGCGCACCGCGTTTGTCTGCCATTTCATTTAGGCGCTCTAAAATCGCAGCAATAACAGTAGTCTTGCCGGTACCAGGCGGGCCTTGAATGAGCGCAATGTCGGGCGTGTTCAACGCGACCTCAATGGCGCGTTCCTGCATGAATGTTGGGTCATTACGAAAAATTTTCTTGCGAACAAATGCAGTAAGGGCTGTAACTTTTGGCGGTTTACGGATCCGGGTAATTTGCCCATGCTCTTCAATCAACAAGCCCAGTTGAGGATTGGCGCTACGCCCCTCCAGGATCGCTTGACGAGCGGCCATGCGGCGCTTGATTTGAGCAACATCGCCCCTGAGTGAGCGAATGAGCATACCGGATGCCGAGGGCAGGCTCTCGGTTTTCAGCACAATTAAACGAGTATCCTTGTCAAAACTTTTTACTGAAAAAGAAGAAATAGAAACCTTACTCTTTTGATCTGCAGTAATTTTTATGCCGCGTTCAAAATCTTGGAAGCTCAAACTCTCGTCTAGCAAATAGTCTGGCTGCTGATCTACCAGTTCAAGTTCTGGTACTTTATTTTTAGTCAAGGCAATTATGGCTAAATCAGAGGCTTCCACGATGCGAACCGTAACAGTCCCGTCTCGCCCCTGCTGCATATCAGTAAATTGCAATGCACCGACTACGCGTGCCTGTTTAAGAAGCAACTCACCTTCCACATCACCAAACTCATCCCACTTTTTCAGATAGCTTCCATCGTCCTGAGTGAGCGCGGTTATTTGTGCTTTGGCGAGAATCTGCACTTGTCCCGCCTGTGTCCAATCCACAAAGCGCAGCCTGCCTTTGACCAAACGTAGGGCACGATCGGGGGCGTTCCTTCGTCTAGTCAGGCGAGTAGCACAAAAGATGGAATTGCCGCCAGGAACTTCTTTTGGTATAGCAACGAAACGGATACCATCTCCAGTGATGCAAAAAGTCAGATTAGCCCCTGCGACATGGGGAGATTCTTCTGCGCCAGACTTCAGTCCTTCATCAATAGCAGGACCTGCAATTAGAAAGAAAAAAGTATCTTCACCTTGGTGAAAACAACAAAGAGACTCAAGCCTCTCGTATAAAAGCTTACCTTTTAGGTTACTGCTATCATTTTTTCTTATACCATCTTCTACATATTCATCCACACCGATATCAACTTCGCCCATTTCCAGGCAATCACCTGTAAAAAATACGACTTGCAGTTCAATGCTGCCATCGCTGGCAGGGCTAGCCAGTTGCGCCAGCAGAGCGCTTCCTCTAGACAGATCAGCATTAAGGCGACAGATATCTGGCTCCACAACAGGGCGAACAAAGACAATGGTGTCTTTTAAGCGGAGTTCAAACTCGCCAGCATACATTGGCCGCATATCGACTGAAAATACCGGTTGCTCTTTCAAAGCCGGGATATCGGTCGTGGGCTTGACGCGGATATTTAGGATCTGAGCAGGAATATCCTGGAATTTCATTTTCTGCTCTCTACAAATCTGAAAATAAGATTTTCAGGAAAACTCTTCGTACCCCGCACGGGCACTGCGGTTTTGTCTGCAAAGTTCAGTACAGACTCGCATTCAATGTCGTCATAATGTTCGAGTGAAAATGGATAGAACAGGCGATGTGGCAAATAAAATTCTGTGATGCTGGCAGGAATCAAGATTTTCCAACGTGGCGTCTGGATACGAATGAAAGCGGGGCGCTCGCTATGGCAATAGGGACATTTTTCGTAATCGTCAGCAAAATAGCTCATCCCACATTCAGGGCAATCCAGCGCATGGTCGGCTGCCTTCATAAGTTCCAGCGCCCAAAAAGCCATCGTAGGGCGGCGGTGCGGGTGCTTTCGACCGACCGCAAAGGTTTCTTGAAACAGGTGACGAAGTTCAGAGGTTGTAACAATTGCGCGTGGCAAGCCACTAGTACCGCTATTTGAATCATCGTCTTCGTCATCAATGAACGGCAAGTAGCCAGCAAATGCCTGCTCATCAACAGACATGGACATCTCATTTACGTCTGCATCAGTATCCCAACCCTCCTCCTCGTTATCAGAATTCTCGACCTTCTTTCCAATGAAAGGGTGACACAGCGCCAACAACTTAAAGACCATCACCGCGAATGCCCAACAATCCGTTCTCGGTCTGGCCTGATCACGCTCCTGAATCAGCTCTGGTGCGCCGTACCCTGGCGTGTAAACGGAAATGCCACCACTCGGCCGTTCAAGTCGCATATTATCCGCATCAATAAGCCAGACATCGCTGACCGAAGACATACTGACGAATGCATTGTTGGTTGAGATGTCGCCATAAACCAGGCCTGCACCGTGGAGACGGGCAAGAATAGCCGCACACTTCGCAACTGCAAACAAACGGCGGCGCGTAGAACCGGTACCGGCATAATGCAGAAGCAGAAGTGCCATATTTCTGTCTTTAATAGCTGTCAGCCATTGGGGGAGTTCTGCGCTGCGCTCATCCAGATCCTTTTTCATTTTACCATTCAATTCAAAAATACTGAACGGCTTCATGTCACTCAACAACCGCATCACATAACCAGGCTCATCACGCAGGATGGCAAGAGGCAGAGCTACTGGAATACGGGCGGGTATGGGCAACAAGCGAATATTCTGAAAGCGCTCTCGCAGGTTAGCACTTTTGTCTAGTTGATCGTTCTTGAGTGGCTGTTTGATAGCTAAATCCGCATCCTTGGTGCGAAAAACTACCCCCTGACCACCTCGGGCAAGTTCATCAACAAGGCAATGCTGATTACCATATTCGTCAGCAAGCAGTTTCGATGAGGGAGCTTCATCAAGCTTAGACATCTGCAAACTCCTCACGACACAAGCAGGCAAGCGTCTTATCGTCACTGTGCTTGGGGGTAGGCCATTTTTCGAGCATTTCACGCACGTTGCGGCTGGCACTTAATGCGGCAAGCGAACGATACCCATCAAAAAAACCTCTCACAAAACCTTCCATATCATCAAGATCGTCAGCCACACCATCAGTACACAGCAAGACAGCAAGACATTCTTCCTCTGGCAAAGAAAAATACTGCCAGTCTTTTGAGGATATATTTGGAGATAGCGCAGTCGTGATGTTTGAAAAACCGTTTATCTTAATTTCGGAGCACGAGATAACAGAACCATCACCTTTAATAACTGCGAGAAGTCCGTCTCCCAGCATTCCAAAATGGATTAATCCATCACCAATTTGGACGGCAAACAGACAGGTGGCCGAACAATCTCGTGGCTCAAGCGGCTCAATAAAAGAAAGCCATTTGGCTTTGATGTCTTCAAATAGAGAGTTACGATTAATTTTGGCATTAAGTGTATTTACCTTACTTCGACATGCCAATGCTGCATAATCTACGGCAAGACACGCAGCCGCACTTCCGAAATTGGAAAATGGCTTTGAGCCAACTCCATCAGAAACCATAATGCCATTTCCCCAAGAATAGTGAAACGACATCCACGCATCTTGATTAGGCAAGCCCTCAGCAATGTGACCTGGACCACGAACGCTTGCACCAAAACTCTTCCAAAGCGTTACGCCCATTCTCAAGCCTTTTGAAACCAACCGTCAAGTGCCGCAAATAAATCGTCAGGAGAGAATATCTCAGATCCCTTGAGTTGGGGATCTGCATCAGCACCAATTTTTATAATCCTCAACGTATCTGAAGGTAAACTATTCTTCCACCTTTTCAGGATTCTCTTATCATCCGGCGGCCAAAAACCATCAGTAAGAAGAAGAACTTTTCCTTCGAATGTGCTACCAAGCGATTGGATGAGTGAAGAAGAATTTGTAGTGCCGGCGCATGAAAAGAACTCTACCGGAAATTCGCATCCTGGGCTCCAGCCAGGTATACGCTGCACCTCAGCCCCCCAAGCCCACAAATTAACCTTTGCGTGCCCGTAGCCATACAAAATCCATTGCGCAATGCTTGTAACTAACGTCCTCATGATGAAGGGCTTGCCGCCTTCACTCATACTGCCGGAAACATCGCAAATTAGATGGAGTGTCACGTATTTGCCTCTTCCGCTTCAGCTCGTGCGGAGATGCTGTTCATCATTGTTCTTATTTGCTCAGAAAGTGATACACCATCCCAGAGTGTCAGTTTGGCATCTTTTATTTTTTTCTTAATCGCCTCAGTATTTGGGGAGACACAGCAGGCGACGATACCACGACCTTCAATTCCTCCATAAATACGTACAAGATTTTGTAGCTTCATAACCTGCTCCTGCGTTACATTGCCCGCCTTGCATTCTACGATGTAAAGTGAGTATCCGTCGGTAAATGTGATATCTAACTCATTATATTTAAGACCGATGTTCGAATAGCCTTTCGTCTCTTTCGAATTCAAGTTTAGTTTGACATTGATACGCAAATCTTGAATGACCCCAGCATCCTCATAAGGCTTGCATTGCAAATAAACAAACTCCTCAAACCAACCTCCACACAGATACTGAGCAAAATCAGGCCATTTTTCAAATACCAGATCCAATCCGTAACTTTGAACTGATGCTGTTTTCATATTATCCAACTTGAATTTTAAACCATCATGACAAATCTCAAATGGTTTAAATTCATTGTTATATTCTGTCAGTTCTTTATAGAATCTACGTAATTTATGACGATGTATCCAGAGTGCCTTGGTCAGACATTGGCGGTCCAATGATATCTTATTCATTACGGAACTTCCGACGATCTCCAATCCATCGCTATTGAGGCGTAAGAAAGTTTCAATTGAATCAATTGGCCAGATTTTTTCGCGTCGAACACTATCAATGAAAGTTACACGACGATTCTTGCTATCAAAATAAAACGGAACGGCACCAAGTTCGCGCGCAGCAGAAAGCGCGCCAGCAAACATCAATTTCGTTCCACCAGTCAAATTAATTCCAATTCGTGTATTTTTTGGAAATTTTTTGGCTAGATCAGTGATTTGTTTGTGAACAGCCCGGTCATCCCATGGATCGACAGGAAATTCGTGGAAGTGCTTGGAGCCAACAAACGCACGCATGCATGTAGCTGGGAAGTCTTTGGAGTTAACAAAAACATGATACTCCGACTTAAATTGCCGAATACTCAACAAGGCGGGTATACGTTGCTCACCAAAAAGATGAAAAGTAACATTGAAACCATTTGAAATGTCGAGGATTGCTGCCTGTTTTGCACCATAGCGATCAAGCCACTCAGCAGGCAAAGCTATAGTCTCAGGTTTTTTTCCAATAATAGGTGATGCTATAAGCCTTTTTTTAAGGTCAGGATAACTCAGCGCAGCAAGTGCCCAGACAAAGGCCATTACCGGGGTTCCTGGGCTGAGATAAAGCGTGACAAGCTTTTCCCCAGACACCCGCTCCACCTCACCCAATACTCGCATCGCGCATGCGTAAATACCTTCAGTATCATTAAGTCGACGAAGCTTTTCGCTTTTCAAGCAGATATTTTCATCGTGACCCAAGGCAGAAGATTTTTTTTTCAGCCAGTCCTCAAAATATTCATGGGCTACGGCAGTATTGGCAAACTTAGAGACAAATTGACTCGTAATCTGCCAATTGTTCTGCTGCCCCATGCTATGAATCGATGCCAGTTCGAGCGCGAATGTTTTCTGCGCTTCGATCAGTTCGTTGGAATCATTATCCGCCCGAGTATAACCTAAAATAACGATATCCGAATAGGACGCCCCCTCAATAGCCCGAGCGATAGGACCGTCGGTATTCTCAAATCCCAAAGATGCGCGAAAATCGGTTATTCCATACCACGTGAGCAGAAATCTCTTCATCGGATGCTTCCCTGAATATACGGGCGAAACCATGTGATGTCATTTGTCATTTTATTTACGAATACGGCCCGGTTCGGTTTTTCAATACCTTTAAACTTGCCGATACCGCCACTTACAAGCGATCCGGCATCGTCTTCATTCATGCAATACGCTACACGCAATTCGAAAAAGGAGAAAAGGTCTTTACAAATGCTGCCACAGCGCTGCCAACGATCAACAAAGGTAAATACAAACGTCCCTTTTCTCGGGCCATCCTCGGCAATACACTTTAACAGGTCTGCTGGGGTTGGTGGCTCGCCGGGCTTGGGCAATCTAAATGTGGAGGCGGGCTGCAGTGCTTTCTCGGAATCCAGACCATCGACGATCAACACGATGCGACAACTGCCAATATCATCTAATATTGCTTGCAGTGGTAACGCGGAAATATCATCGAACATCTTGAAGCGTTCACCAAGCTCTTGCACTGCAGAGGAAACCCCTCCTCCCAAGGAGACCCCACGCGCGTTGAAATATACAATTTCATCAAAGCTGCCAGTAAAAGCCAAGCTGTAAAGCGTAGCCGCCAGGAGGCCATCGTGAATGTCATCATTGTAGCCGCTAAACAGCACATTAAACGCGGATCGACGAATAAGTGGCACCATCAGCGGCTGTGCAGAGAATGTAAGACTTTCTCCCAAAAAAAGTGCTTCTTCTTGTGCGCAAGCCAGCCGATATTCAGAGTAAGGCGGCATCTCCGGAAGGAATGCTCCGCTAAAAACTTTCGTTGTGGCGACAGTCCCGGAAGAACACGTACGCTTTATCAACTCCGTGAGGAACTCACGCCGGTAATCACTTTCTCCGGCGAATGGAATCATGAACTTCACATTGTCGGATTTGCCACCATTAGCATTATTGATGATGCCTTCAGGTGGGCTGCATAACTCAGAGGCTGCCCAGTTCCCGCTCCCGAGGATCATCGCAGAATCTTCTTGCCCACATGCCAGTGCAATGCGACATCCCAACTGAGTGATAATACTGCCGATAGACTGTGCGTTAATACCTTTCAGAGTCTGAGTGGCCAGAAGAATGTGAATGCCGAACGCACGCCCCTGTTTCAAAAACTTCGAGAGCAGTTGCTCGACGGCTTCTGCCACTTGGCGACCTGCTGAAAACAGAACCTGGAATTCATCTATAACTAACAGGATGCGAGGCAACTGTATCCCGCTTGACTTGCGATATTCATAGAAATCTTTTACATTTTTATATTTAAACAAGCGAGAGCGTTTTTCCAGTTCCTCCACGAGATGAAGCAACACAGTAACACCATATTCAGGATCACTTTCAGTAGCAACAAGGCGAGCATGAGGAACTGGCGGAGTTGCATAAATATTGAACTCAGTCGATTCCTTGTAATCCAGTAGATAAAGATCAAGTTCTTCTGGGGAATATTTCTCGCATAGCGTGTGAATCACGACGTGGAGGAGATTGGATTTTCCTGAACCCGTCTTCCCCGCAAGTAGCACATGGTGCCCGGAATTCGTGGTGCCCAGTCTTAAATTTGCGAAATCACCAGAGGGAGTCCAGCCGATTGGGATATCAAAACCATCAAGTGTCGTCTCTCCCTTGACGAAATCCACCCAGAGGTCAGGCATCGTTTTCTTAAAGCGCGTATTAGTGGCACAATTTTCAACAAACCTTGCCATAAAGCTATCCAGCACGTCCGGTCGCGGCCACTGCTCCGGTAAATAAGTGCATGACAGATCACCAGACGGAGTGCACAGAAGCAGTTCAGTTAGTTGCGTGGTTAATTTTTTTAGTGTGGCACTGAACTTTTCATATCGTCTGTCTTCCATATGCTGCCCATTAATCGCGATGATGGGCAGCACACCACAGCGAGGACCATTCTCGCAAATACGTCCCAGAAACCAAAAAGATTTTTCCGATATCTGCTCTGGCACATCAAAAAGCAGCACTACCTTGTAAGGCAACGAGGTATCGGGGTCGGTTGCGTTATATTCTAACCAGGTAGGTGCCTTCTTGTTAAACCGTTTCTGAATCATCTCCTCAATTTCATCTGTCAGTTTACCAAGTGCTGCTTCAATTTCATCTGCACGAGTAAGAACATGACCTTGCGGCACTACTTGCTTCACTTTCAGCAGTGGCAGGAGCGGCTCAACTGACTGCCCCTGCTGCAATGGATCAATCAGTATCAACTCGACCTGACCTGGCGGCAAGGCTGATAACAAGCGCAGCAAGAGGCAATGCGCGTATTGCCTCTGCTCTGCATCGTCTTGTGAAAAAGTAAGAGCACTTGTAAAAGGAAATGCGATGACCTGTGGAACATGGCAAGAGAACTGCTCAAAAGAGAACTGCTGCGAGCCAAGCACAAGACCTGATGGAATCTCCGATGCCATCAAGGGCTTATCTAGACTAAAATCTACAAAAGCGGGCTGATGTTGCCTCAGTTGCGAATTTACTTTCGTTATTGCAGTTACGTTTTTTTCCCATTCCTTAGAAAAATCTGCCTGCCAATTTGACTTCCTGATGCTCCAATTACGCTCCTGATCCTCGTTCAATGCCCTCTTCGTGGAAGTGAATTCTCGGTCAATGCGCACCAAGCCTTCTTGATAGTGAACGATTGCCTTATGTAGTTTAGCAATAACCATGTGAAAATCCTTGGCGCCTCCATTCATTGAGACCTCCTGTTATTTTAAACCTGAAAAGCGCGCACATCATTCAAGATTTGATCAATGGCATATAATTGCTGCTGGAAGTCAGTATTAAAAATGCAAAGCGAATTGATTTCCTTGAGAATTGGATCAAGCACATCGGCAACAATGGATGCACCAAACGCATCTCGAACCCCTTTGCAAAAATTATCAGAACACACTGTAGTCGTTCCAAAAACCTCATCAAACATTGACGTTCTCTTCTTGCAAATTACCATAGATTGGAAGTTCCAGAACGTATTCTCCAGAGACTGAGATTTGTGGAAACAAGGGAGCGCACATAATACCTGGCAACAGATAGGTCGATTCAAAATCAGGGTTCTTGGCTCTGATTCCATTTAGAAATGCGCACCACTCTTGCTCGGACAAGTTAATTGATGTGCAATCAATTGTCAGTTCTATGAGGCGCGTTGTGGACATATCCACGCCGTCCATATCTCCGACATTCACTGCATGTAGGAGTTCCTCAACCTCAGCCCGAACTTGTTTGAGAAGGTCAGGCCTGACAACTGCAAAACGTATTTTCATGACCATGCGCTCTCGCTTTGGCGAATAAAATCAAGACAGGACTGATCTATTTCATTTTTTCTTGGTAACATTCCCACCATTGGTGAGCCAGCTTCGCGCAGGGCATCACGTAGTCTTTTTTGTTTTTCTTCTGGCAAATCGTGGATGTCTCGTGAGCAAAGAGTGCATTGCGCGTTTGCTTCCTTGTGCCCTTCAGCCTGGAAGGTCATGTGATCTTTCTGAGAATAAAGGTATTCCGCCTTGCCGCATTTTACTTCGAATGCCATTGAGCCTCCCACGGGTGCCCCCATGCCATCACCACGCCCCAGAATAACCTGAACTCGTAAGTTGGTAACGAGCAAGTCTGTTTTTGTGTACCGCCCGTTGTCGCCAACAAAGGTTCGCCCTTGCGTCTCGATCTGGCCACCAAGTGGTGCCAGTGCATGTCGAACCATTTGTTCCCCAAATTCACCACTCAGGTGAATGCGTGCCTTACGTGCGACAATGTTGCGCTCTGTATCGCCTTTGGCAGTTGCCCACTGGTTTCGATACTTATCGACCTGCCTGCGATACGCTGGATTACGGTCATAAAGATATGCCTGCAAGAAACGTCTTTGTTCTGACGATAGGTTCAGGCGGTCTCGCACGATGTCTGGAGTTACAGGACGACCACCTTTCGCAGGATCCCATTTCAACCACGCATAAAATTGTGCAGAGGATGGGTTTATTGAAAGATAGGCATCTAGTGCCCGTTGCGCGGAATTCAAGCGCGTAACGCCCAATGCAATCGCTTGCTCGATAGTTGCAACATGCGCATTGCATTCTTGCTGGACCTGTTCCAACGCACGGTTCGCCAACCCCTGCGCCTGCTTTGCAAGATCGACGCGTTGTTCCATGCAAATACGTTTTGCTATCGACACATCGAGTCCTGCTCGTGCTTGCTCCAACAAGCTTTGAACGTGCTCAACCATGGCTTCCGCTTCGGCAACGTCAGAGTACTCTCCTGAGCAGTCTAGGCAACGCTCATCATCGTCATACGATTGCGCAAGGCAAGAGGATAGCGAAAACTGGGCGGAGGAAAATGAGGCTTGGGTTTCCTCAAACACCTGTCTAGTTCTGTTAACATTTTGCTCTGCGTTTTGCTCATGCTGAACAGCATTTTGCAGCATGACTGTGCTGTTCAGCACTTCTGCGCAAACCTCAGCGCACTTCTGAACCGCAACAGCAATTTGTTCACGGCATGCAGCATCCAGTGCCTCACGAACTGACTTTAGCCCGCTCACAAGGTCTTCCAGATTCTCCACTTGTCCAATTGAAACTTGTGCCACTGCGGCCTCGACGTCTTTAGCTTTGTAAATAATCTCGTAGCCGCGACGCAAGTTCCATCAGATATGGAACCTGCTCGGACGCATTATTGTTGAACTGTTGTAATTGCTGGACGAGCGCTTTGTAATCCTCCTCAAATCGCACCCGCTTTTGATCTTGCCACGTGTCCCCCAGCGAAGCAAAGGCACCGTTAAGGTTGCCTACAGCATCATTGAGCAAAGCAATAAACAGTTGCAACGAATGTGCGAATCTCTCAAGTTCTTCTGGATCGCCGATTGCTTGCGCCATTACCAATACCCCTCATCTTCTGCCGAGGAACTCTGTATCATAAACGTTTTTTTATCTTGGCGTGATTCGATTGTGGCAGGCTGGACTCCGATAGTGCTTGCTTCGGGAATAATGTTTGGCGTCTGTGACTTTGTACGAGCGGTCACCGACATAGTAACAAATTTGAAAAAATCGCGCAGTTGGTTTGCGTTCTCTGCATAAAAGAGACGATTGGGAGTGCCTTCGATAAACTGCCCAAGTACTGTCTCATCTGCGTCTGCACCAATGGCCATTGCCATGCGGTCACATTTTGAAGAGCGGCCCTCACCAATAAAGGCGTCCAACGGCCTTTTCCACTCATCATTAGGGGCACCATCAGAGACCAATATAACCGTTGGACGATATGCACGCGACGGAACGACGTTTTTGTCTTCAATCATCGCTTTGGCCATTTGCAATGCCATACCAAGCGGGGTCATACCGCCAGCGGAGAGGTCATGCCACTGAATGGTGCTGGCACTGGCTAGCGGCTGCTGCAAGGTTACTTGAGAACCGAAAGTGATGATTGCAACATGGATTTCAATTTCACCATTCTCAGTGTCACTGAAGGCATTCAACATATCGCGAACAGCATCATTCAGATTGCGGATTTTTTCTCCACTCATACTGCCGCTCACATCAAGCAGGAGAATTACCGGCAGAGGTTTCGCTTTAGGTGCGATGAATTTTGATGGATCGAATGGACTATTGCTCACAGATAATATTCCTTGAACGTTAAACTATAAATTCTCTGGACTTACGGAAACGAGGCCTCCGCATAAAGCGACCCTGTCTTACACACAACTCCAAGCGATTTGGTATTGGCACTTATATACAATCTAAGAACGTAGCACTTCTCATCCAATCAGGTCTTTAGGTATCCTCTTTCCGTTTTGCCAGCATATTGGACTTTGTTCCGACAACAGAGATCCGATTTCAAAGGCAACTACCGTTAAGCAACCTTTCTTGACCCGCCGAGTAAATTGCCTCGGGTTTTTTGGAGACTGAACGACCCTTCACGCTGTTCTGTTGAGATGAGCGCTTCCAATTCAAATATTGTGGTCTCTTTTGATTGATGCGAGCTCATCCTTTCTGATGGATGACTGACGCAACGACCGTGCTATCACTCGATCGATTTTTCCACGAATCCAAGCGTATTAGCGTTCTCGACTAGCGTCCTCACCTTGGCACGATCGAGGCCCCCCGGTACCTCAGCTTCGATTTCAAACCTAAGCTTCACCTGACTATCTGGAAGTGTCGTGAGTTGCTCGACAATAGCTTCGACAACCTGATGGATGTCCCTAGCCGGTCGTTCTGGCGAGATCATGACTGCCCCTGTAAACCGGGTTGGCTTTTTCTCTAAAGCAGGTGGCGCTGCGTTTCTTCTGGCTCATCTTCTGCATCCAGTGGTGTTCCTCTGGGCTCATTTGGGCCATCAGTCGATCCAGGTTGCGCAGAAGCCGGTCTGTGTGCTTCGGCAATGTCGGGATCCACGATGACGCTATCACCATCAATGACCACAATAGCATTACTGGCCCGCTCGATCGCCAGACCGACATATGTATCCGTATTCTCATCCCATCGTTCGGCATAAGCGAATGGGCCGGGCAACATACCACTGATGGATGCCTGCACGGCTTTAATTAGAACCTCCTGGTTCTTCAGCCGCGGCAGGTAGATGTAGCGATTAATGTATTCCCGTAGATCCTTTAGTGAGAGGTGCGGTTTCCCGTTCCATATATATTTCTGGAGATCGCGATCAAGACGCGATGGCCCCAGTTCGACGAGCAGGCCCTCTTCAGCCACTAACTTTTTGCTCGCGCGAGTCAGCAAGCCGTCTTGCGCTGGAATTTTGCCAGATATCCACTCCCAATCTGCCTGTGCACTCTCCTGAGCAGGATAATGTAAATAGCACCACGCCTCTTTAAGGCGCGTCTTCATTGTCTCGTTGGCTTCGGCGAGTTTTGTCTTGGCGAGTGCACTGTCGTTCTGAGTGAGGTTCAGCCGCTCTGTATCGCGGACAATCTCGCCCCAGGCAAGGAAGGCGCGTACGGCATCTTTCAAATGGTCGAGTTGACGATTTTCCGCAGCGATGAATATCAGCATGTTGCGATAAACGCGAGGCATGCTGCCGCGCTGTGTAAGTATGTCCTTTGCCTCGACGAGCGCTTCGGAACCGTCGCGTCCATTATGCGGATACTTGACGCCCAGCACGACGGCACGCACTCCGCCTGCTTCATCAGGGACTTCTGACGATGAGACAGGCGCGACCTGCACGGCATCGAAATGCCCCCGATCGGTAAGTCCGTTCACATATCTGCCAAGTTGCGTATCGATAGTCACGTCGACGAGCGCTGTTTCGATCTGCGCCGCTTTATCCGCTGCGATACGATTGAGGCTGGCAGACATAGAATACCAATAGCGTCCGAGATCGGCGTGCATAAACTTGGCCTGGTTGGTCAGTCGTCTCAGCGCATCACCGAAGATCGCCGGACGCTCGCCTGGCTGCACGACCCCCAGATTGATCTGCTTGTCATCAAGGCCGGTATTTTGTTGCTGATGCGTTGGAGCCGTTCCCATGAAAATCGCGCGCGCAACGCGCCTCGTGGCCGAATAACGGTTTAGGTTTGGTGCCGACTGGTCAATCTTGTATGGTGTGGATGCCGTACCATCGACATCGCCAGCGATGATCGACTGCCAGGTCACATCAAGATAGTGCAGCAACTCCGGTTCCACACGCGGCGAACTAACCGTAACGCTGCCGGGCATGATCATCACCGAAGGATCGTTGCTCATCCAAAGCTCGTGAATGGCTTGCGCCATCAGACGCAGGACACCGCGTGTACGCTGGAATTTTTCCAGAGATCCCCAACTCGTATAGAGTTGATCAAACAATTCGGGATGGATGGGATAGGCTTTTATAAGTTTGCGCCGGTAGTCCTCATCCGCGCAACCTTGCGGGAAATCATTGGCATTTTCGCGATATAGCTTGGAAAATTGCTTCAATGTGTTGTCGCGGTGGTGAAACTTATCGCCGGGTATTTCCTTAAACAGCCGCCGCCGAACGATCTCGTAGCTCTCTTCCTGACTTGCTGGCCGCCATGAAGATTCCACTCGACTAAAGGTTTGCTTAAGACGCGCCAGTGCTTCCTGACCGCCCTCACCTCCCACCTCAATCTGCGAAGCTGGCAACGAAGCAACCAGCAGCGTACCGGGGCTGGCTTTGACTGCTTCAGTCAGCGACTGAACAAATGAAAGGTTGGCGTCAAACGAGCCGGACGGCAACCCGTCGACTTTGTAAATTTGACGCAGATAGGCGACCCATTCGTCAATCAGGATCAGGCAAGGTGCATATGTCTTGAATAGTGCCTCAAGCAGGTTCGATCCCGGCGCGATACCGCTCGCATCGTTCTCGGCTACCATGTCGAAACCTTCCGGCCCGCCAAGCTGCCATGCCAGCTCGCCCCAGGTTGTACGGATCTTACGACCACCCTCCGCATTGAGAACGTCCTGCGGCCCGCGCGATGTGCCGACCAGCACAGCGCGTTTGATGTCTTTTGGAACGCTCAACCCCTGCTTGTCCAACAACTGGTCGAGCCCAGACAAATCCTGGGCCGGGATCGGACCGGCCATATGGTAGAGTGCTAACATCGAGTGCGTCTTACCGCCGCCGAAATTCGTCTGCAGTTCGACAACCGGATCGCCGCCGGTACCGGAGAGACGCCGAGCCGCTCCAATCAGAAGCGCGCTAAGACCTTCGGTCAGATAGGTCCGGCTGAAAAACTGCTTCGGATCGCGATACTCAGCCGGTGCGCTGCCTGAATATACTTTGGCAAGGTCGGCCGCGAACTCTGCTTGCTGGAACTCGCCGGTAGCGACATCCTGATGCGGCTCGACCACTTCACGCCACGGCAAAAGCCCTGCCACAGTCTCAACCGAGATGTCGAGGCGTTGGGTTTTTCGCCGCTCCTCATTGCGCTGAAGCTCGGTGAACTTTGTGCGCAGGATAGTATCACGCATCTTACCAAGTTGCTCTGCCGCCTCCCCGGCGCTGATCGCCTCCATCAGGCGGCGCATGGAATCGAGCGCACGTTCGGCATCATCGTAGGTGAAGGTCTCGTTATGCGAGAGCTTGTTGCGGACATCACCCAGTTCGTTGACCAACGAGCGTTCGGCTCGGCCAAGGACCGCCTTGAATGCTTCGCTCCAAAACCGGTCCATTGCGTTGAACAGCGCAGCCTGATCCCAACCAATCTCACCGTTGCTACTGGGACGCAGGCTCGGCAGTTTTTCAAGAACCTGGACCTGCCAGTATCCTTTGAGGGAAGTTTCCAACCTCTTTTCGACGAAGGGAATCAATGCTGCCGGAAGCAACTCCATCCCTTCAAATACAGATTGACGCGTGCTTTTTGCCACGTTCCGTTCTCCCTCAAATGTCCAACTGGCTCTGACGATCGCCGCTTGTATCGTGGATGCCCGCTGCCGCATTCGTCAGTTCGGCCCAGTCGGCAATCAAAGCGTTGTAGGCGGTCGCCTCCTTCGCATCCTTTCGCTTATTGGCACTGATATCATAGAGACAATAGGCCAGATCTTTCACCGCCTCAGCCTGACTCCCGATTTTCTTCAGCAACACGGCGGTATCATGCGAAATGCCGTCCCTTTCATGCGCCTTAACAAGGTGCTGGAGGCACTCCCACACCGTCAGGTGGTCATCCCTTTCCGGCTCCCAATCTTCATCGAGTTCGTCTCGCGTCAGGATACGTACCTTGCCGGCTGCGCTTTCGACAATCCCTGCGTGCTTGATGCTTTCGACCGAGATGCCACGGGCACGGGCAAGGTTGTCGGCCACGCCATAGTCCCCTTTGCCGTTCCCGTTCTGCTCGAACCAAGTAATCGCAAAGCGCGTGTCGGCATCGAACTCTCCCTGAATGCCACCAAGGTATTCGTCGAGTTCTCGATTGATGAGTTGAAGCGCTGTCTTCACACTCATCGGGCTATCGTCGGATTCAAGAACGGCTTTGTAGCGCGAGAACACGCCTATGCCTGGCCCGATGGCTGATTGCGGCATGTCGGCCGGTGCAATGTTGGCAGCCTGAAGTTCGGCGATTGCTGGCGGCAACTCGCGCTTCAGAGCACGGATAAATTCCGCACGAGTAATAACCTCTGCCGTGCTCGGCTTTTTCCGGCACACCAAGACGACCGAGTTTGCGAGCACATTTTTAGCTGCCTTAAAGCCAGTGTCCCGCTCAGTTCGCATAGGCCAAGTGCCAACAACAACTTGTCCTGCGCGAATAACCGCCTCCAGAAAAGTGGCCCAGCCCGTTGAAGAAATTCCTTCTTTTTCAATTTCACTTTGCTTGAACGCATAATAAATTGTTGCCGGAAAATCCGGATTTGTTGCATGAGCAATTCTCACCATCGCTCGTGACATGCCATTCATAAAAAACTCTTCCGCCGAAACCTTTCCCCCATGTCTGTACGGCGAGGCTACCAGCTCAGAAGACTTAGGAGTTTGGACCGTAGAAAAGCTCTCCGGGAAAAAGATGCCAATAGTTTTTTTCATCCATATATAGAAATAGTCGGATAAGTCGGCATAGTTTATGTTGTCATAGTACGGTGGATCGGTAGAAAACACCGCTCCGCTTGGCACCCCCTCCAATTCCTGAGCTTCTTTTTGAACAATATTGCCCGTTGCTCTTGGCACAAAATATTCCAAGACCTTGGCAACCCACTCGACAGCACCACCGAAATTACCCGTTGACGAAGAAAACACATTCGCCTCGGCATAGTCCCAAACCATAGGCAGCGATTGCCGGCCGAATGTTTGAACTATAAACCCTCCTCCCCAAGGGGTCTGCGATGACCAGTAGTTTGCCGACCGTCCGATCGCCAAACCGAGGTAGAGTCCTACCGCCTCGCCATAAGCTCTTGCTCCGTCGCCATTTGAGGCCAGACCCAAATCATCCACGGTCATGCCGACATTTGAAGCGTCTTGAGTCGCTTTGTCGACCACGGCGGAAACTAGGCCGGAAAAACAGTTAAGAGCAACGAGCTGCCTCGCAGTGAATAGGTCTCCAAAATTGGAAATGCCGTAATCTACCGTCCAGAAATTTCTTGGATCGTTAGGCAGCTGGACGTCTGGACGCCAGGTTGGTTCCGCACGCTGAGCAACCTGATCTTGAGTTTCATCAGGCTCGACGAAAATCATTCCGCCTTTTCTTTCAACGACTACGCCCATAAGGGCTCTTCCCATTTTACCCGAAACCCCACAATTCTTGATATAATCAGCCGTTATTGCGGTATGGGAGATAATACACCGAAAGTTTGCGCCTCTGCCTGCCTTCGTCCCCTTCTTTGCAAGGGCGATCTGACCCGTAGTTCCGCCACTGTGCATTAAATAAGAAATCGTCTTTGCTTGCTTATCAACAATCGGTTCGACCCATGCTTCCTTTCCAGACTTGCTGCTCAAAACAAAACTCGAAGCAATAGGAACCTGCACGTCAGCAAAGGCGGGATCTGGACTGGGCACGGTCCGAGTCCAAATCCAAGCGATCACAGTTCCTTTCCCGCCACCATACTCCTTCGGTAGGTCCACTTGCGGATATAGATGGCCGATGCGCTCCCAGGCTTTCTCACGCATCCATTCGCCGTAGTATTTCACGTCCTCGGCCAACCCTTCGACATTGCGATAGAACGACCGTTCCTTGAGACCGGGATGAATGGGGAACAAATCTCTAAACTTCGGCGGGATCTCGACCATCGCTTTGCCGATCATTACTGCTACCGGATTGAGATCGGACCCGTAGGCTGGCAGACCAAGCGCTGCGCCTCTAGAGGGATCGATCCTCCACCGAGAAGGGATCATAGACAGGTGGGAGTTTGCCTCCGCAGCTCTTACGAATTTCGCTGCGGGCACGCTCCAGAACCTCCTCGTTGGTCGAGTTTTCCCATTTCACCAGGTCTTCAATGATGGTGAATAGCCGCCGGCGCTCACGCTCCTGATCCTCATGGGTAGGAAACTGATCCGAATGACTAGAGGGATCATCACCAGTTGTGCGAACAGCACAGCTCGGCAGGCAGCAAGCGGCCGACGCGCCCAATACAGATGAAGCGTCGCAGGATGTCCATGACGAATTGATTTTTCCCGCACGGAAGCAGCGTTAATTGCCTCTAACGGAAGTGCAACCTCAATCAGTTTTTTTTCATTCTACACTCCCCAGGAGGACGTCCTCGAGGGACTTATCTACAATTAAAAAACTTTGTGGCGGATTAAATCCGAGTTTTGCATTTAGGTCGGAAAGTATTCGGGGTCGACCAAAAAAAACCAAATTCCCGATCCATATCGCATGAACCTTTCTGTTAAGCCCGATGTATTTTATGAGTTCCTTTTCAGTTATTGCGCCTTCACTCATCAATAACTTCGCATTTTCGAGAGAAACTTCGTGTATATCCTTGACCGTCGCAAATCCAATAATGGCTTTGACAGGAACTCCGATATAGAAAAATACTTTTCCAGGTAACTTAATTGGCCTTCTCTTTCTAAAAAAAACACAAATCTCCCCACGACGCAGTGGTTCTTCCCATCTCCCCTCGAACGAATAGACGACCGACGGATTTTTCTTCGTGTTATCCATTGATGTCATAAAAGAGCCTGTAAGTTGCAAGGGAGATTTTTAGTTCGCCGCTGCCGCACAATACGCGCAGGCGGGCAAACGTCATTTCGACGATATCATTCTCGGGGTTGACGAAAATGAACGAACAGAGGCTCGGCTTCTGGTCGAGCAAACCCCAAACGCCCACTTCAAGCCGGAGCGATTTGTGCTCTAGGCAGTGATCCTTTGGATAATAGCCGCGAAGAATCTCACCACTCGCCGAGCAGCGCTCCCATAGAAAAAGCGTACCATTGCCGACGCCGACCCCGCTCCCGTCCGAATGAAAAAAGCGATCTTCGCCGTCGACTTTGTCGCCCATCTGTACGGGAGCTAGGATGGAAAAATCCAAAATTCCGGCCATGCGCCCCCTATGCCGCATCTTGCGCCCGCTCCAGCAGGCGTCGGAGATCGAACTGGATCGCGGTTTCGAGGAACGACGGTTCCCGCTCTACCAGAGCGCCGCACACATAGCGCGGTACGTGGGCAGAACCAGCAGCGATCGACACGATGGCAAGAATGAACTTATCTGGCTCGTGCAGCGAGGTGATAACTTCCTGCCGCGTGATCATCACGCTTTCGGCACCATCGATCCGTCCTTTGACCTCGATGAAACGCAGATGTCCCGCCTTTGGATCGTAGGATGCGATGTCATAGCCTATCTTCTGGGCGGAGACGTCAGCCGGTTCGTTGCCCAACGCCCGCTCCGCTGCCATAACGGCTTCCATCGCCGCAAGCTCAATTGCCCGACGCGCAGCCGGGTCTTCCGCGAAATGCTCCGGGGCGCTTGGCGCCTGCCGGGCCTCCAGCAGGCCCCGTGGGATAACGACCATGCCGCCCCGCACCCGCGGCGATTGTGATGAGATGAATCGGTCCCGCTCAAGCTGGTCCATGCGACGCTTCTGCCGATCCGCCAGTTCTTCGGCCCGGCGCTGCGCGTTCTGCCAGTTTACGCGCGTTTTCTTGCCGGCACGCTCCTCTTCCTTCAGCTCGAAGGCGCGTGAGTCCCAGTAGTTGATCTCTTTCTTGAGCCGTGCTCGAACCTCCTGCTCGACCTTCTCAATCTCCGGTAAACGCCGGGCCTTAACTTCGGCGACATGGCGCTGTGCTAGGTCGACCGTCGCAAACCGGATGGCGGCTTTTTCAAGATCGGTGGTCAGCCAACTCTCGTCTAGAAGATCACGCACACAGGCGACCTCTTCCGGCTGAGCTGGTCGCAGATTCAAATGGGGCGCGATCCCAGCATTGACAGTGTTTCCCGCCTTGTCGATGGCTACAAACTGAAGCCGCTGCGAAATCACATGCGGCTTGCCTGCACTGGTGACACGTCCGTCCTGGACCGTATGCTCCAGTAGAAAAATTGCCGACAGCGCGTTGCCTGGGTCGGTGTCATCTACCAGGATCGCCCCTTGCCGCATGATCTGCTCATACTGCTCGCGGATTAGACTGATTACCGATTCGAGCAACGGATGGCCTGGACAGACGAAGGCTGCAACAGGCTGCTGGTTGATCTTATCCTTCTCGAAGCACACCCGCTCATACTGAGTTTGAAGCGGTGCACCTGTCCCGATCTGGCGATCCCGCTCGCGGATGCGCACCGGAACATGAGTGATTTCCCAACGCCCTTCCTCGCGACGCTTGATCCGGCCACCCAGATGCTGAAACGCCTCCACGAAAAAGCTCTGGATATGGTGCGGTTGCAGGCGCAGCGCCTCGGCGCGCTCCATTTCGAGCCTCAGTTCCTCGACCTTCGCCTCTGGCATCGCATCGTTGGTTAGAGCGCGACGCCGCAGTAATTCAAGTAGATGCCCTTGATCGACCGCACCATCAACCTGTTGGAAAAGACGCGCTTTCACGTCCTCCTGCTCGCCGTACTGGATCGCCTCGAACAGCAAATCCTTCAGAGCCACCCCTTCAAACAATTCGCCAAGCACATCGTAAACACGGCCGCCCAGCGCCTCGCGCGCAGCTTCCAGTTTTTCCAGCAATCGCGCGTAAACCTCACCCTCACGGGTATCAGCCGCGACGAGATTCCAGAGGTGACAGACCTCGGTCTGACCGATGCGATGGATACGGCCGAAGCGCTGCTCAATCTTGTTAGGATTCCACGGCAGATCGTAGTTAACCATGAGATGACCGCGCTGGAGGTTCACACCCTCACCTGCCGCATCATTGGCGATAAGAACCAGCATGTCCTTGTCCTGCATGAAGCGCTCAACGACCTTTCGGCGCTCTTCACGCGACACGCCGCCGTGGATCACATCCACGGCTTCGGGGGTGCCGAGCCGAGCCCGCACCTTGTCGAGTAAATAGTGCAACGTGTCCTTGGGTTCTGTGAAAATGATTAACTTGCGGCGGTTGCCAGCCGCGTCCATCATCAAACCATCATCAAGAATACGATTGAGCTGGCTCCATTTCGTGTCTACGCCAGAGCGCAGCACGCCGAGCGCCATCGTCTCAAGCCCTTTCAGTGTCTCGACTTCTAGGGCAAGTTGCTCGACCGTCTCTGCCGTCGTCGCGCCTGTCGAGATCAGATCTTCAAGCTCATCGATCTCTTCCTGACCATACTCCTCTATGTTCCGCAGCATATCAGAATTAATGGCCACCTCGGTTCCGGTCCGGCGACACTTTGCAGCAAGACGTGCTTCGCCAAGTTCGTTTTCCAGTCGTTCCCGACGGCGCTTGAGCGATTGGTAGATGGCGGCCGGCGACGAAGCGAGGCGCCGTTGAAGGATTTGCAAGGCAAAGCCGATGTTGTTGCGCTTTTTCCCGTCACCCTCGGCGAAGCGCTGCACACGGTTCATCTCGGTGCGAACATATTCGGTGACGGCGGTGTAAAGTGCTGCTTCTCCTTCCGATAGCTGATACTTGACTGTACGTGCCCGCCGCTCTGGGAACAGCGGGCGGCCATCAAACTTGAGCAGTTCTTCCTTGGTCAGCCGCCGCATCATGTCTTCGGTGTCGGCATAGTGAACACCATCACGGAACCGGCCCTCGAACCGATCACTGTCGAGGAGAGCCATGAAGAGCTGAAAATCCTCTTCTTTGCCATTGTGCGGTGTCGCCGACATCAACAGCAGGTGGCGGCAGACTTGGCCGAGCTTTTGGCCGACCTGATAGCGCCGCGTATATTTGACCTCTCCGCCGAAATAAGTAGCCGACATGCGATGGGCTTCGTCGCAGATAATCAGGTCCCATTCGCGCGCGCTCATGAGCTTGTCTTGAAGCTCCTCATTACGCGCCAGCATGTCGAGACGGACTATCAGCCGATCCCTGTCACTAAAGGGATTGCCCGATCGCGCATTCTCGATCATCTCGCGGGAAAGGATATCGAACTCAAGATTGAACTTCTGACCGAGTTCGTCTTGCCACTGCTCGACCAAGCTGCCCGGTGCAACAATGAGACAACGCTCCAGATCGCTGCGGGCGATCAATTCCTTCATCAGCAGCCCTGCCATAATCGTCTTCCCTGCCCCGGGATCGTCGGCGAGGAGAAAGCGAAGAGGCTGGCGAGGCAGCATCTCACCGTAGACCGCTGATATCTGGTGCGGCAAAGGATCAATCAGACTGGTATGGATCGCCAAATACGGATCGAAATAGTACGCCAGTTTGATACGATTGGCTTCCGTTACCAGGCGCAGCAGGGCACCATCCGCATCGAACGACCAAGGCCGACCGTTCTTCTCGACCTCAAGACGATGTTCGTCATCCCGATAAAGAACAGCATCAGCCACTGCACCGTTATGATCGCGGTAAACAACATTGATAGCCTGATCGCCGATCCAATCCACAGACAAGATCTGCACGGCCTGCGACGAAGCAATACCCCGCACTGATGCGCCATTCTTGACGTCTTCGAGCCTTGCCGCCATCAGCCGACATTTCCTTTCCGCCTATTCACAGTTGAAAAGCCGCCTTGTCTAAAGCGGCCTCAGTTTCCTTGCGATTTACTGTCACGATATGCTGTGTGTAAGCACTCTGTTTGGCTGCATCACCGAGTAGGCCAAGTCTCTTCAAAACATAGAACAGCATTGCGTAGCGAACCGACATGACGCCATTGCCCTGACCCAAGCCGTAATCCTTGGCAACAACCTTTTTCTGACTTTCAGTCAAAGCGGGATGCGGGCCGATGATCACATCGAAATAATTGTTCCAAAACCAGTCCTGCCCACCGGCCGCACCGGGTGTACCGGTCGCGCCGACCTCCAGAATACGCGGCAGAAGGAAGTCTTTGAACTTATGCTCAAGGTGGCAATAGGCCCGGACATGCCAGCGGAAACCGTCATAACCAAAGGCGTGCGGTGTGATCCTGCGCCAGATCGGGTCCGGGCGCATTTTGTTCATCGACTGGTAGAAAACCTCAACGGAGATATTTTTGCGGACTGCGCTAAGAGTCTTACGAAGAACCTCGATGTCGATGTCCCGTTTAGGCGTCAGTGCCACGTCGGCGTTCGGGAGGGCAGCGATCCAGGAATCGTAGAAAGGGGTAGCGTCTTCGGCCACAGAGCGAAGCTGCCGGAGATAAACATAAGGGTCGGGATCGAGAAAACGCAGGACGAATTTTTCAACAGCAACATAGCGTTTACCACGCTTATCATACTCCATGTTGCCCGGCGCTCGCTCTTGATAGAGCATTAGATCCTTTGACGCCTGTGGAACTGATACGCTGAAAAATTCGACAATATCCGCACGGTTGATAGAGCCCTCCCAGAATAGGCGGAACTCAATAAACTCAAGCCTCTGCTCGACGCCCCAGCGCACAAAAATCTCTTTCGAATATAAACTATACGTGTTTTAGATTGATGCGTATAGTTTATATACTAATCCCTCTTGCGAAATCAATAGCTAGGGGATCGCGCAGCCGATAAATTTCGCCAGCCCCCATGAGCTAAGCCGTGAAAGTGGCTGCAATACAGGTTGCCGACATAAATATATGGGCAGTTTGGCGCATTAAGGTCGGTAAACAGCCGACTATCATTAGCAGGCATAATGTACGGATCAAAGCCCCTCGCTCCTCCAGACATCATGACCATCAAACAAAGACCGAAACTGCCATTCATCCTGCACTCATCCAACACGCCTGAAAAACACGGAATGCGCAGGCTGTGTTGTTCTGTGCCGTCGCAGAGGCACAAAGCCATACTGCTTAAAGAGCATGGTCAGGTTGGTTTCATTAAACCATTGCAGATGCTCCGGCGGACAGATATCGGGCCATGCCGCCAGATCCTGTGGTGTAGCCCGGTGTCCCGCATCCGGTGCAGAGAGATAGACAACTGCATTTGGCCGTGTGATGGCCCGAAGGGTTTCCATGAAAACCACAGGACTTCTCAGATGCTCCAGCAATTCTGACGAAAACACAAAATCAAAGCGCAGCTCCCGTTTTGCAAAGGCTTCGATATCCTCGGCAAAAAACCTCTGCTCTGGAAAACTACGCCGGGCAAAGGCAATGCTGTTCTCGCTCAGATCAACGCCCGTACCACTTCGCGCAAAACGACACAGAGCCGACAGCATGTGTCCACCGCCACACCCCAGATCCACTATGTCACGATGATACACATATGGAATAAACTGCAGGCTCCGCCAGAATGCGCGCCACCGGCGGGAGCGGTCCTTGGGATAGAAACCCGCACACGCGCCCCGGTAAGTCGTCGCGTAATAGGCGGCAATAACCGCCTCTGTCGGCATGGGATCAACAAACAGAAACGCGCAGTTTGAACAGCGCACAATCCTGTACCCATTCTTCTCAAGCTGTGGGTAACACACAGCATGACACACTGGACACGTCACAGCAGGACGCACCGAGACATCAGGCATCGGGGATAGATCCATTTTTTAACTGGTGATCACTGTGAGAACATCGGCCGCAACGAGGGGCTGGATGTCCTCACAGCATAGCTTTCCTACTGGAAAACCGTTTAGCCTTGGAGTGTTTTCAGGAATTTATACTGATGGGTTAGGCCATCCCATCTCCAGACAGGCTGTGCGCTGCCCGGTTGCCCAAAAGACAGATCATGCACGCCATCCTGTGTGGTGGACAGAATGGTTATATCGACAGCACCATTGTGCCAGACAACCCGATTGTTCCGATCGAGAACAGTGAGCTCACCCCCTGTCTGCCCCCAGCATGAGTCCGGATCATAGGTCACGGTCGCACCCTGCAGAACACCACCAAGATCAAGATGCAGAACGCCGATCCTGTTCCGGTTCCCACAGGCATTTTTATATCCGTGTGCAGTTTTTTCCAGATCAGGAACATGCCGTAATACGGCATCATCTTTTGCTGTTGCAACCGGCAGGTCACTGCCCAGGTAGCTTTTTAACTCGTGAAACGCCGTTCCCGCATCCTGTGCCTGCGCTGTCGACACCAGACCACTGGCCGCACAGAGCATAAGAGACAGAGCTGTCATTTTTCTTGTCATTTTCTATTTTCCTGTAATCGTATTTTAGAAATAGTGTCTCATTGGTAGACTGGATGAGAGGTCCCTGCCCTCTCGTCACTCCACACCGTAGAGCTGACGCCTGTGAGCATCAGCGTCGCATTTCTTGCGCACTTCTTTAACGCTCCCCCACACGCCGATCCCTGCAGCAAAGGCAATGAAGGGGTGCCACCAAAGTCCAATCGCAACACCACACAGAACCTGCCCCATCACACTGCCATACTGTGCGATCCGGTATTCTTCTCTGTGCTTGGCTTCAATTTCCCCGAATTCCGCTTCATACTCGGCCCGACGCTGCTCCAGCCGACTGGAAGACTGCGCGCCAGATGCATCGTGCTCACCCATGAAACACCTCATGCACAAGACCGGCGACAATCAGCATGATCCCCACTGGTATCATGATGTCCGTTGCCAGAAAGACCGCACCCAGTCCGATGACCGCAATCACGGCGAGCCCACCAAGAGTGTCAGCATCTACCCCTCCCGTCCTGTTTGTTCACTTAAAGCCGCCCGATATCACGACACAGGCCCAGCAGATGCGAGAGCCGCTGTTGCAGGACAGAGCCCAGAACGATCAGTCCTTCGAGCAGGCGGCTCCATCACTATCGCCACGCAGATCATCCAGTCGGCTTCGAAGCAATCCGTGCTCCAGTTCGACCAGCCTGAACACGTCGTGCAGGCCGGCATGTAACTCTTCGAGACGAGGATCCGAGGTAGTTTCATGAGACGCAGACATCATAATCCCTTCGACAAGACGAGGGTTTCATGCGAAGTTCGGCTTGCAAACCACGACGCCTCGCACATTAACCTTTCTCAATGCATACGATGTTTCGACTATACACACAAGCGGTTTTCTGCATATTTCAAGCCTCCCTGTTCTTCTGGAGGCTTAATGTCCCGACGCAACCGAAAGCGCCCGCTCATGGATGATCAACTGACCCTCATGCGTGAACGGGGAGAGCGGCTCCGTCAGGCGGCTCAGGCCATCGGTATTACACGCGCAGCCAAAACAGCAGGCGTGCCCTACACAACCCTGCGCGACTATATGAATGGTGGAGAAATGAAGTTCTCTTCCATCGCCTCTCTCGCACGAACCTGCGGTGTGTCTCTCGACTGGCTGGCTTATGGCGTCGGAGAAGAACCACCCCCTCCCCAGACACCGGAGGAAGCGCCCGCCAGGAGCGGTCACCAGGCCGTCATCCCCTGGCTGGACAACCGCGAAGACGGGCTGCGTATCAGCAAAAGCTGGCTTGCCAGAACCTTCCGACAGGATGGCACAGCCTTACGGCTCGTGAGCGTCATTGGGGATGCCATGCTCCCCACTCTGGTCGAGAACGATCTCGTGATCCTCGATACAGCCAATCAGCAAATTCATGGTAGTGGCCTGTTCGCTCTTGCTGTGGACGACAGTATCCTGATCCGGCGGCTTGAACGCCGACTGGATGGCGGTCTACGCGTCATCGCTGACAATGACCGCTATCCGCCTCAGGATCTGACACAGGACGAAGCATCCGACCTGAAGATTGTCGGGGAAGTGCTCTGGACTGGAGGCCTTCCCAAGCGTTAAGCAGCCCCGCGATGCGCCATAAATGATTTTTCGTAGATTATAGTCATTTTTTCGCTTGTTGTATGGGTTTCTTCGCAGTATTTGTTCCTGAGAAATACCGCCTATTTTCTGGCGGCGATCTCAGGAGTCCTCTGTGCTGTTCTCCCCTGCCCTTCCCCCGCTGACAGACCCTCAGCCGGGTCAGGCCGCACTTGCCCCGTTCGGCAGCTATCCCATGACACGCCGCCAGCACCTTGCCCGCATGCTGATGCATGAACGCCCACTCGGACGAGGACTCTTACGGCGTGCCGCAGTCTCATGGTTCCAGCAGGGACCCCAGATCGTAGATGGCACCTTGTTTGGCTATCGGGTCAGATTTTATCCGCGTGATAACCAGACCGATGCCTATGCGGCCATCTGTGGTGGATTTTATAAAAGACGCGAACTCCGCTGGCTGCGCAGCATTCTCTCCCCGGACGCCAGTTTCGTAGATATTGGTGCAAATATGGGGTTTTTCTCCCTGTACGCGGCCCGCTGTCACACACGTAAAATTCTGGCGGTTGAAGCTAATCCGGTTCTGATGGCACGGTTTCGGGAAACACTCGCCTGAATGAGCTCCTTCCGATCTGGTGCGTTGCCTGCGCGGTGGGCGCGACATCAGGAAATGGAGAGCTAAGGCCCCGCCACCATGACCTCGGCAGCGGCCAGATCTCCGCCGCCCCTTCCGAAAAAACACATGCAGGACAGCAGGCGGCAACCATCCCCGTTCGTCCTCTCAAAGATATTGTCCAGGAAGCTGGTCTGAAGACCATCACTCTGATGAAGCTTGATATTGAAGGGATGGAACATTCCGTGCTGGACACCTATTTTAGAGATGTCTCTCCGATGCTTTATCCGCAACACCTGATTCTGGAACGTCCCGTTCGCCGCGAATTACGACAAGCCCTGGAGCATCTGCTGATTGCCAGTTCACTTTATAGGATCAGCGGACGCACACGCACCAATGTTCTTCTGTCACGAAACCCTTCATAAAAAACGATAGATTTCAAAAACAGGATCATTGTTTCAAAGATTCCCTCTATCTGGAAAAACTGCTGCCTGCGAACAGGCAGCAGCGTTAAGATCAGCTCTGGTTTGGGGAGCCTTCCAGCGCATCACACGCCCGTTCAAGCTTCTCGGTCAGATCCTCGCCCAACAAAATCAGACCATCGATGGTGTCTGTCGATCCATCCCTCACCTCTTTCAGACCAGCAATCAGAGCTGCACGCATGATCAGCATGACTTCGTAAACATCCTGAACAGGCGTTGAGGTCGCGCAGAATTGATTTGACATGGATAATTTTCTTTCTGAAACGTCGTTATCCTCGAAAACGAAGAAAATCCTCACGCGCAGTCACACGGGAGCCCCGATGACACACGCACACGATGACCTCTTCCTTTTTGGGGAGAAGGGCGACAACCCTTCGAAAGCTTCTCAAATTCTCAAAAAGACTAAGGAAAATGACGAACTTCCACGAGTCAGGTGACTTACGGAAACCAATCAAACGGCAGCCGCAGATTACCCAGAGGAAAAAGGGACTGCACAGAGCAGCCCCTTTTCCATCCACCTTCTCTTATACGCTACTCAAAGTCACGGTAGACGCGGTCTTCCATGACCTGCCACCCCTGTGCCTTTCCGAATGGTTCTGAAACGGGTGGAGGCGGTGTGCGGGCAACAGAAAGCGCTGCGAGCATATTCAAACGGCTCTCGGCAAGAAGGTGACGCAAGACAACACGCGACTGCATCATCCGCGTGAAAGCTTCACATTCAAACCAGGGAACTTCAAAACTGGGCTGAAGATACTCGACCAGTTCTGCTAAAGAATAGTCGCTGCTTTTGCCAAGGTCATAGATCCGGGCGAGCTTATGGAGACACAGATGATACGGTCGTTCTCCCCACGGAGCACCAAGCAAGCGGTGCAGGAAGGAGACATTATAACCCGCCAAACACAAAGGGAGCCTTTGATCATGTGGAAACACAGCGTTGAAGAGACGATCTTCAACGACAAAGTCACTTCCTCCCCGTTCGCCAGGAACCTTCTGAAGCACACCTTGGAAAACCTCACCATTCACATCGGCAAAAGTCTGATCAGGCCGCATCACCAGATCGCAATACGCAAGCGATATCGGCAGCCCCTCTGCAAGTTGGGGCTGTCCGGGCCCTATCGGGGCGATATCGAGAAGCCGAATTGTGCCTTCGCTCCATCGCGGCAGGATAGTCGCGTCTTCTTTTAGCTTTGTCATGATCAGGCTCCCCGCAACGCGACGTCATCGACAAGATCAATGCAGAGATCTTTCAGCTCCGCGGGACGGGCAAACATGTCGAGCCAGACCACGACCGGTGTTATCTCGAGAGAGCGATAGAACCCGAGACGCTGATCAAGACGCGCAAGCCATCTGCGTTCCTCTTCATTTCGGGTGATACGATCAGACCCGCAGCAGCCCACGACTTCTATGTAGCGGGAAACATTCCCTTTCCGTAACGTTAGATCGGCACGAAAAAGCCCTTCACTAAGGCAGATGGGTTCGTGCACATCCACATGCATGTTGCGGCGCTTCAGAGCGCACAGCATCTGGTAGACAATGCGTTCAGGCAGAGAGTCCAGGAGTGTGCCGTCAGAAGCAACTGGCCCAGAGACAGGCAAATGGGGCCAGCAACCGGCGGCTGTTTGCTGCACGCGAGACCATTCAAGCGTGCCGCTCTCGCCAATAAAAACGAGATGCTGCCCGGCTGCTCCCATAAATCGAAACATGTGAGAATTCGGCGGTGCGCCCAACGCAAGCGCCATATTTTTATAAAGCCGCAGATCCTCTTTCGTGGGATAAAAGATAGAGGACAAAGCAGACGAACTACTAGTTTTTGTTGAAAACGTAGTCATGAAAGTTCCAGTAGATAGCGTAAACCCGTAAGGAAGCTGTGCCGTGAAGGCACCCTTCTTTTTCTGGGGAGGCTGGAAAGCCAACCTCAAACACTGCCCCTTCTTCCGGACCGGCTACCGCTCAAACAAAAAACATCCCCCCTCTCTCCGGAAAGTAGGCACATCACTGCCGACGACACACTCACTCAGGCGCAGAAAAAGTCGGGAACGACTTCTCTCCGCTCTTTTTCGAGAATTTCATCATTTTCGCCAATAATTATGTTTGTGGAAAAATCGTTGTATTTTTTGCTTATCATAATTGCGGTGTTTGGACGCTTTTCAACGCTCCTGGACGAGCCAGAAGGCGGGAGAATTTCACTACGAATCAACAACCTAAATCTGTTCTTTGACTGACCACCTGGCTGCCGGCAGGCAGTCAGCACGAAGTGTTTTTCGGTGCCCTGCACCAAAAACACGGTATCGTGCCATCTTTCTCTCTTTTTGACTTATTTAACAGCTTTGTAATGTTATTTATGTCTTTTTCCTTCTCATTCTGGTTTCTGACAAAGCTGTCGTTCTCTTTCTTCAAAAATGATCTAAACACCCCTTAAAAGGCGCCTGTATCCATTTATTTGAGGCTCTCGTGTCCATGAGCAAGCCGGAGAAAATCATTCACAGAGGCGTTTTAATGCCTTTTTATGCAATCGTGGTGTTTTGTGTTTTAGGTGATTTTCCGTTTTTTCGGTGTCTTTTTTTGTTAAGAATCTTGTCGAAAAAACACGGATTCTGTTTTGCCTTCCACTTCGGTTTTTGCTGTGTTTTTGGATGTTTTTCCTTATTATAATTTTTTACGCTAAAAATCTCATCAATTTCATCTATATTGGAAACAATTTTGGATTCTTTTTAGAATACTCTAAATTATTTTCAATTCCGAAAAAAATCTTTGTAATGAAATCTTTTATAACTCTCGTATTTTCATTTCTTAATTTTCTTTGAAATCTTTTGAATATAGACGATATCGAAATTTTAATTTTTGAGGAGCTTTATATTCTGTAAATATCCTTGAAATTATAGAGAAAAATAAGAATATTACATTCATTTTCGATTGCAGACTTTGGAAACATGCGTAGATCTTATTTAAACGACAAATACGTCATTATGATTTTGATGATCTGAGATAGCACATTTCCTATTTATATTTTTGTTTTTTTCGATATCTAAGAGATTCACATATCTCCATACTAATAATAAGAAAAAATATTTGTGATATTTAAAATAAAAAAATATAAATATCATGAAATCCACTTCTCATTATTTTCTCATAAAAACCTTTCATATTTTGAAAAAAATCATTTATAATTTCACGTCAAATCATTAACGCATTTTCTTTTTCATTTTCACGACATTATTCATCATTCAACACTGTGTTGATTTCTATTTCTTGAAAATCATTAAGGAATAGAAATTTTTATGATAATCAGCATATTTTGATAACACTCAGAATAATCACAGAAATGTGAACTATCTACTGACAATCTCGATAATTGTTAAAAAGTAATGATTTTCTTCCTTAATTTATACATTTTCTTATTATTTCTTCTTTCATATTTGTTTTGGATTTATTTTTTCTTTATTTTAATTTTTTTATTTATTTTTATGATTATTTATTTTTTGTTGATAAGCCACTCCGTTTTGATATTTATAAAATAATGATAACTAAAGGGAGTGCTAAGATGATCAGAAATACTTTTGTTTTCTCTGCTGAAGAAGAAAAAACAATATTTACTTTTGTCACTCGTTTCCCCGCTTTCATCTCGCGAGTAGCATTTGATTTCTCGCATACTGATGATATGAACAAAATTGATATTGTTTTTGTTCTTTTACGCTTAATTCATGATTTTACAGAAATTGATGGAATTGAAATCGATGATATTTTCCGAATTTATTGTGATGCAAACAATGCCTCAGAAAACTCTGAATTACGCATTACAGCTTTCAATGAAAAAATAACAGCATATCTTTTGTCGTGCTTTCCAGATTCCAAAGAAGTGTGGGCACGCAAAATCTCTTTTTGCATAAGAAACATGGGGTTTTTCCTCTATTATAGTTTTGATTTTGTATTTTTACTTCACAAACTCAATTCTGATACAATGATTTTTGAAAAATCAAAAAATTGGAATGATAAAGACTCAAATCATTTTAACAAAAATCAAGCACAGATATCTATTCGTTTCTCAGAAGCAATATCAACAGCTCTGACTCAAGCTGACTCGCATGACAGACTAATAGAAATTCTAGACGATGAAATAAAAAACCTGAGAAAAATAAAAAATCGAGTTGTATCATCTCGAAAATATCTTAATAAATCTGGAAAAAAATCATCTATTACAAAAAGACATTTAAATAAATTTTACGGAAATTCAGCATCAGCATTTTTCTTTCTTATCGAACCGCTTTTAGACGTAGCTAAAAGCGAGAGTCAGCGAAACATTCATTCTTCAAATTTGGAAGACTCAGAAAAAACAATACCCTATACCACTCTGTAAATGATGAGTCCTAAAAAAATTATCTTCGCTTTGAAGCGTCAACCACGATTCCACTCCTTTTGTCATGAATGAGCAACAAAATCATGAAGCAACTTTTTTGATGTCGACGAGAAACTGTTGAGCCTCAACGATCTTAACAATCAGCTTGAAATCTTTTCCTAGACTGTGAATCTTGAGGTGTTCCGTCTTGGTCTAAACAGGATGGAGGGTTTTAGAACCCTCTAGGTCCGTCCTTAGCCATGGGAATGGCTGTGCCCACCATGGTGATGGTGCCCTTCAGTCCCGTGTTCATGCCCCTGCGCATGGTCATGGTCATGACCATGACCATGACCATGACCATGACCATGGTGGGTATGCCCATGTTCACGCGCTGCATAGGCCCCACTTTCCGGGTCAAATGCAGCCTGCACCCGGTGTACGTGGCCACCAAGGCCTTTCACCATATCTGCAATGACGTGGTCATACCGTATTAAAATACGGTCCGGCTCAATGGCAGCGGGCGAGTGCCGATTACCCAAGTGCCATGCAAGCTGCACCAAATGCAGCGGGTTTTGTGCCCGCACTTCCATTAACTCTTCTGGTAAGGCGTCTACTTTTATAATGCGTCCATCTTCAAGGCGCAGCCCCTCTCCCGCTCGCAACAGACGGGCATGTTGAAGCTCAAGCAGCACTTTTTCACCAGACTGCAAAGGCAGCACCATGCGCCGCCGGTGCCATCCTTCATAATCTGCGCAAAACACATCAGTCGCTTGCTCAGTAGGCCAACTGCCTACAGGCAGAATTTTTGCAACACGTTTCATCAGAACAAAAAATACCTTTGTGCCATGGGGAGAATAGCGGCTGATTTGCAAGTGAGCAGCACGCCATCGGCACGCACTTCGTAGGTTTCTGCATCAACCTCAATATGCAGCATGGCGTTTTTATGGATCATGCTCGGTTTACCAATCCCGCCCCGGGTGTTTAAAACAGCAGAAAGCCGTTTGCGCAGCCCCAATTTGTGGCCAATATCATCTTCCAACGCTGCGTTAGACACAAAAGTCAGGCTGGTGTGCGTAAGTGCTCCACCATATCCGCCAAACATCATACGCCCATGCACTGGCTGCGGGGTTGGAATAGACGCATTAGGGTCGCCCATCATGGCGTAAACAATGGCTCCGCCCTTTACCCCCATATCGGGTTTTAACCCAAAAAAAGCTGGGTTCCATAAGACAAGGTCAGCGAGTTTTCCAACCTCGACAGACCCCACCTCGTGCGACAACCCATGAACTATGGCTGCATTTAACGAAAGGGGCATGACAGCATCTATTCCACATACGCCAAACAACTCCCGATCAATTATTCGGCATTATCATCTAGAGCATTGATACTATGTTTACCCACACGCAGAAGCTATAGCATCAGGCATCATATTGACAATTCCCACTCAATTGTTAGTATTTTGGAATTTTGTTTTGAAATTAGTTATATGCGCGTTCATAGCGAGAAAATGCCATATTGGGCCCAGTCAGCTATACCTAGCGAGCAAGCCGGAGGCTTGTAGAACTCCGTTCCCGCCGATCATTACCGTCAGGTAGTCGCCGGGCAAAGTAAGAACATTTCAAGCCTCTCACCGATCTTGATGGGATGCGGAAGTAGAATTTTCTCAGCAACATTAACGAGGAGATTCCGACGAAGAAGACACGATT
>NZ_BAJW01000027.1 GCF_000613905.1 Acetobacter persici JCM 25330
TGCGGGCGTCGGATAGAACTAAGTCAGAGCTTGTTTGTTTGCAGGACTCATGTCGCCTCCCGTGCGGGGGCGTGGATAGAAACCGTTAGCCGGGACCGTTGCGGTCGGGGCAGCAGGGTCGCCTCCCGTGCAGGGGCGTGGATAGAAACACTGCCGTCCGTCGCATCATCGTGGATCCAAATAGTCGCCTCCCGTGCGGGGGCGTGGATAGAAACCGGAAAGGCCAGCGCGCCAGTTGAAGTCTGAAGCTGTCGCCTCCCGTGCGGGGGCGTGGATAGAAACAGACGCCACCCAATAATGAGCTTCAAAATCAAGCGGTCGCCTCCCGTGCGGGGGCGTGGATAGAAACTCGGCAAGTTTGGCGAGGGCGTCTGATTGGCGGAGTCGCCTCCCATGCGGGGGCGTGGACAAAGATAAAAGAGAGCGCGCTTTTTTGCGTCCTCGCGACGTTATCGGGGTGCAGCAGGCTGGGTGCAGGGTGGCATCCAGCCTGAGTGTTTCAGGCAGTTAGTGAGACGCGGGCTGAGGCAGAGGTGTGCCGGTTTCCGGGTCAAGCAGAAGGGGGCTGAGGCGCGGGGGGCTGGTGAAGTCAAACAGATCTGTCAGATCATGCGCGACAGCATCAAAGGAGCCGCTGCCAAGACGCTGGCCCTTCAGCCAGTTATCTTCGATAAAGCGCGGGATCGAGCTTTGCGTGATCTGAACATGGCTCACAGCGTTGGTGCGTGCCCATGGGGAGATCAGAATAAACGGGATGCGGGTGCCCGGTCCGCACCGCCCGTTGACAGGCTTGCCGCCAACCCCGGCAAAGGCTGTGCCCGTGCCACAACGCCCCGGAGCATTCAACTGATCAACTTCCGGATCAAAAGACCCATGCTGAGGCGGGATAAAAGCGTGGTCATACCAGCCGTCTGAATCGTCGTACGCAATCAGGATTGCGGTATCGCGCCATTCGGGCCGCTGTTGCAGCATGTTGACAAGCGGCACGATGCCCTGCTGCTCATCCAGCGGGTCAGAATAGCCGCCATGCCCGTCCTGAAACGCGGGCAGCTTGATGAATGACACGGCCGGGAGACGACCCGCTGCAACAACGGCTTTAAAATCTTCCAGATCATATTCATGATTTGCAGGATCGCGTGTTTTGCCATCCGCGCTCAGGGTGTGGCCAATAGCGGCTAGGGAGCCGGGGCGTGCATGCGTCGGGTTAGCGGTGCTGGCGTAATACTGGAACCAGTTATGATGTGAAATATAGTCTGGGATGAGTTCATGCACCACGGGTGAGTATGTGGTACGGAGGCAGCCGGTGGAGCCATCGCTGTTTTTAATATTCAGATTGAAACCGCCCATAAACCCGCCCCAGGAGACATTTGCGGCGGTCAACAGGTCCCCGATATTTTTGCCGGTCATCATGACCTGATTGCCTTTGACGGAGCAGACGTCTCCCGCCGGGTCAATGTCATTGATCATCGTCCAGCCGCCCTGGCCATCCGCAATAAAGGGCGAGGCAATTTCCTTTGTGGCGGGTTTCTGCGTGGTGGCAATAATTTTCATGCCGTTGGTCTGGCCGGAGACAGCCTCCAGCGCGCCGGGGGTGGAGGGGCCGTAGGTGTCCGTATAGGCGGCATCACTCATGGCAAAGCGCTGCGCGTAGTTCCACAGCGCCGTGACGGTATTGCCATCAAAATACCCCATGACCTGCCCGCGTGTGCCAAAGGCCCCCGGACCACCGGACGTGCCGCGTCCTGTATAACGTGGGAAGAGGTCGGCCTTGCCATCATGATAGGCCATCTGCTCGGCGGTATAGAGGTGGTTCTGGTCAGCCGTGCTGGCCTGAGTGCGGTCCAGCCGGAACGGGAGGGCGGCGTTTTTCCCGTTTTCCGGGTTGGTATTCGGGTTTGTTTCCAGCAGATGCGCGCTGAGCAGGGTGTTGGCGGCAGGGGTTTGCGGAGACGCTTTGAAAACAGGTTCGCCTGCCGGATTGCTGGCAACGGGGTAGGTGCCGAAATAATGGTCGAACGCGACGTTTTCCTGATAAATGACAACCAGATGCTTGATGGGTGTTCGGGGTGTTGTATCAGGCTCTGCTGCCCATGCGGAGGGGAGAACTGTCAGCATTGACGTGCTGAGGCACACAATGCTGCAAAAAATTTTAAACATGGGCATCCCTGCAAAATAAACGTCAAAGCCGGTCTTATACCATAAGCCCTCTTTCATGCCGAAGAGCAGAAAGAGGGCTTAGGATGTATAAAAATTCAGGTTTTTGCAGGGGCAGGAAGTCTTTGTGGAAAGGCAGGCTGAGTGGGGGCGTGGACACTGAAACGTCCGTAAAAACAGGGCCCCTTTCAGATAGGGATTTTTGCAGTCTTGCCCGCTCAGCCCTGAGCGTGCAGCAGTTCTTTCCCGGCAAGATAGATGGCGGAAAAACCACAGAACAGGCCCTCATACCCGGCAATCGTGCCGAAAATTGCCTGACCGGTGAATTCTCCTGCCGCCAGAAGCAGGAAGAGAATAACAAGGGTTGAAAAAATAACCTGAAGCTCTCTGGAGGCTTTCAGCGTCGCGACAAAAAGAATGGCGGTGAAAAGTCCCCAGATGGTCAGATAGCTGCCAATAAGAGCGGGGGAAGAGGCCGGAATAACGCCAAAATGCGGAAGAACAATGAGCAGAACAAAAGAAATCCAGAATGCGCCGTAAGAGGTAAAGGCTGTCAGGCCAAACGTATTGCCTTTAAAAAATTCCAGTATGCCTGCAAAAATCTGGCGGTACCGCCAAAAATAATGCCCATGGCGAGAATGGCTGACCCCATGGAGACCAGTCCGGCATTATGAAGGTTGAGGAGAACCGTCGTCATACCAAAACCCATCAGGCCCAGAGGGCCCGGATTAGCGTAGGATTTTTCGCTCGTCACCGTATTTATTCCTGTTTCTTATGATTGTTATTCCTTACCTTATGGCCGGGCTGTGGGGGAAAGATATTAAAATCGGAATTAACGCTGATCACATTCATGATTGCTCACAAACCCGTCATGCTCAGCAAGAATCAAAATCCGGGCGCACGGGCACCGCCCAGGAAACGCGGCGTTTCATGATTTAAAGGGGGACTAAATTTTGAGAGGAAAAGAAAGTGAAAAGGCAGGCCCCGGTTAAGGAGCCTGCCGATAAGCGTTGATCAGGCCGGAGCGTCAATATCGACGATGTTGATCAGCTTGTGATTAACAAATTCCTTGATGCCAAGACCAACCAGTTCGCGCCCGAAGCCGGAGCGGGCCACGCCGCCGAAGGGCAGGTCTGCCTTGGGGATCAGCGGATGGTTGATGTTCACCATGCCAGTGCGGATTTTGCTGGCAACGCGAACGCCGCGTGCTTCGTCTTTCGTGAAGACAGCGCCACCAAGACCATACGGAGAATCGTTGGCGATGCGGATGGCGTCCGCTTCATCCTTGGCGCGGTAAAGCTGCGTCACCGGGCCAAAGAATTCCCAGTGGCGGGCTTCATTTTCACCGTCCAGACCGGTCATCAGCAGCGGGCGGAAGAAGGTGCCTTTTTCCGGCACTTCCTGACCAATCACCTCAACTTTTGCACCGTGCTTGACGGCTTCTTCAACCTGACGGTGCAGGTCTTCCACTGCGGCGCGGGAAGACAGGGGGGCCAGTGTGGTGGACGGGTCCATCGGGTCACCCGCTTTAAGCTCGGCAACGCCTTTTTTGTAAAGCTCTACAAAGCGGTCATAGATCGTGTCATCCACAATCAGACGCTTGGCGGATACACAGACCTGACCAGCATTCCAGTGGCGGCCCATGACGGCCCATTTGACGGCTTTTTCAACATCCGCGTCATCCAGAACCAGGAAGGCATCTGCGCCACCCAGTTCCATCATGGATTTTTTCAGCGCCTTGCCTGCAACACCGGCAATAATGGAGCCAGCACCTTCAGACCCGGTGAGTGCCACGCCGCAGACGCGGGGGTCATTCAGGATCAGGGCTGTGTGAGAACGCGCGGCATACAGGTTCCGGAACAGGCCTTTGGGTAACCCGGCCTCGTTCATCAGGTCTTCACAGGAGGCAGCGCACTGCGGCAGGTTGGATGCGTGCTTGAGCAGCACCGCATTCCCTGCGGAAAGCTGCGGCGCAATGATGCGGACAACCTGATAGAACGGGAAGTTCCACGGCTCGACAGCAAACACGATACCAAGCGGTTCATGCACCAGTGTGGCTTTGCCCGTTGCCGGGTCTGCCACGGGCAGGGATTCAGGCTTCAGAAGGTCTTCTGAATATTTACCGTAATATTCAAAAATTTCGGCGGAGAGAATAACTTCGCCTTTAGCTTCAGCAAATGTCTTGCCCATCTCAAGCGTCGCAAGACGGGCATATTTGTCAATATCACGCCGCAGAATAGCGGCGGCGGCATTCATAATACGCGCACGTTCAGCAAAAGATGTATCACGCCATTTTTCAAAGGCGGCGTGGGCTTCAGAGAGTGCAGTCTGGACTTCCTGATCTGTAGCCTCAGGGAAAGTGGCAACCACCTCCTCCGTGTAAGGGTTTGTCGTCGCGTAAGCCATTGTTACCTCATAAAAACTCAAAAACAGGAATAAGGAGAGCGATCCCGCATCCGCGGTATCCGATCAGGAAGAGCAGAATGTCCCATTCTGCTTTATCGCCAACCCTTGCACCGTGACTAAATATAGACCGGCGACTTTCTGGCAGAAAGGGGGTGTGCCTTGTGGGCATATAGGAGAGGTGGATAAAAAATGAAGTCTGATGGCGCAGGAATGATCTAATGTCTGAGAGTTTGTTATATTTATCCACATACTGACGATGGTCTAAAAATATAAAATTAGACGTAATAAAAATATATGTTTTAATAAAAAATTCAATAAAAATTACATTGAGACTATTTTTTTATGAAATTTATTAATTTTTATTTTCATAAAGATGTCATTAATTGAATATATTTACGATATATGATTATTTTAATTAGAATTTATTTCTAAAAAACCATTTTTTAATTTTCATATATTATTTTGTATTTTTGTCATGGAATATTTAAAGCAAATTTCATCCGAAGTGATAGCTGGTAAAAATAATGTGATCTATTCATTTTTTTTATCTAACGAGCTGCTCAAATATGTCGATTTTTTTCTCTTAAGGGACAGAAATGCGAAGATTTTCCTTCTGGAAAGATATTCTGTGTCGTCTTCCCATGCAGCCAGTGGCTTATGGGGCGATTATCTATGTTTTATGAAATATGGTGAATACTGAAAATCGAGGACGCTGTGTTGTGTGTATAACCGGCGCAGGGCCGACGATTGAACCAGTCTCCTGTCGGTGCTTCATGCTCAGTGTTCTGGGGGCGGGTTGCAGAGAAACGCTATGGCACCCCGGACATTCCCGGCCGCCATGCTGCCAGACAGGCCGGAAATCTGCTCAATATCCAGCAGAGGGTTCCGTGCCATGTAGAGCAGGGATTCCAGCCCCATGGTCAAAAGCGTGGCGGCAATAAAGCTCAGCCGGTCCGGAGAAATGCTCTCAACGGGCATCAGACGCAGAATATTCTGTTTGAGGTCCTCCAACATGTCCCGCGTCTCCTTCATGGTGAACAGCCGGGCGCGAATATGGTGCTGGTTCAACTCAAAAAACGGGGGGCCCCGTTGATGCTGATCAGTTCCCGTAAAACGGCCTGATTGCTTCTGGTCAGCATCATGTCCAGATTGTCAGTCGGGCAGCGGGATTGCTGGACAACGGTCCTGACGCGGTCAGCAACTTTGATCAGCAGAATATCAAAAATCTTTTCCTTGGTTTTGTAATAATTGTAGAAGCTGCCGGGGGAAACCGCGCTCAGGGAGACAATGTCCCGCACGGTTGCCGCATCCAGCCCGAGGGTTGAAAACACAGTCCATGCCGCCCGCTCAAAAGCCTCTTCCTTGAAGGCTCTTGTCATTTCTCTCTTCCGGGAGGTCCGGTAGGCTTTGCGTCTCGCGGGTGCGTCTGTGGGGGCATCCGGGGGAGAAAGCTGCGGGTTTGTCTTCAACGCTCGTCGGGCTCCTTCAGGCCTTTTCAGGCAGGGCGGGCGGCATTTTGCCCAAACAGGAAATGATCACAGAATAATCTTTGTGTTCCAATGTCATACGGAAAGCAAGCGGGTCAGCAGTGTCTTAGGCGCGCGTGGTGGTGCGGACCAGAGGTGACTTTCGGGTTAGGATGGCGGCTGGTTGCTCCACCCTCCGCCCAGAGCGCGGGCAAGCTGCACGGTGGCGAGGGCCTGCCGTGTCTGCGCGGTAGCCAGATCATCCTGTGCTGCAATCTTTTTGATGCGTGTTGTCAGCACGTCCTGCATGGTAAAACGCCCGCCTTCATACAGTCCGCGCGCCTGCATGGCGGCCTGAGAAAGGGCGCTGACTTCCGCCGTCAGACTGGTGATGGATTGGTCCGCACTGCTCCGGTTTTCATACGCATCTTCCACTTCCGCCAGTGCTGTCAGTACTGTCTGATCATAGGTGGCGAGTGCCTGATGGAGTTGCGCATCGGACGCATGGATTTTGGCCTGTATCCGGCCCGCATTGAAGAGGGGCAGATAGGCGTTGACCGCCATCAGGCCGCCCGAGCCGGACACGCCGGGAATCCCATCAAAACGCAGGCGGCCATCGCCGCCAAAAAACTCCAGCCCAAAGCGGGGCAGGAGGTCGGTTTTGGTGCTGATAAGCCGTTGCAGACTGGCGTCCAGCAGGTGTTTTTCAAGCCGGACATCTGGTCTGCGCTCCAGAACGGTGGAGGGCAGCTCAGTCACCGGCGGAGCCGGGACACGATACTGCGCCGGAGCGGAAAGATCGGGGGCCTGTTCGGGCGGCAGGCCGGACAGAATGGCCAGCCGGTGGCGGCAGGCGTCCACTGCTGCGACCAGCAACGGCCGTTGTGCCTGCGCTGCGGCAATCTGGCCCCGGATGGTTTCCAGATCCGCCTGCGTGGTCTGCCCGGCATCAAAACGCGCACTGGCATAATGCAGCAGGGACTGAAGCGTGCTGACGGACTGGTCCAGCAGGGCAATCCGCTTTTGCAGCCCGCGTGCGGTGACGTAATTGGCTGCTACATCTGCCGCAATGGCCATATGGGTGCCGTGCAGAATGTCTTCCGATGCCAGAGCCATCTGCTTTGCCCCTCGCGCTCTTGCCCGGTTACCACCCCAGATATCTGGCTCCCATGCCATGGTAATGCCCGCCAGATGGCCGTCCGTCGCAGGGTCCTGTATATTGGGTTCCGCCATTTTCAGCAGAGGCGGCACGGGATGCCGCCAGTCCATCCCGCCACCCATCATGCCGGCTGTTGCGCCAAGCGTGGGATACAGGGCCGATTTTGTCATTGTGGTGTAGGCGCGGGATTCCTGCACACGGGCCTGCGCCACCCGGATCTCCGGGTTGGCGGCCAGAGCCTGCTGGATCAGGCGGGTTAGCAGCGGGTCCTGCCATGCCGTCCACCATGTCGTCAGGTCTGTTGCCTCTGTGCTGGCCGGGGCAGCCGTGAACTGTACGGGCAGAGTGACCTGCGAGGGAGGCATCTCGGTTTTAAAAGGGGAGCAGGCCACAGCGCCTGAGCACAGGAGCGTGGTCAGCAGAAGGCGGGAGGGAGGGGCTGAAAAAGACATCGGCAGTCAGTCCTGACGGGCAAGCATGGAGCGAAAGCGGAGCAGCGCCATGGCAAGAAAAAGAGTGGAGGAAAACACAATGGCCAGCAGCGAGGGCCAGATACTTTCAAAGCCCGCGCCGCGATACAGGATGGATTGTGAGATTTTCACGAACTGGGTGGTGGGGAAAAACCGCACCAGAGACTGCACAAGGTCCGGCATGCTCTCCACCGGGGTCGCGGCCCCGGAGAGCAGATAGGCCACGGCATAGACCGGCACCACCAGAAGCCCGAACTGCGGCATGGTCGGCGCAATGGTGGCCAGCATGATGCCCAGAGAGGTGACGGAGAACAGGTACAGCACAAGGCAGGCGGTAAACAGGAACAGATTGCCGACAATGGGCACGCCCAGCCACAGATGCACCGTCAGCCAGAGGGACAGCAGGCTGGCCACCAGAATGACCGCCCCGTTGGCCAGAATTTTCCCGACGGCGATCTGGCTGGCCGAGACCGGCAGCACCAGCAGATGCTCTATGGTGCCGTGTTCTCGCTCACGGATCACCGCCGCCCCCACCAGAACAATGGAGAGAACCGTCGCGTTGGTGACAACCTGCATCACAGAGGTAAACCATGCGGACTCACTGTTCGGGTTAAAGCGGATACGGCTTTCCCCGTGGAAGGGCATCAGGCGTTCAGATCAGGCGTATGGAGTTGCGCCTGTGCCTCCGCCATAAAAATCTGTTGCAGATAGACAGCCCCCAGACCGGCCTGTGTCATGGCGGTGGCGTCAATCAGTTCCTGAATATCCGGCGTGCGGCCTGCCAGTGTGTCGGCCTCAAAACGGGGCGGGATATCAATCACAAAGTTATAGGTGCCGTTATCCATCCCGGCTTTGCTGCGGGTGCGGTCCGTCAGTGTTGGCGGCTTGAAATATGGCGGTAGCACGACGGAGCGAAGCTGGCGGGAGAGGGCGGAATGGTCTTCATCAATAAACGCCACAGTGGCGTTGGAGACATCAATCCGCACGCCATGCGCCACCAGTACAACGGCAAAAGAGAAGGAAAAGACAATCAGCCCCATCAGGACAAAGTCCCGCATCAGGCTGTAAAATTCCTTGCGGCACAGCAGGCCGACATTCATGACCCAGCGCAGCATCAGCTATCCTGCTTTTTAAGGAAAAGGCGCGCCCCGAGCATGTAGACGGCGGCAAAGGTGGCCAGTGCGGCATACATGGACAAAAAGGACCCGACCCCAAGCCCCTTGGTAAAGCTGCCCAGACAGATAAGCTGGAACCATGAGGCCGGGAATGTCTCTGCCAGATAGTAGGTCGCGCCCGTCAGGGTGGAAATGGGGTAGAGCAGCCCGGAAAAATTGGCGGACATGATCAGGCAGATAATAGCCGTGCCGAAAATAGCCGCGACCTGAGAGCTGACAAAGGTTGAAATCAGCAGACCCAGCCCCGTGCAGGCCAGAATATACAGCACAGCCCCCACCGTAAGGCCGAGGAATGACCCTTTGAGTGGCACCCCCAGCACCGTGACGGACAGGACAACCAGCACCAGATAGGCAAGGATGGCCAGCCCGACATAAGGCAACTGCTTGCCCACCAGATACTGCCCGGAACTGGCCGGGGAGGCGTAGAGGTTCATGATGGAGCCAATTTCTTTCTCCCGTACCACGCCAAGGGCTGTCAGCATGGTGGGGATCAGGATAAGGGCCAGCATGATGGTGCCCGGCGTCATGGCGTAAATGCTGCGGAATTCCTGATTATAGGCAAAGCGCGGCACAATAGTGATGGGCATCAGACCGGCGGTAGTGGAGGCGGGCAGGGCTTTTTGCAGACTGGCTGCGTATGTCAGCAGCACGGCATCCACATAGGCGCGGACATTGGCGCTCAGGAACGGCATTGCGCCGTCAATCACCACCCCTATAGCAGGGTTGCGCCCTGCCGCCAGATCCCGCCCGAAGCCATCCGGAATATCCAGCCCGAGTGCCACCTGCCCCTGCCGGATACGGGTTTCCAGTGTTGCGCGGTCCGGGGAGTAGGCCGTCTCATGAAAATAGCGGGAGCCACGGAACTGCTCGGCCAGTTCCCGGCTGGCGTGGGTATGGTCATAATCCGCGACGGTATAGCGGATGGTATTGATATCGAACGAGACGCTGTAGGCGGAAATCAGCAGCAGGATGGTCGGGCCAAGAATGGCGAACATCAGGCGCAGGCGGTCCCGCGTCAGTTCCACGGCTTCTCGCCGCGCAAAGGCCCAGCAGCGGGAAAACCAGCGGAGCCACGCGGGAATTTCCCGCGCAGGTGCTGTGCTGGTCTGAGCCTGCTGGGGTGTGCTGGCCGCTGAGACGCTGTTTCCTGCATGTTCAAGAAACGTGATGAAGGCATCTTCCAATGTTGCGGCGTGGGCGTCCTGAATGATCTCATCCGGGGTGCCCATTGCCAGAACCTTCCCTTTGTCCATTAGGGAAATACGGTCACAGCGGGCGGCTTCATTCATAAAATGCGTGGAGACAAAAATCGTCACATGCTGCTCACGGGAGAGCGCGACCAGATGTTTCCAGAACATATCCCGCGCGGCGGGGTCCACGCCGGAGGTGGGTTCATCCAGAATGAGGATGTCCGGAGCATTGATACAGGCCGCCGCCAGTTGCAGCCTTTGCCGGATGCCCAGTGGCAGGCCGGTAGGGCGGGCGTCTGCCTGTTCTTCCAGCCGGAAGTCTGACAGCATTTTAGCAACGCGGCGTCTGGCTTCCGCGCCGGAGAGGCGGAACAGTTCCGCCTGAAGCATGAGGTTCTGCCGGACTGTCAGTTCTTCATAAAGCGAGAAGCCCTGAGACATATAGCCAATGCGCATTCGCGTGGACATGTCCCCCGGCGTCACCTTGCGGCCAAACAGGGTCGCGGTGCCGCTGGTAATGTCCAGCAGGCCGGTCAGCATCTTCATGGTTGTGGATTTGCCGCAGCCGTTGGAGCCGAGGAAGCCGAAAATCTCGCCCCGCCGGATACGGAAACTGACATTATCCACGGCTTTGAACGTGCCAAACTGGCGGGTCAGGTTTTCAGCATCAATAACGGGCGGGCTGCCATCATTCTGATAGGGAGGGATGGTGAAGTCAGAAATTTCTTTCTGGTCCGCCTCTGGCAGCAGGGAGGTATAGGCGGCCTCGACTGTTGTGGTGCCGGTCTGTTTTTTAACGTCCGCCGTCGGGGCGGAGGCCAGAATACGGCCGTCATTCATGGCGACAAGCCAGGAAAACCGTTCGGCTTCATCCATATAGGCTGTGGAGACAATGACGGTCATGGATGGCCGCTCGGCCCGCATCTGGTCCACCAGTGCCCAGAACTGGCGGCGGGAGAGCGGGTCCACTCCTGTCGTCGGTTCATCCAGAATCAGCAGGTCCGGGTTATGGACCAGTGCGCAGCACAGGCTGACTTTCTGTTTCATGCCGCCGGAGAGCTGCCCCGCTGGCCGGTTGGGGAAGGGGGCCAGCCCGGTCGCCTCCAGCAGGTGCGTAATGCGGCTGGCGCGTGTGGGGGCATCCAGCGCAAACAGCCTGCCGAAGAAATCAATATTCTCGCGCACGGACAGGGTGGGGTAGAGGTTTTTCCCGAGCCCCTGTGGCATGAAGGCAAGGCGCGTCAGAAACGCTTCGCGCTCTGCCTTGTTGCGGATGTCCACGCCCAGAGTGTGGATGGTGCCGGTTTGCAGGTGCCGCACCCCGGCAATCAGCCCCAGCAGAGTGGATTTTCCCACTCCATCCGGCCCGACAAAGGCAATGGTCTGGCCTGCGGGAAGGGTGAGAGAGACGTCATGCAGAACGTCATGCCCGCCATAGGCGTGGCAGACACCTTCCACACGGATTTCAGACGGAGGGGTGCCCATTACCCGGCATTGCTCCGCAGGGCGGTTTTGGGCCATGCGGCGTCCGGACGCTGCCTGATATAGCCTTCACCCGTCATGCCTGCTTTGAGAAGCGCGCCAAGATGCTGCTGTTCTTCCGGCGTGACGCGGAGTTTGACACGATAGACAAGCTGCTCCCGCTCTGTCGCGGTTTCCACATATTTAGGCGTGAACTGGGCCTGACTATCAATAAAGGAGACGGTCGCCAGAACGGGGGTGTCGATGCCATCAAACTTGATACGCGCGTCATCTCCCACTTTCAGGCTGTTCACGGCGGCTGTCGGGAAAAATAGCGTCATATACGGGTCAACCGGGTCCAGCATGGAAAAAACGCGGCCGCCCGGCGCCACCACGCTGCCTGTTTCCACAATACGGTATTCAATCCGGCCTGCGACAGGGGCCCGCAGGTCATGTCCTCCAGAACGGTCTGAATCTGGCGGACCTGCGCCGCGGCACCGTCCTTTGCATGCCGGGCTTCCTGCACGGCCTGCGCCGCAGCGGCCACGGCAGCCTGAGCAGAGTCAACCTGTGTGCGGCGCTGTGTGACTTCCATGTCTGAAACAAGGTTTTGGCGGCGCATGGTCTGGGCATGCCGCAGTTCATCCTGCGCAAGGCGCAGAGCCGCCTGATGCGCTGAAAGCTCCGCACCGGCCCGTTCTGCGGCACTGGCTGCCCGGTTCTGCTGGGCGGTCGCCTGATCATACTGGCTCTGTATGGTGGCGGTATCTTCCTGCGCCAGAACCTGATTGGCGGTAACGCTATCCCCTTCATGAACCAGAAGCTTTGTGATCCTGCCCGGATATTTTGCCGCAACGTCTATCCGCGTTAATTCCAGACGCCCGTTTCCGTAAAGAATGCCGTCCGGCACCCGTTCCGCCTGCTGATGCTGGTGCCATGTAAAGGCCCCTCCTGCAACAACAAGGAGAGACGCCGCAATAATCGTGATTTTTACAGGAGCTTTCACAATGGACCTTGTCTGGCAAAAAACGGATGAAGGTGGAGGTGGTGTGCGTTAAAGACGCGGCACTATGCTTAATTTATGACGGAATCGTCAAGTTATTAATGCGTCATTTATATGACGCTATACAGAACCGTTCAGGTCTTGATTATAGGCGGTTTCGTTAAGGTATTTTCGTGCTCCCGATTAAATTGACCTAAATCAATGAACCCATAAAAAATCTTCATTTTTCATAAAGTTGTAAAGTTGACAGATCGTTCGTTTTTTATATGGTGTGCTGCAACATGACGTGTCGGGCGTGCCTGCTGCCTGTTTTGCTTAGAGCCTTAAAATTCGTGCCGCACGTGACGGGAGAACGATAATGCCGATGAAGCTCCACGATATGACGCAGATTATGCAGGACACTGCGCGGCGCGGCGTAGGAAGCCGAAGGTGGCAGCGCCCTGTTTACGAACATTTTCTGCCCCCCTGTAATCAGGCGTGCCCGGCGGGGGAGGATATTCAGGGCTGGTTGGCTCACGCGCAGGCTGGCGCATATGAGCAGGCATGGCGGGCGCTTGTAGCCAATAACCCGATGCCAGCCGTGCACGGCCGCGCCTGTTATCATCCATGTGAGAGCGGTTGTAACCGCGGGGCGCTGGATGAATCCGTGTCTATCCATGCGGTAGAGCGGTTTCTGGGGGATGAAGCCCTGAAAAATGGCTGGGCGTTTGAAACAGCGCCGGCCAGTGGCAAGAAAGTGCTGATTGTTGGCGCAGGGCCTGCCGGGCTTTCCTGTGCTTACCATCTGGCGCGGCAGGGTCATGCTGTTGAGATCCGTGACGCCGCTGCCGAGCCGGGCGGCATGATGATGCACGGAATTCCGGCCTATCGTCTGCCTCGCGCGGAACTCCAGCAGGAAATCGCCCGGATTGTCGCTATGCCCGGCGTCACCCTGACGTGCGGCGTCAAGGTGGATGATCTGGCGAAGGCTGAAGCCGAGGGCGGGTTTGATGCGGTTTTTGTGGCGGTGGGCGCACAGCTTGCCAACCACCTGAATATGCCCACCGGGGATGGAAAACGGCTGGTGAATGCTGTCAGCCTGCTGGACGATGTCAGCGCACAGAAAAAACCACAGCTTGGCCGCGTGGTGGCGGTTGTAGGCGGCGGGAATGTGGCGATGGATGCCGCCCGCACGGCAGAACGCCTTGGTGCGCGGGATGTGGTGATTGTCTTCCGGTATGATCAGGACCACATGGAGCGCTGCCGGGTGAGGCGGCGGAGGCCTTTGCTGAGGGCGTTAAAATCCGCTGGCTGAGCGTGGTGGACCATTTTGGGGCGGATGGCATTACGGTCGAGACCGTTACCATGAATGAGGATGGCAGCGTCACACCGACGGGGGAAACCACAACGCTGGCTGCGGACTCTGTGGTGATGGCTGTCGGGCAGCATAGTGATCTGTCCTTACTGGCGACAATACCTGATGTGACGGTGCAGAAAAACGATACGGTTGCCGTGGATGCCACAACGCTAATGACCGGCGCTCCGGGCATTTTCGCGGGTGGGGACTGCATTGGCGGGGCCCGCACCATGACGACGGCCACCGGGCACGGCAAACGCGCAGCGCATGCAATCCATGCCTATCTGAAGGGTGAGGCCTACGTGCATCCGGAAAGCCATCCGGTTGTCAGCTTTGATATGCTGCATCTGCCGGACTATCGGGATGCGCCGCGCAGCAGACAGCCCGAACGCACGCTGACAGACCGGGCAGGGTTTGAGGAAGTGACTGGGGGTTTAACCGAGCGTCAGGCACGGTATGAGGCCGGTCGCTGCCTGTCCTGCGGCAATTGCTTTGAATGTGACAACTGTTTTGCCGCCTGCCCGGAGCAGGCTATTACGCGGCTGGGGCGCGGGAAGGGGTATGAGGTGTCCATGGACCTCTGCACGGGCTGTGCGCTCTGCGCCGCCCAGTGCCCCTGCCACGCCATAGACATGCAGCCAGAACCACCGGATGACCACGCCGCAACGGGGAACCTTGGGGAGCCTATTGCTCCGGCCAGCTTCAAAGTGCGTGCGTGAGAGGAAAAAGCGTCATGACCGACCAGAGTGTGACCGTAAAAAGTGTGACCATGGATGGCAACACCGCCGTTGCCCATATTGCCTACCGCGTGAATGAAGTCTGCGCCATTTACCCTATCACGCCGTCCTCCACCATGGCGGAACTGGCGGATGCGTGGTCAGATCAGGGGATACGTAATATCTGGGGCAGTGTGCCGGTGGTGCAGGAAATGCAGGCCGAAGGCGGGGCCGCCGGATGTGTGCATGGTTCCCTGCAAACCGGCGCTCTGACCACGACCTTTACAGCATCACAGGGCCTGATGCTGATGATCCCCAACATGTTCAAGATTGCGGGCGAACTTACATCGACCGTTTTCCACGTTGCTGCCCGTGCGCTGGCAGCCGGGGCGTCCTCCATTTTTGGGGATCATCAGGATATTATGGCTGTCCGGGCCACGGGGTTTGCCATTCTGGGGGCCAGCACCGTGCAGGAAGGGCATGATCTGGCCCTGATCGCGCAGGCCGCAACGCTGGAAGCCCGCGTTCCCTTTATTCACTACACGGATGGGTTCCGGACATCGCACGAATATAACGGGCTGCATCTGGTGCCGGATGAAACCATTCGCGCCATGATTGATGACAAGCTGGTTCTGGCGCACCGCAAACGCGGCCTTAGTCCGGAAAATCCGTTTATTCGCGGCACATGGCATAATCCGGATACATATTTCCAGAGCCGTGAATCCGTGAACCCGTTTTATCAGCGGGTGCCGGATATCGTGCAGTCCGCCATGGATCGTTTTGCGGCACTGACTGGCCGCCAGTACCACCTGTTCCGGTATGAGGGCGCACCGGATGCCGAGCGGGTTGTGGTGTGCATGGGCTCCGGTGCGGAAGTGGTGCGTGAGACGGCAAAATGGCTGTGCCAGCAGGGGCAGAAGGTCGGCGTGTTGCAGGTGCGCCTGTTCCGGCCGTTCTCGGTGAAGCGTTTTCTGCAAGCGCTCCCCAAAACCGTCCGCTCCATTGCAGTGCTGGACCGCACGAAGGAGCCGGGCGCGCCCATGGAGCCGCTGCATGCGGATGTGGTGGGCGTTCTGGCCGAGGGCGTAGGGGAAGGGCTGTTTCCGCATATGCCGCGCGTTATTGGCGGACGGTATGGCCTGTCCTCCAAGGATTTCAACCCGGCGATGGCGCGGGCGGTGTTTGATGAACTGGCAAAGCCAGCCCCCAAAAACCATTTTACCGTCGGTATTCTGGATGATGTGGGTCAGACCAGCCTCACATATGACGAGAATTGTGACATTGAGCCGGAAGGCACGGTGCGGTGCCTGTTCTACGGTCTGGGCGCGGATGGCACGGTGGGGGCCAACAAGAACAGTGTTAAAATTCTGAGCGAAAAACCCAGCTGGTTTGCGCAGGCCTATTTTGACTATGACTCCCATAAATCCGGCGGGGAGACAGCCTCGCACGTCCGGTTTGGCAAAAGCCCGATTACGGCGCCGTATCTGATCCGCCATGCTGATTTTATTGCCTGCCACAAGTTTGATTTCCTGTTCCGCAGGGATGTGTTGGGGGCCGCGAATGACGGCATTTCTTTCCTGCTGAACAGCCCGTATGGGCCGGGTGAAGTCTGGGACCATCTGCCCCGTAAGGTGCAGGATCAGATCGTTTCCAAAAAGCTACGGTTTTTTGTGATCAACGCGTCGGACGTTGCGCTGAAGCTCGGGCTTGGCCCGCGCGTAAACACCATTCTGCAAACCTGCTTTTTCCATCTGTCCAATGTGCTGCCAGCGGATGAGGCTATTGCGGAAATCAAGTCGGCCATTCAGAAATCTTACGGGGCAAAAGGGGATGCTGTCGTTCAGCTCAACTTCCGTGCTGTAGATGCCGCACTGGATGCGCTGCATGAGGTCAGGGTGCCTGATCAGGCAACGGGTACGGTGCCGATGCCGCCGGTTGTGCCGGAGACTGCGCCGCTCTTTGTCAAACAGGTGACTGGTGAAATTATTGCGGGGCGCGGGGATATGATCCCGGTGAGCCATATGCCGGTCGATGGAACATTTCCCGGTGGCACCACGCAGTATGAAAAACGCAATATTGCGGTGGAAGTGCCTGTCTGGGACCCGGATACCTGCCTGCAATGCGGCCAGTGCAGCATTGTCTGCCCGCATAGCGTCATTCGCGCCAAAATGTATGATGTGGCGGATCTGGAGGGCGCGCCTGCCGCTTTCAAATCTGCGGACATCAATGCGCGGGGGTATCCGGACTCCCGTTTTACTCTTCAGTTCTATGTAGAAGACTGCACAGGCTGTGGCGTGTGCGTGGAAAACTGCCCGGCGATTGTGCCGGAAACGGAAAAACGCGCGATCAATATGGGTGAAAAGCTCCCTATTCTGGAACAGGAACGCCAGAATATCGCGTTTTTTGAAAAACTTCCTGATATGGACAGGACAAGCATTAACGAGGCCAATGTCCGTGGGGTGCAGTTCCTTGAGCCTCTGTTTGAGTTTAGCGGGGCGTGTGCGGGGTGTGGTGAGGCCCCGTATCTGAAGCTGATTTCCCAGTTGTTTGGTGACAGGCTTCAGATTGCAAATGCCACCGGCTGTTCCGCCATTTTTGCGGGAAATACTCCTGCCCATGCCTGGAAAGCGAATGCTGAAGGGCGCGGGGTGGCATGGTCCAATTCCTTGTTTGAAGATAATGCCGAATTTGGTCTGGGCTTCCGCATCGCGGCGGATGAACAGACCAGTCTGGCCCGCCAGCTTGTGCAGAAACAGTCTGCTCTGGTGGGTGAGGATCTGGCGAAAGCCCTGCTCAGTGCCTCGCTGCATACGGAAGCAGATTTTGCTGAACAGCGGCAGCGGGTTGTAGCGCTCAAGCAGAAGCTGGAAGGGGTGGACGTTCCGGACGCGATCATGCTGCTTTCCGTGGCGGACTTCCTGATCCGCCGGTCTATCTGGATTGTCGGCGGGGATGGCTGGGCGTACGATATTGACTCAGGCGGGCTGGACCACGTGCTGGCACAGGGCCGGAACGTGAATGTGCTGGTGCTGGATACGGAAGTCTATTCCAACACTGGCGGCCAGTCCTCCAAGGCAACGCCGCTGGGGGCCTCCGCCAAGTTTGCGGCAGCAGGCAAGCGGGCGCCGCGCAAGGATCTCGCCATGCAGGCCATTTCCTACGGGAATGTGTATGTGGCGCAGGTTGCTATGGGGGCAAACCCGGAGCAGGTGGTGCTCGCCATGCGGGAAGCCGAGGCGTATGAGGGGCCATCCATCATTCTGGCCTACTCCCAGTGCATTGCGCACGGTATTGAGATGCGTACAGGCATGAAGCAGGCGGCGCGTGCGGTGGCCTCCGGCTACTGGCCCCTGTTCCGCTTTGACCCGACCATGCGGAAAAGCGGGCTGAACCCGTTCCGGCTGGACTCAACGCGCCCGCGTATTCCGCTGGAAGACTATGCCTATAAGGAACTGCGCTACAAAACCCTGACCCGGACGCATCCGGAGGCAGCGGCGCATATGCTGCATCAGGCACAGGCGGCGCTGAATGAACGCTACCGCCTTTATGAGGATCTCGCCGCCCGTGATGGCAGCCGCTTCCTGCCGCACTGGAAGATGTGGACTGAAGTGACCCGGAACATGAGGAACAAGGGAGTTCAGAACTTATGAACCTTGAAACACAGTATCTGGGGCTTTCCCTGCGGCACCCGATTGTGGCGTCTGCATCCCCTCTGACGGCCGACCTGGACCATATTCTGCGCGTAGCGGATGCCGGGGCGTCCGCCATTGTCATGGCCTCCATTTTTGAGGAGGACATTGCCGCTCAGGAGGTGCGTGACGCCGCCCTGTTTGAAACCGGGGAGGATAGTCACCCCGATGTGAATGGCGGCTATTTTCCTGCCGTGCCGGAAGCCACCGTGCTGGACGGGCGGCTTTCCGTGTTACGGCGGGCCTCGGAGCGGGCCGGGGTGCCGGTTATTGCCAGCCTGAATGGCTGCACACAGGCGGGCTGGGTCCATTTTGCCCGCAAGCTGGAGCAGGCCGGGGCCGCGGCGATTGAGCTGAACTTCTGGCACATGGCAACCGACCCGGATGAAACGGGCGCTGAGGTCGAGGCACAGTTTATCGCTATCCTCAGGGCGATAAAAGCGGACGTGACACTTCCTGTCAGCATCAAGCTGCCGCCATTTTTCAGCGCGCCGGGCAATATGGCCAAACGGCTGGTGGAGGCTGGGGCTGCGGGGCTTGTTCTGTTCAACCGGTTTTATGAGCCGGGGCTGGACCTGCATCCGGTAGCGCCAGAAGCTGATGCGCAGCTCAGCACATCCTACGAGCTTCGGCTGCCCCTGATCTGGACGGGCCTGCTGTCCGGCAGACTTAGGACCAGTTTTGCGGTCTCCGGCGGTGTGAACTCCGGTGAGGATGTGGTGCGGTGCCTGCTGGCCGGGGCGGATGTGGCGATGGTCACCTCCGCGTTGTTGCGGCATGGCCCGGCATTTCTCACCACCATGCTGGCGGATATGCAGGCGTGGATGGGCGCACGGTCTGTTGAGAGTATCGCCAGCCTGAAAGGGCAACTGGCCGCACAGGGCAGCGCGCAGACAGCCGAAACATTTCTGCGGGACCAGTATCGGCGTATTTTGTCATCCACGCCAGTTTTTGGCACACCGGTTTTTGGGCAGTAAGCGCACCATGTCTCAGCAGGATAATCAGACCATGCCGTTGCCTCCTTCCGTGCCGGGGGGTGCCCCGCAGCATTATGTGCAGGACAGTGCGGATATGCCCGCAGCCTCCGGAGCCCGGAGCCATGAGGCCTTTGAAATTCTGATTGAGCGCGCCAGACAGCTCCCCGGCAAAGTGGGGATTGGCATTGTCTGGCCGTGTGAGCCGCACGCGCTTGAAGGCGCGATGGATGCCGCGCAGCAGAATATTGTGGAACCGGTTCTGATCGGCCCGCGATCCCTGATTGCCGAGGTGGCGCGCAACTGCGGGATTGATCTGGGTGGCACGAAAATTGTGGATGTCGCGACCCCGCAGGACGCAGCCGCGCAGGCTGTGGCGCTGGTTCGCGCCGGGCAGGTACATGCCTGATGAAGGGGAGTCTGCACACAGATGTGTTGATGCACGCCGTTGTCTCACCAGAGAGTGGGTTGCGCACCGCCCGCCGGGTGAGCCATGTTTTCCTTCTTGCGGTGCCTTCTTATGATGATCTGATTTTTGTGACGGATGCGGCTATCAACATCTTCCCGGACCTTACGGTGAAGCGGGACATTGTCCAGAACGCCATTGACCTGCATCGTGGCCTCGGGCTGGGTGAGCCGCGTGTGGCGCTGCTCTCTGCGGTGGAGACCGTAAACCCTAAAATTCCGGGGACGGTCGATGCCGCGGCCTTATGTAAAATGGCGGAGCGCGGGCAGATTGAAGGCGGCGTTCTGGATGGGCCACTGGCTATGGATAATGCCGTAAGTCTGGATGCCGCCAGAATTAAGGGCATTACCTCACCCGTTGCGGGGCGCGCGCAGATCCTCGTAGTGCCGGATCTGGAAGCAGGCAACATGCTGGCTAAGAACATGATTTTTCTGGCCGGAGCAGACTCTGCCGGGGTTGTGCTGGGGGCTAGCGTGCCGGTGTTGCTGACAAGCCGGGCAGACAGCGTACAGGCGCGTCTGGCCTCCATTGCCATCGGCGCACTTTATGCGCGCCATCTGCACCCCGAAAGCGCGCCTGCCGCGTAGCAGCGGATGCAGGCAGGAAGAGCCAGAAAAAGGAAGTCATGGATGCAGGACGTTATTATTGTTTTTAACAGTGGCTCTTCCAGTCTGAAATTTACAGTTTACGATACCGCTGACAGCCAGAAAGCGACGGTGCTTCTCAAGGGTGAAATTGAACAAAGCCCGGCAGGGGCGCGTCTGCATGCCAAACATCATGAAGGCGTTGCGCTTCCGTCCGAAGACTGGTCCGAAACGGGCTTAGATATTTTTGACCATCTGTTCCGCTGGATGGAGCAGTTTTCCGGCAAAGGGCGCGTTGTGGCTGTCGGGCACCGGATTGTGCACGGTGGCGCGGATTTTCTGGAACCTGTTAAAATTACGGCCGAGGTTTTGCACAAGCTGGATCAACTGACGCCGTTTGACCCGCTCCATCAGCAGGCCACACTGGCTCCTGCAAAAGCCATTGCGCAAAAGCGGCCAGATCTTCTGCAGATCGCCTGTTTTGACACCACATTTCACAGCACCATTCCCAGAGTGGCCCGGCTTTTGCCTCTTCCTCGCCGATATGAGGCGCAGGGGGTGGTGCGCTATGGTTTTCACGGTATTTCTTACAGCTATATCGCCCAGCGTCTGAGGCAGATTGACCCGGTGCTTGCAACTGGCCGCACCATTATCGCGCATCTGGGCAGTGGCGCGAGCCTGTGTGCGTTGAAGGACGGAAAAAGCCTTGAAACCACAATGGGGTTTTCAGCGCTTGATGGGCTGATGATGGGTACGCGCTGCGGGGCGATTGATCCGGGTGTGCTACTCTATATGGTGCAGGAAGAAAAGGCGGACTGGCGCGTGCTGGTGCAGACGCTGTACCATGAGTCCGGTCTGCTCGGCGTCTCTGGTGTTTCGCCGGATATGCGGGTTCTGCGCGAGATGCTGGCGCAGGATCAGGCGTCTGCTCAGAGTCAACAGATCGCTGAAGCCCTGAGCCTGTTTGTATACCGTATCCGGCAGGAGATTGGCGCTTTGGTGTCCGTCATGGGTGGGCTGGATGGATTGGTCTTTACCGCAGGAATTGGTGAGCATGATGCCGCCTTGCGGCAGGAAGTCTGTCAGGGTCTGGAATGGGCGGGAGTGACGCTGGATGCTGAGGCAAACTGCCAGAATGCAGCCGTTATCAGCGCCCCCGACAGCCGGGTAAAGGTGCGCGTCACACCGACGGATGAGGAACGTGAGATTTATCTCAGTGTCCTGAAATTTCTCTGATGTTGTAAAACTAATGCGTTAAAGGCTGTAAGCATCCGCGCAAAACTGGCTTTGTGCGGGTGTTTGGGTTTGTAAACTGAACTGGCCAGAAAAAAGGCGCCGTCCCATAGAGGGAGGCGCCTTTTTGTTGGGGCTTGATGGCCGTCTCTGGTCCCTCCGGCTCGCGTTCTGGAAACGGGGCCGGAGGGCAGGCTGGTCATCAGAAAATCTGACGGAACAGCACGTAGAGGAAGCCGGAGATTGCCATAGCAGCGGGAAGGGTGGTGACCCATGCCAGCGCCATGGAGCGCAGCGTGGATAATTGCAGACCGGACCCGTTTGACCACATGGTGCCAGCTACACCGCTGGACAGAATATGCGTGGTGGAGACGGGCAGACCATATCGCTCAGCCAGGCCGATGGTGGTCATGGCGACCAGTTCAGCAGAGGCGCCTTCAGCGTAGGTCATGTGGGTCTTGCCGATTTTCTCACCCACCGTCACCACAATGCGTTTCCAGCCAACCATGGTGCCAAGCCCGAGCGCGATGGCGACGGAGATTTTCACCCAGAGCGGGATAAAGCGCGTGCCGCTGTAAAGGGAAGACTGGAAGGATTTGAGAGACTTCTTTTCGTCCGCATTAAAGCCCTGCGCATCCCCCATCACGCGGATGGCGTCTGCAACCAGATACATGTCTGTACGAACGTTGGGGACGGCAGCCGCCGGAACGGCCTTCATGGAGCCATAGGTTTTGACGGAGGTGGAAATATCCGTGCTCAGAACGGACAGAGCACCGAAGATTTCAGGGGAGGAGACCGCTTTGGCACGCAGAGCGGCACCAACAATGTCACGCGCCTGCTGCTCTGTCAGGTCCGCCGGGGTGCCTGTGCCGTGGCTGGCGAAAATCTGCTGCGCATGGCCTGCAGATTCAATAAAGGCAGGCATCGCACTTTCCGGCATGGCGCGGTTGAGCGCGTAGGCCGTGGGGGCAGCGCCAATCAGAATGAGCATGATCAGACCCATGCCTTTCTGGCCGTCATTCCCGCCATGGGAGAAGGAAACACCCGTGCAGGTAAAGATCAGCAGACCACGGATCCACAGCGGCGGCGGTTTATCACCTTCCGGTGCGCGATACAGGGCTTTATTTTTCACCAGCAGCTTCATGACAAACAGCAGAAGAGCCGCCATGAGAAAGCCGCAGGCGGGGCTGAACAGCAGAGCGGAAAATACCTTCTGGACCTGACCCCAGTCCACACCCTGCGTGGCGGCACCTGCCGGAGCAAGGATCTGGTTGGCCAGACCCACGCCCATGATGGAGCCTACCAGCGCGTGTGAGGAACTGTTGGGAATACCAAAAGCCCATGTGGCGAGGTTCCAGACAATGGCGGCAATCAGCAGCGCGAAGATCATGGCATAACCAGCGTTGCTGCCAGCCTGAAGGATCAGTTCAACCGGAAGCAGGGTGACAATGCTGTACGCCACCGCGCCGGTGGAGAGCGCAACCCCCAGAAAGTTCCAGAACCTGACCACACAACCGCAAACAGTGGCGGAAGGCTACGGGTGTAGATTACGGTGGCAACGGCGTTTGCGGTATCGTGAAAGCCGTTTACAAATTCAAACCCCAGAGCAATGACCAGCGCAATGCCCAGCAGCACAAAGGTGCCGACGGCCAGCGGGCCTTCCCCTGCGGAATGCATGTCCTGAAGGATGCTGAAGGCCGCAAAGCCCAGAGCGCCAATCAGCACGGCGAAGAAAATAATGACATGAAGAGGTTTGTTGCCGACGTCCATATTCGGGCGTGTGGCCTGCATACTCTCTTCAGAAGAATTCATGACTGTCTGGGACATTACGCATCCATCATTGAGTGATATTGCGCTTCTTTACGAAAAATGAACGCGAAATACGATGAATGAAAGATGATAGATTTATGACAGTTTTTTCTGGGGAATCTCTTTTTTTAAAAGGAGAAAAGTCTCTTTTTAAAACAGGATATTAGTGAATGCTTCAGCGTTACTTGCGCCGGATACGCTGCAAAGGTGGAGGGGAGGCAGGTCTCCCCTCCCGCCTGTTAGAATGAGGTGCTGACTGTACCAAAAAACTCGCGCACGGCGCCGCGTTCCATGGACTGATAATCCCCAACCGCGGGGTTATCGTTCTGGCCCATCATGGCGATGTATTTGTTGTTGAACAGGTTATAGACGTTAAAGCTGGCCGTGACGTTCTTCAGAACGCTCAGGTCCCCAAAGCGATATTCCAGCCCGGCATTGGCAACCCAGTATCCGGCAACGGAGGTATCGTTCATAAAGCTGTAATAACGGCGGCCAAAATAGTTGGCATCAAAATGTGCTGTGGCTCCTTTCCATGTATAGGAGAGGCTGTTTTGTACATCCACGCCGGATAGTTGACGATATTCTTGCCTGAGAGCGCGTAATAACCGCCGACGGTATCGACGTTCCGGTCATACGTGCCTTTGTTGTAGCTCAGCGTATTGGTAAAGTTCAGGCCGGGGATGGGGGTCAGGGTAATGGCCCCGTTGGCGCCCGTCATGGAGATGTGGCCAAAGTCGATCACCTGAGAGACCGGGTTGGTCAGGGACCCGACGGCTGCCGCCAGAAGCGGATGGATCAGGCTGGCGTGATAAACGGTCGCGTTTGCCTGAAGGTAGCGGGAGGTATAGCGATAGCCGCCCAGATAGACCCACGCCTTGGACGGTTCGAGCGCCTTTTTCTGGGCCTGAAAGGTTGCCTGATCCTGCACGGAGTAGATGGAGTTGGCCACACCGTACGCCGAGACTTCATAGGCGCGCATGTTTTCAGCCACGTCCACATAAAATTCGTGGTGGTCGTTGAGGTGCCAGTCCAGATTGATGTGCGGCAGGAAAGCCTGTGAGGCTGTCAGAGAGCCATTGGGCAGGGCATCCGCCCCCGTCCAGTCGGCGTTGTTGTAGTTTGCGCCACCGGCCGTTGTCGCCACCATGGATTTGAACCCGGCATGCAGCACCAGCCCCGGTGTCAGCTGAATGCTGTCCTGCAGATGGAACTGCATGACGTTGGTGGTCCACTGGAAGTTGTAGCCCTGCAGAAAGGCCTTGCCGTAAACATCATACGGGCCAACGGCTTTCAGCGGTGCGCCTTCCCCCAGAACAGGCTGCTGGTAATTGAAAAGTCCGGCCTGCTGGTTGTTGTTTTCATACCAGACGCCGCCTTCAATGGTGTGGCGGCCCCATTTATAGCGCAGGCTGGTATCTATGCCGTAGCGTTCCTGACGGTTCTGCCAGACTTCTTCAGAAAATGGTGCGCCGTTGGGCGAGGGGTCTTCTGAATCCGTGTAGCTGTAATAGCCGGTCTGGCTGTGGCCGTAGACGGTGGTGTTCCATGTCAGGCGGTCTGTCAAAGCGAGGTCAAAATGCAGACCGCCCATGAAGTTGATTTCAGACTGCCCGCCATCATACATGGCGATGTCGGCCCCGTTGATGCCCGGCACATTGTTATAGCCCGCCGGCACCGGCAGGGTGCCGTTGGCAATGCCGTAGGCCTGCGCGTAATTGGGATAAAGATGCGGGGTACGCCAGCCGAGATTTTTCAGGATGCCGATGGAGGTATCCGGGTAGTTCCACTGGGCCAGACTGGACCAGTTGAAGAAGGCGGACATGCGGCTGCGGTGGCCGATGGGCTGCACCAGCTTGGCATCAACCTGCTGCATGAACTGGTCGCCCCGGCCCATCCACATCCCTTCATCCGTACGGGCATAGGACGTATAAAAGCGTGTGCCGGTATCATTCAGTTTGCCAGAATCCAGCCGCACATAGGTGCGATAGGAATTGTAGCTGCCGAAAGACTGGCTGATCTTGCCGCCACGCTTTTCAGACGGGTCGGACGAACCAATCTGGATGGTGCCGCCCAGCGTGTTGGTGGAGGGCAGTTCGACCGATCCGGCCCCCTGTGACATCCGCATGGACTGGATATCATCCGGGATGATGGAGGAGGCGAGGCTCATGCCGCTGACAGACTGGTATGTCTGGTCATTCAGAGGAACGCCGTCCACCGTAACGCCCATCTGGTTCATGAAGAACCCGCGCACGTAAAGATTAGCGCCAAAACTGTCGATGCCAAACGGGTCTGTAGAGGAGAAGCTGACCCCCGGCATCCGGTCCAGCATTTTATACGGGCTGGTGCCCGGCACATACTGCCGCATGATGGCTTTGGTGACAGCCTGTTCCGCATCACGCCCCGTCAGTTGGCGGGCGGTGACGGACACACTTTCTGTGCCGTGCGATTCCAGATCGGCCGGTTTGCTGTGGTGACTGGTGGCGGGCCGGGCTTTGGTCGTCGGAGTGCTCACCGCCTTTGCCGGGGCATGAGCGGAAACCGGCTGCGCATGGCGTGGCGCATGCTTGTGCTGTGCGGTGGCTTCAGCGGCCAGAGCCGGGCGTTCGACAGCGAACAGCGTGATAGAGGACAAAAGCAGGTGTTTGGTGCGCACTTCGGTCAGCACTCCGGGGGGTGATGCGGGTCAAAGAGAAGCGGTCTCTTAGCCGTTGAACCTCCAGATATGCAAAGCCTTCAAGGAAGGGTGTGATGTTTTTGTGACATTTTAAGACGGTTTTTCCCCCGGTCTGTTGCACAAACATCGCGATTTGTGGCGTGGGGGCTGCACAAGGCTTTGCCCGCATGAGGGAAAAGCGTGAGCCTCCTCCCTGCACAGAGTGCGGGGAAGGAGGCTTTTTTCAGGAAAAAGCTGAATTTTAGAGAATGGGGCTCCGCTCTTCCTGCTGTCCGCTTTTTTTCAGCAGAGCGAGGGCCAGCAGATAGACCAGCAGGCCACCAACGGAGAGAATGGCGCCGCCCACGCCAAGTGACCCATAGCCGAACTGGTTTGCCAGCAGCACACTGCCAAGAGATGCCCCGAGTGCATTGGCGATATTAAAGGCGGAATGGTTGAGCGAGGCGGCGAGTGTCTGGGCATCGCCCGCAAAATCCATCAGCCGGGTCTGAAGTGCCGGGCCAAGGCCATTGACAAAGGTAGGGACCAGAAAAACAATGACCATGAGGCTGATATTGCTGTGCAGAACCGCGGAAAAAGCCAGCATAATCACAGCGCTCCCGGCAAGAGCCAGAATGGCGGCAAGGTTGATGTTACGGTCCACCAGCCAGGCCCCGCCATTTGCGCCAACCAGCATGCCCGCGCCCCAGATGACCATATAAATCATGATCTGCCATTCCGGCACGTGCGTGACGTTTTGCAGAACACTGGTCAGATAGGTGTAAATGCCAAACATGCCGCCAAAGCCGATGGCTGCCGTCAGCAGGGTCAGCAGGACCTGTGTGTTGCCCAGTGCGGTGACTTCCCGGAGCGGAGAGTTTTTCCGGTTGGGCTTATCGGCCGGAATATAGCGCAGCACGCCCAGAAAGGTCAGGCCGCCAAAGACGCCGATAATCAGGTAGGCAATCCGCCAACCAAAATGGTCTGCCGCAAACGTGGAAAATGGCGCGCCAATCAGCGTGGAAATGGCAATGCCGGACAGCACCCGGCCAACCGCCCAGCCCCGGCGGGAGCGTTCCACCATGGAAGCCGCCACCAGTGCCGAGATGCCAAACAGGGCGCCATGGGGCAGGCCTGTCAGAAAACGCGCGACTTCAACCAGCCCCGGTGTCGGCATGACAATGCTCAGGAAGTTGCCCAGACAGAACATGATCAGCAGAACCAGCAGGAGTTCCTTGCGGGAGAGGCGTGCCCCCAGAATGGTAATAAGGGGGGCGCCAATCACCACTCCCAGTGCGTAGGCGGTAATGGCATAGCCTGCATCCGCCAGAGAGAGGTTGAGGGACTGCGCAAATTCAGGAAGCATGCCCATAATGGCGAACTCCCCGGTTCCGACAACAAACGTGCCGAATGTCAGGGTAAGAAGGGCTGCGGTTCTGCCGTGCGGCGGCGGAACCACAGTCATGGTGCCCTCGGGCAATACGGTTTCTGTTGTCATAAAGGGTCTCGGCTAAAAAACGTTCAGGCGTTCAGAGTGCGGGCTGCGACGGTTGCAATGGCAATATCATCAGCGGTGCTGGCACCGGAGACACCAATGGCTCCCACAACGGTTCCACCAGCGCCTTTCAATACAAGGCCGCCACCAAAGCTGATCAGTCCGCCATTAGTATTTTCCAGCGTGTAGGCATGGGCATTGGGGTGGGCAATTTCAGCAAATTCGGCACTGTCCATCTGGAACAGGACGGCTGTGCGGGCTTTTTTATTGGCAATATCAATGGCCCCCAGAATGGTGTTGTCCATGCGCAGGAAGGCGACAGGCCATGCTGCGGCATCCACAATGGCAATACAGACGGAGACATTCATGCGGTGTGCTTCAGCCAGAGCGGCGTTCAGCATGGCGTGAGCGGCAGTGCAGTTCATAACGGAAAAATCGCTTTCTGGAAAAAGGCGCAGAGGCGTTGCGCCGGTCAATAAGGGAATGCAGCGCGCAAGGGAAAGCTTATTTGTTCAACAGTTCTGGATATCCATGCGCTCGACCTGCTTCATCATCATCCATGCCAGACGGCTGAGGCGGTGGGGCGGAAGCGTGCTGGCTGGCCCTGTCAGGCAGATGCTGGCCCGTACCTCGCCGTTGTCGCGCCAGGGAATGGCCACCCCGTTTACGCCGGGTGATAGGTTTGCAGATCCAGCGCAAAGCCCTTGATGCGGACAGTGTCTATCTGGGCCAGAATGTCACTGTTCAGGGCATTGGCGCGGGTGCTCAGCACCCGTTTGCCAAGGCCGGGCACAAAGGCCAGAAAGACCAGACCCACAGCGGAGCCTTCCAGCTTTTCCCGGCGCGGAATGGTTCCCATCAGTGCCGGATCCGGCAGGTTGATAATATCCAGATAGGCGGCCTCATCCCCGCTGGGAACGGCCAGCCAGACGGTGGCGTCACTGTCCTGCGCAATGGCTTCCAGCGTTGGGCGGAGGCGTGCGCGCAGCGCATTATCGTCGCCTGCAATGCGGGAGAGATTGAGAATGCGGCCGCCCAGATGGTAGCGCATGTCCCCCGTCCGGCGTTGCACATAACCCAGATGGTCCAGCGTCTGGAGAATGTTATGGACGGTGGTTTTTCCAATCCCCGAAATGCCGGAAATCTGTTGCAGGCGTGCGCTGCCACCCTCCTGGGCAATAATTTCCAGAATGGCGGCAGAGCGTTCAATGGACTGAATCAGTTTCGGGGTTTTGCCCATGGGACAGGTCTCCTGATGTTCACGCTTTATCGTGAGCAACCTGTCTTTGGGAACGGGGGCGTGTTCAGTATGGATGAACTTTTGCGGATTTTTTTCTGGCTGTCTGCCGTGCTGGCCGGACCAGCTTGTATGGCGCGCGCGTGCTGGCCAGACCGCTCAGAGGCTAAACCGTCGCCTGATGACGATCTTCCAGAGTGTTGAGCATCCGGGCCAGAAGGAGGGCAACGCTGACCAGCCCGAGGCCGCACAGGCACAGAATGCCAAACAGTGCTTCATAATGATGGCTGTGGAGCGGGACGGCTGTTGCGGGCGGGCTGGCGAGGCTGGCAATCTGACTCCCTAAATACATCCCGGCTCCGACTGTCAGATAATAGGCCCCGACCATCAGGCCATTCAGGCGGGCGGGCGCGTAGCGGGCAATAACGGCCAGCCCTAAGCCGCCAATCAGTAACTCCGCCGTGGCAAGAGCAAAATAACCGCCCAGCATGGGCCATGCGCTGGTCAGGCCGGGGCCAGCAAGATAGGTGCCGCCCCACCAGATAAAAAAGGCCAGGGCTACAAAACCGAAGCCTGCCGCGAATTTTGTCGGCAGGGAGAAGTCCCGGTTCCGGCTGGCAAGAGCGTGATAGAGTTTGGCGAGAAGGGGGCTGAGCAGAATAATGAAGATCGGGTCAAGCGCCTGAAACTGAGCGGCTGAAAGTGTGAACAGGGCATGCCCTGCAAGCCGGAACGTGCCATCAACATGGGTGAGGGCAAACAGGGTCAGGGAAGTTTGCATCTGCTGGTAGAAGCAATAGAACGCAATGCTTTGCAGCAGCATGACCCCCATGGTGACCAGATTCAGCCGCTCCCGTGAGGCCGCACGGCGGTAGAGTGCCCCCCAGAGTAAAGCCACCAGCGCGAGGCAGCCCAGAACAGCCAGTCTGGCGAAAGAGGCGCTGGAAAGCACGGCCATAACCGCGAGCGCGCAGAACGCAATGGCTCCCGCACCCGCAGCCGCGGAGCGGAACTGGAGGGGAGTGTAGTCTGGTGCGGAACCAGTAAGGCGTAAGGCCCGCGTGCGGGACAGCAAAATCAGCAACGCGCAGGCAGGCCCGGCCACACAAAGCCCGAATGCGGTGAGGGACCCGGCATGGTCCCGCACCCACGGAATACACAGCATGGAGAGAGCGGAGCCGACATTGGCGGCCATATAATAGAGCGTAAAGGCGGAATCCCGCTCCTGCGGCTGGTCTTCATAAAGGCAGCGGATAAGCTGGGCGGCGTTGGGTTTGAAGAGCCCGTTGCCGGTTGCAGCCAGTGCCAGTGCGGGCTCAAACAGCGTGCGATACACAGTGGACAAAGCAAGCAGGCCATAACCTGCACTCAGCAGAATGGACCCCAGCACCACCGTGCGCCGGGCCCCATAAACGCGGTCTCCCAGCCAGCCGCCCAGCAGAGGTGTGGCGTAAATCATGGCAGCGAAAGCCCCTACCAGCAGATCAGCCCCCATATCGGCCATGCCAAGCTGTTGCACCATAAACAGCAGCAAGATGGCTTCCATGCCGTAAAACCCGGCACGTTCCGCCGCTTCCGTGACCAGCAGGGTTAAAAAAGCGGAGCGTCGGGCTGTCAGGGGAGGGGCGTCTGGCTGCACAGAGAGGGTCCTTACATCGTCACACGCGCAGAGGAAGCTATGCGGCTAAGAAGCTGGCGCGGAAGAGCGGGTCGAAAGTCTGGTTTCTTATTTCGTATACGATCATACAGAGAAGATCGGTTCGGACAAGAAATTAGTCTGAAAAAGTGACTGATATTTCCAGCAACCCGTTTTCTGATTTTGTTGAAAGCGCGTGCGATAAAATCTACCTCTCTTGCCAAAAATGGTATACGATATATTAAAGATATTCCCGTGATTGAGAGGCTTCAGCACAGTGAGACGATGTTTTGCAGGGCAGGCGGGCCGCCCCACCGGAAGGAATACGGTTTCCGGGTGCATGGGCTTCCAGACACGGATGCTCTGGCAGCGTGTTCCCTGCGCTCTCATACTGGCGGGGTTAGGCGGGGCAGGCCTTGTGGGGCCGTTATCGGCTTTTGCGCAGGGTGGGTCTGCTGTAGGGCAATCCGATAAGTCTGATCAGCCTGTGTTCCACTGTAATGCTGCAAAAAGCCTGACTCTTTGCGATGCCGGGCCGTTTTTTCTCCGGTTTCAGGCATCGGACGGAACGTTGCGGGCGCTTTCTGCTCTGACAGATAAAGACGCGGATTATCTGCCATGGCGCATAGAGGGGCGTCGGCAGGGGAATGGTTTCGCGCATCTGGGTGACATTGATTTCCGGCTGAAAACCGAAGGGGAGACGGGTTGGCAGGATTATGCCTCATGGCATGTCAGGCAGCCCGTAACACAACGCCCCACCCGGAACGGGGGGCAGGAGAGTATCCTGCGGCGGGACGATATGAGTGCCTCTCTGGGGCATGGGTTTCCGTTACAGGTTGTTCGTGCATGGAGGCTCTCCGGGCAGGATCTGGTTTTGGAGTTTTCTGTCACCAATCCCGGCAAACAGACCGTGACCATTGGCGGTTTGGGCATGCCGATGGTGTTCGGAAATGACTTTACCGATGAAACACTGGAAGAGGCACACCAGCACGAAGTGTTTGTGGACCCGGCGATTGCGCGGGATGGGGGGTATATTCAGGTCACGCGGATGAGCGGGGCGGGGCCTGTTTTGCTCGGGGTGCCGGAGGGGCACACACCACTGGAAGCATATCGTCCGATTATGGATGCGCCTCACGCAGTGCCCAAAGCAAGTGCCGTGCTGACGGATGGCACGCCCCGGAGCCAGACGTTTGAAGGGTTTTATGACTGGATGCCCGCCAGCGCCGGTTTTGCCGCGCAGGAGTGGAAAAACGCGGGCGCGCAATGGAATACTCCGAAACAGTTTAGCTTGCACCCCGGTGAAACACGCAGTTTTGGCATCCGCTTTACGTTTGCGCCCGGTGTGCGCGGGATTGAAAAAACACTGGCAGAGCATGGGCGGCCGGTTGCCGTCAGCCTGCCGGGCTATGTGGTGCCGCAGGACCTGCCCGCTACCCTTTACCTTCAGGCACCGCTGCCTGTCCGGTCTTTTTCCGTGGAGCCGGAGGGGGCGCTGAGCCTTGTCCCGGAAGGCACGCGCGGGGTCTGGCAACGTTATCGGGTGGAAGGCACAACATGGGGCCGGGCGCGCCTGTCCGTCACGTACGTTGATGGCAGTGTGCAGACGCTGAACTATTTTGTCACCCGTGCGGCCCGGACGGCTGCTGAGGAAATGGGGCGTTTCCTGTTTTCCCGGCAGTGGTATGAAAACCCGGCAGATCCGTTCCATCGTAGCCCGTCGATCATGACGTATGATCGGGAGGCCGGGCATATCGTCACGCAGGAGCCGCGTGTCTGGATTGCCGGGCTGAGTGATGAGGGCGGGGCTGGCAGCTATGTTGCCGCAGCCATGAAAGAGCTGGACAACCCCGACCCGCAGGAAGTTGCGAAGCTGGAGCGGTTTGTCAATGAAACTGTGACTGGGCGCTTGCAGGTTGCATCAGGGCCCGCAGAGGGCGGTGTCCGGAAAAGCCTGTTTTATTATGATCCGGCTCATTTCCCCGATTTGTATAAGACAGGCGAAAACTGGAAAACATGGGCGTCATGGTCGCGGGAAAAAGCGGCGGATATCCAGCGGGCTTATAATTACCCGCATGTCGCTCTGGTGCACTGGGTTTTGTATCGGCTGGCACGCAACCATACCGGCTGGTGCAGCAGCATGATGCGCTGTGGTATCTGCATAAGGCAGCTGTCACAATGACCGCCATGATGCAGCAGGCCCCGTACTACACGCAGTATGGCCTGATGGAGGGGGATATTTTTGTTGAAATCCTCAGGGATTTAAAACGGGAAAACCTGACAGAAGAAGCGGGCGTAATCGAAACGCTTATGAAAAAGCGTGAGACTGTCTGGAAAGGTCAGCGCTACCCGTATGGGAGTGAAATGGCATGGGATTCCACCGGGCAGCCGGAAGTGTATGCGTGGCTGACCTATTTTGGTGATACGGCACAGGCGGCGGAAACGCGGGATGCCATTCTGGCGTATGATCCGGCTTTGCCAAGCTGGGGTTATAACGGAAATGCCCGCCGGTACTGGGATTTTCTCTACGCCGGAAAACGTGCCCGGATAGAGCGCCAGATCCACCATTATGGCTCTGCACTGAATGCCGTTCCGCTGTTTTCGGCTTTTCAGGCTCAGCCCGCAGACTTGTATATGCTCCGTGTGGCCTATGGCGGCCTGATGGGTGCTTTAACCAATATTGACCAGCAGGGGTTTGGATCAGCCGCATTCCATTCTGCCCCGGATGCCATGCAGTTTGATGCCTATTCCGGAGATTACGGCATGGGGTTTTATGGGCATGCTCTGGCAACGCAGGTTGATGTGATCAAAGACCCCACGTTTGGCTGGCAGGCTTTTGGGGCGCTCTTGCAGGAAGGCCGTGATGGCAGTGTGATTATTCTGCCAAAAGATAGTGCCAGAACACGTATTTTCATCGCGCAGGCGGGCGTCTTCCTGACGCTGGAAAGCGGAAAGTTTGAAGCGGTGCAGTATCATCCTGCCTCTCAGGATATTGAGATCACACTCGCAGCGGCAGACCGCTGGACCCCGATTGCGCGCCTGCGCGCTGACTACCCTGCCAGAATCCCTGCGCATCCCTACGTTCTGAGCCCCGTAGCACCAGACGTGCGGGGCGCGTGGGAAATACCTTTGCACAGCACGGCGACCGTTCTGCATCTGCATGCAGGGCAGCCTTGAGACGGATTACATTCTGAGAGCTTTATTTTCGGAAACAGAAGATAGTTTTTGCACGGTGGGAAGGGAAGAGTATGGGGATCAGACTGAACAGGCGTTTCCTGCTGACAAGTGCGGCTCTGGGTGGCGTGGTATCCGGTGTGCCCGGAATACGCCGGGCATTTGCCTCAGGGGGTGGGGACAGGGCGGGCGGAGCTGGAGAGGCTGTAACCCCGGTGCCGCTGCAGGATGTTCGGTTGCTTCCTTCCCCGTGGCTTGATGCGGTTGAGAGAAACCGAGCTTATCTGCTGAGCCTGAGCGCGGACCGTCTGTTGCATAATTTCCGCACACAGGCGGGGCTGCCAGCTAGAGGCGCAGTTTATGGCGGGTGGGAGAATGACACGATTGCCGGGCATACGCTCGGCCATTACCTCTCTGCTCTGGCTCTGATGTACGCGCAGACAGGGGATGCCGAATGCCGCAACAGGGTGGCCTATATTGTGCAGGAATTGGCGCTTGTTCAGACTAAATGGGGCGACGGGTATGTTGCAGGCTTTACCCGCAAGGAAAAAGACGGAAAAATTACCGGCGGGAAAATAATTTTTTCTGAAATTGAAAAGGGCGATATCCGCTCAGGTGGATTTGACCTGAACGGAGCATGGTCTCCGCTTTATAATATCCATAAAACATTTGCCGGTCTGTTTGATGCACAAACCTACTGCCAGAATACGGATGCGCTGGCCGTAGCGGTCAGGCTGGGTGGTTTTTTTGGGGTTTTTTACAGCAAACTGACAGACGCGCAGCTCCAGAAAGTTCTGACCTGCGAATATGGTGGACTGAACGAGAGTTTTGCCGAACTGGCTGCCCGCACAGGGGATGCAAAGTGGCTGAAACTGGCAAAGCGCACCTATGACCCCCCGGTGCTTGACCCGCTAATGGCGCGGCAGGATGATCTGGCCAACCGGCACGCCAATACGCAAATCCCGAAGCTGATCGGGCTGGGGCGGATTGCGGAGGTAAGCGGGGATAAAAGCTGGCAGGTGGGGCCGCGTTTTTTCTGGCAGGCCGTGACCCGGCACCATAGTTACGTGATCGGCGGGAATGCGGACCGGGAATATTTCTCGGAACCAGACACAATTTCTCAGCATCTGACGGAGCAGACCTGCGAGCATTGTAATACGTATAACATGCTCAAGCTGACGCGGCAGGTTTACACATGGCAGCCGGACAGCACGCTGTTTGACTATTACGAGCGTGCGCATCTGAACCATGTTCTGGCGGCGCATGATCCACAAACCGGATTGTTTACCTACATGACCCCGACCATCACCGCCGGTGTGCGGGAGTGGTCAACCCCTGAGGACAGTTTCTGGTGCTGCGTGGGCACCGGCATGGAAAGCCATGCCAAACATGGAGAGTCCATCTGGTGGCAAGGGGCTGAGACGCTCTTTGTGAACCTCTATATTCCCTCCCGCCTGCACTGGGCGGCTCAGGACGTTGTCTGGCGAATGGACACACGTTACCCGTATGACGGGCAAATCACTCTGAGCGTGGAAGAGGCGAAAGCGGCCGGGCATTTCCGTCTGGCTCTGCGGGTTCCGGGCTGGGTTGAGGCACTATTGCTAAAGGTAAACGGTGAGACAGTCCCGGCGCAGCCCGAAGGTGGATATGTTACTCTCAACCGGGTCTGGCGTAAGGGGGATACCGTCGCCCTGACATTGCCTCTGGCACTGCGCACGGAAGCCCCGGTGGAAGCCCCGCATCTTGTCTCGCTCCTGCACGGCCCCATGGTGCTGGCTGCTGATCTCGCCACAGCCGAAGGCGCTTATGATGCTATGGACGGCACTTGTGACATCGGATGTTGTGCGGGATTTTGTGCCGGTGGCAGGGCAGGATGCGGTCTATCGCACGACCCAGGCCGGACGACCGGCGCAGCTTGAATTCAAACCTTTTTATGCGCAGTACAAGCGCCGCAGCGCCCTGTATCTGCGGTGTTTTTCAGAAACGGACTGGACGCAGGAAGAAGGTGTGTATCGTGAGGAACAGCGCCGCCAGAAGGATATCGCGGCCCGCACGATTGATGTCATTCATCTGGGTGAGATGCAGCAGGAGCATGATCACGGCCTGAAGGCGGATGAGTCCTGGCCGCTTGTCTATCGCGGGCGGAACGGGCGGGATCTGCGCGCGGGCGGGTTTATGGAATTTACCCTCAAGGCTGCTCCGGGGCCGCTGGTTTTACAAACGACATTGTGGAGCAAGGATAGTCCGCGCACACGGGGCACGCATATTCTGATTAACGGTAAAGCCCTTTCCGGCCTGAACTGGCCTGCGGAGACGCCAGCGCGGTTTGTGGAGATGGAGGTTGCGCTTCCGGAAGCATGGACACGCGGAAAAAAGAGCCTGACGGTGCGTATTGTACCCGGTGGGTCCCGTTCCAATGGTCCGTTCTTTGGGGTGCGTTTGCTGGCGGCCCGTAAAAAAGCGGAGTAACGCACTCAGGCCGGTATTTTCAGCCATCTTTATGTGTATTGGTTGTTTCGGCGTGGGGAATGCCTTAGCTATACAGACAAGATCTGAGCGATAGAAGTGAAGTTTGTATACTATGAGCACCCCACAGAAGACGCGACTTGTGTCGCGGTCTATTTCAGACCAGCTTTATGATGTTCTCCGCGAGCAAATCCTGAATGGCGAGGTGGGGGAGGGCGAACCGATCCGGCAGGACGGGATTGCCGCAGCGTTTGAAATCAGCAAAATCCCGGTGCGTGAAGCACTGGTGCGCCTGCAACAGGATGGTCTTGTTTCTCTGCATCCTAAGCGCGGATTTTTCGTCACGCCGCTGACGCGCAAAGAAGCGGAGGATGTTTTTCACCTCCGCTTGCTGATTGAGCCGGAGGCGACGGCTCTTGGCGCGCAGAGTGCAACGGAAGAAGATGCAAAAAAGGCGCAGGCCTGTCTGGAAGAGCTGGAAAACGCCGTCGCACGGCAGGACCCCCGGCGGGGCGTGTATAACCGGCTTTTTCATCTGGCTCTTGTCCAGCCTGCGGCAGGCCCCACGACCATCCATGTGCTGACCCTGCTCAACGTGACGGCGGACCGTTATGTACGCTTCCATATGCACATGCAGGATATTGATACCCGCGCTAATCAGGAACATCGTGAACTGATGGCCTGCTGGCTGGCAGGCAACAAGCGCGAGATTGAAAAGCTGATGCGCAAACATATTCAGACGACGCTGGATGATCTCCGCGGCGCACTGAAATAAAATTCCAGCCTGCGAGAGTCGTCTGCCTGTAAGCGGGGTTATCAAGTGCAGGCAATGTGAAATTGCTTTGCCTGCCTGCCTGCCTGCCTGCCTGCTTACTTGCTTACCTACCGCCTGAACTGCCGCCGTTTTTTACCGGGCTGTTTTTACGCCGCAGAGGGCTGCCCAATGATGAATAATCAGTGCAAAGGCAATCACTGCCACATCATCCCATACATGGTTCAGCAGGCCCGTGCCTGAAACGGGCCGCACCATGAGAGACCAAGCAGCCCCAGAAAATATACCGGCATCCACAGGCTGCTGCGGAGTTCCTGAGACCACGCGGCACTGGACAGGTTGCGCCGCACAAGCATCATGAAAATACCCGTCAGCACCAGCAGGGCGGGCATCAGCCAGCACAGGGTGCTCCACCCCGTCCAGATAACAATCAGGGAGGCGATGGCAAACGCCAGAGGGGAGAGCACGGAAAACAGGGCAGGCGGAAAGGGCGGGGCAAGTCAGGCTGACAGCGGCGCAGGGCCGCTGCCGATGTAGGGGCCATGGCATAGCTGAGCATGAGTGCGGAAGACACGACCCCAATCAGCGCCTGCCATGAGGGGAAAGGAAGAGTCCAGAACAGCGCCAGCCCGAATGTCAGTAGCAGGGCTTTGTCCGGCACGCCGCGCTGCGTGTCCATGCGCTGAAAAACCGGAAAGAACGTGCCGCTTCTGGACCACGCATAAACCACACGGGCCGTGGCCGACATGTAGATATTACCTGTGCCGGTGGGGGAGAGGATGGCATCTGTCACAACCATCAGCGCCAGAAAGCCCAGACCAAGCTGCACGGCAATATCATGGAAGGGCAGGCTGAGCCGGGTCGCGATCCCGTTCCAGCCGTCCGTCAGCAGGGCTGGAGGCAATGCGCCGATAAATGCCGTTTGCAGCAGCAGATACACCAGCATCGCCAGCGTGATGGAGGCCACCAGTGCAATGGGAATGGTGCGCTGCGGGTTGCGCACTTCACTGGCAACCGAGAGGATGGGGGTCAGCCCCAGATAGGCAAAAATAACGCCACCGGCGGAAATGGCGGTTTCCACACCCTGAAAGCCATGCGGCGCAAAGCCATGCAGGCTGAAGTTGCCGGGGTGCATGGCGGCCAGAAGCAGGACGACAACGAGTGTCGGCACCAGAAATTTGAAAACCGTCACAATATTGTTGATAAGTGCAAAACTGCCAATACCGCGCCGGTTGATGGCATACAGCAGCCCCATGACGGCAAGCTGGACCAGCCACCCGGCCAGAGTAGGGTCTCCGCTGGCATTGCGGGTCAGGCCCCCTGTCCAGGCATCCGCATACTGGCGAGCGGCCACGATCTCGATGGAGATCAGGCTGGAGAAGGCGATGGTCGTCATGGCACCGGTCAGAAAAGCCGCGGTCGAGCCATGTGCCTGTTCCGGGTAGCGCACGACGCTGCCTGCCAGCGGCAGGGCCGCCCCCAGTTCACAATAGACCAGCCCGATCAGCAGAACCGCAATCCCGCCGATCAGCCAGGAGACGATGCTGGCCGGACCTGCCATATCCGCACGTGTGCTGCGGCAAACAGCCAGCCGGAGCCGAAGATGGAGCCGAAGCCGATCATTGTCAGATCAAACAGGCCAAGGCGTTGCCTGAAGTGGCCTGAGTCATCATGCTGTGTGGCGTCATGCGGCATGAAGGGTTCCTGTCGTCCGTCTCGGGGCTGGCTGGCGGTGGGCTTTAGTGGCTGGTCTGGCGCGGCAGCTTCAGCGGGTTTGTGCTGCGAAGCCCGGCTGGCAGAAGTGCGTCCGGCAGATCCTGATAGCACACGGGGCGCAGAAAGCGCTCAATGGCCGCCGTGCCGACGGAAGTGCTGCGCGGGTCCGTTGTGGCGGGGAAGGGGCCGCCATGCACCATAGCTGCACAGACTTCCACGCCCGTAGGCCATGCATTAGCCAGAATACGGCCAACCTTGCGTTCCAGAACCGGCATCAACTGGCTGGCGGTGGCAATGTCGGCGTCGTCCATGTGCAGGGTCGCGGTGAGCTGGCCCTCAAGGCTGCGGCTCAGACGCAGCAGCGTCTCCAGATCCGGGCAGGCGACAATCAGGGAGCAGGAACCAAAAATCTCATGCTGCATCACCGGGTCTTGCAGGAAATGCGCGGCATCCGTCGTGAAAACGGCAGCCTGACAGCCGGATGCCTCACCGTTTGGCCCACGCCCCAGCAGAGTGACGCCCGGACGGCTACCGAGTGTTTCCACGCCAGCATCGTAAGACGCATGGATGGACTGTGTGAGCATGGTGGGCGCAGGGGCGGTTTTAAGAGCCTCCTGCGCGCTCTGGCAGAAGCGATCCAGATCCGGGCCGCTGAGGGCAAGAATAAGGCCGGGATTGGTGCAGAACTGGCCTGCCCCCATGGTGAGTGACCCAATAAAGGCCGCGCCCAGAGCGTCTGCACGGGTCTTCAGGGCTTCTGGCAGCAGATAGACGGGATTGATGCTGCTCATTTCCGCATACACCGGAACAGGCACCGGGCGGGCCGCCGCAATCTTGCTCAGCGCGATGCCGCCTGAGCGCGAGCCGGTATAGCCAACAGCCATAATAGCGGGGTGTCGGACCAGTTCTGCGCCAAGCGTATAATCCGGTCCGCCCAGCAGGGAAAACGTGCCCTCCGGCAGGCCGCATTTTTTCACGGCGGACTGAATGGCGCGGCCGACCAGTTCACTCGTGCCGGGATGAGCCGGGTGCGCTCTTACCACCACCGGGCAGCCAGCGGCAAAAGCGGACGCGGTATCGCCTCCGGCAACGGAGAAAGCCAGCGGGAAGTTGCTGGCTCCAAAAACAGCAACCGGGCCAACGCCAATGCGGATCTGGCGGAGGTCCGCGCGGGGCATGGGTTTGCGGTCGGGCAGGGCTTCATCAATCCGGGCGTCAAGGCAGCGCCCGACCCGCAGTTCCTGCGCAAACAGGCGGAGCTGGCCGGTTGTGCGGCCCCGCTCCCCCGTCAGGCGGGCCAGAGGCAGGCCGGTTTCCGCATGGGCGCGGTCCAGCAGGTGCTGCCCGATCGCTTCAATTTCCTCTGCAATACAGTCCAGAAACTGCGCGCGGGCTTCCGGCGTGGTGGCGCGGAAGGTGTCAAAGGCCGCATCCGCCAGCGTGCAGGCGGTCCCGGCATCTTCGGCGGTTGCGCAGGAGAACGCTGTGTCCAGCGCCTCACCCGTTGCGGCATTCAGGGCCTGAAAGGTTTCCGGGCGGTTGACCGTATTCTGGCCGATCAGAAGAGCGCCTGTCAGAGTCATGGGGTGTCCTTATATGCGGGAGCCGGAGCGCAGGCTGAACCTGTCCGGGCTGAAAGCTGTTGGGAGGGGCGCGCCACGCAGGATGTGGGCGCTCAGTGCTTCTGCGGTTACAGGGGCGAGGGTCAGCCCCAGATGGTTGTGCCCGTAGGCAGCCACAAGGCGTGGCGCGTGGCGGAAGCTGCCGAGGGCAGGCAGGTAATCCGGCAGGGTGGGGCGAGAGCCATGCCAGCGTGCAAAATCAGACGCCACTGGCAGGCCAAGCGCGCGGACATGCGCTTCAAGCCGTTCCCATTTCCGTGGATCGGGTGGAGAGGAATCCTTTGTAAACTCAACAAAGGAGGTGGCGCGAAGCCGGGAGCCAAAGCGGGTGACGACAACGGCCCGGTCTTCAAAAACCGCATTGGGCAGGTCCATCGTCCGCCATGAGTCCATTCCACATGGTAGCCGCGTTCCGCCACCAGTGGCACCGGGACATCAGGCAGCAGAGAGCCCGAACGCACACCGCAGGCCACGACGACGCGGTCTGCCGTCAGGTCGCCCTGCGTGGTGCTGACACGTACCGTCTCCGCTGCGTGGTCGATTTTGAGTGCGCGTGCGGAAAGCACTATGCCACCGGCCGCCGTAAAGCGAGCCAGAAGCGTGTCCAGCACGTCCCGCGGGCTGGTGATGTGCGCGGTCTCTGCAAAATGCACTCCGGCTCTCACCGGGGAGGAAAGAAACTGGTTAAAGGCCGCAACCTGCGGTGCCTCCATGCGGATGGCGCGTGCAGGGCCGTGGTCGGCCTGAAGCGCACTGGCGGCTTTCTGCTCGGCGTCATCCCCCTCCCACAGTTTCACAATACCGCGCAGGTCAAGAAGGTCTGGTCTGTCCAGTGTTGTGATCAGCCTTTTCCATGCGGGCAGGGCGTTGAGCATCAGGCCGCGCAGGGCGTCATCCCCCCGGTGGACTGTGCCCGGCAGGCAGGCACGGAGGAAGCGGACTGACCACGGCAGCCATGCGGGCAGGCTGCGCCAGTCCAGTGCGACGGGCCCACGGGGGAAATGGTCAGACAGCACACGGGTTGCCGTGGCAAGGCGGGCCAGAACCTCAACCTGTTCCGTCGCGATATGTCCGGCGTTCCCCCAGGATGGCGGCGTGCTGTCCGGCTCAGCCACCAGTGTTACGGCGCAGCCTGTTCCTGAAGGCGCAGGGCGCAGGCGCGCGCAATGATGCCGCCCCCCAGAACGAGGACGGAGCGGGGGGAGGGAGAGCCTCCGTCATAGCGGTGCGCACGCGCGTTGCAGCCAGCTCTGCTCTTCAGCCGCAAGATGCGGGCCAATCTGTTCCAGAACATGCGCGTGGTAGCTGTTCAGCCAGTTCCGCTCAGCGTCCGTCAGACGTTCGGGCATGATGCCGCGTGTATCGATTGGGGCCAGTGTGAGGGTTTTGAAGCGGAGATACTCTCCGGTTTCAGTTCTGTAGGCCACACAGGTCTCCATCTGGTTTTCCAGACGCATGCCGTGGGAGCCGGGGGCGTAGAAGCCGGGTTCATTCGTCATGACCATCCGATCATAGAGCGGGTCAAGCACCGGGCGGCGGGTGAAGCCGAGAGGCCATTCATGCACGGAAAGGCAACTGCCGACGCCATGGCCTGCCCCGTGGTCAAAATCCAGCCCTTCTTTCCACAGCGCCAGCCGCGCCAGTGGGTCCAGCCTGTACCCATGCGTGCCTGCCGGGAATATGGTCTGATCCAGCGCAATCAAGCCCTGAAGCACACAGGTATACTGCTTTTTCCATTCCTCCGGTGGGGCGCCGGTGCCCATCCAGATCGTCCGGGTGACGTCTGTCGTGGCGCAGGTATACTGCCCGCCACTGTCAACCAGCAGAAAAGCATCGTCCTGCACCCTGCTGCATGCCTCCGTAGTCGGTGCGTAATGCATGATGGCCGCATTCGGGCCTGAGCCTGCGATGGTATGAAAACTTGGGCCGATACAAAGGGCGGACTCACGGCGCAGAGCCAGCAGATGGTCTGCTATGGCGGCTTCTGTCTGGCCGATACCATTGCCTTCCACCCAGTACAGGAAGCGGCACAGGGCGATGCCATCCAGCAGATGCGCCCGCCGCATCCCTTCCAGTTCTGCTGGCGTTTTGCAGGCTCTGGGCATCAGGCAGGGGTCTGTGCCATCTACGAGTGTTGCATCGACGTCTCTGAGGATGCTGGCGAACCAGACAGGGCAGCGGCCTGTATCCAGCCGGACGGTCTTGCCGTGCATGGTCTGCAAAACCTGCTCCATGTCCGCAGGCATATGCACACGGACGGCGGTGCCAAGGTGTGCGCGCACCGCGCCATCAATCCGGGTGATGTCAATAAACAGATCAACCGTGGCATCGGCATGCAGAATGGCAAAGCAGAGCACGACCGGCAAAAAGGGCAGATCACGCCCGCGGATATTCAGAAGCCAGGCAATGCTTGTCGGGTCAGGCAGAATAACGGCGTCCTGCCCGCCTTTGCGCAATGTTTCCGCAATGGTCAGGATTTTTGCATGGGTTTCAAGCCCGGTGAGGGCAAGAGGCTGAACACAGGCCGGGGTGGCCGGAGCCGGGGGCCGGTCAGCCCAGAGGGCATCAATCGGATTGCAGGAGAGTGCGACCATATGGCATCCGGCCTGCTCCAGCGCCTCAATCTCCCGAACGCTGACGCTGCGCGGGTCAAACCCGATGGACAGGCCCCGCCCATGCTGCGCCAGCCACAGCGGCGGCGGTGTTTCATACATATGCTCAACAGACCAGAGGGAGGCGTCCACCTGCTGGCGCATCTGCACCTGATAACGGCCGTCAGAAAAGACAGCCGCCTTTTTTGGCAGGACGACGGCCAGTCCGGCGCTCCCTGTAAAGCCGGTCAGCCATGCCAGACGTTCCGCGCAGGCGGGAACGTATTCGCCAAGATGTTCATCACCGCGCGGCAGGAAGAAGCCGTCCACGCCAAGGCCGGACAGGGCGGCGCGAAGGGCCGTCAGGCGTTCTGTGGGGGTGGGCATGCTGGTGTCCGTCCTTCCAGACGATCAGTTAAACGGAGCCGTAAAGCTGTGAGCGGGTTCGGTAAACCAGCGGGGGCCGTCTTCCGTCATGTAAAAATGGTCTTCAAGCCGGATACCAAATGTTTCAGGGATAACGATCATCGGCTCGTTAGACATACAGTGCCCGACCTTGAGCGGGGTAGTGTTGCCCCGCACCAGATAAGGAGCCTCATGGATGGAAAGTCCGATCCCGTGGCCTGTGCGGTGTGGCAGACCGGGGAGATTGTAACCCGGGCCAAGGCCATGCTGTTCCAGCACTGCGCGGGCGGCGTCATCCACCACATGGCAGGGTGCGCCAACGCGGGCGGCGTGGAAAGCGGCATACTGGGCCGCTTTTTCAATTTCCCATATCCGCTGCTGTTCCGCGTCCGGTTGCCCGAAAGCGTAGGTGCGGGTGATGTCGGAATGATATCCGTCGAGACGACAGCCGGTATCAATCAGAACAAGATCATTCTCCGCCAGAACCTGATCCCCGGGGATGCCATGCGGGTAGGCCGTGGCATGTCCGAACTGAACTGCACAGAAATAGGACCCGTTATCGGCGCCGAGTTCCCGGTGGCGTGCGTCAATAAAACGGCGGATCTCGCTGGCCAGAAGGCCGGGCTTTAAAAACGCATAGGCGTCCTGATGCACCTGGAGCGTGATGGCCATGGCGTGTGTGATGAGGGCAATTTCTTCCGCCGTTTTGCAGGCGCGCAGGCTGGAAATCAGTCCGGCATCATCTTCCAGCACAAGGTCAGGCCGCGCTTTGCGCATGGCGGTGACAAACCCGAAGCTAAAGTCCGGGTCCAGTGCGATGCGGGCCCCTGCGGCATACGGTGCTAAAGCGCAGAGGGCCGGATTTTCGTCCTCCTGCCATGTGGCAATCTCGACATCTGTGCGCAGGCAGGCCTTGAGAGACCCCGTTTCAAAATGCGGGCAGACCACAACAGGCGCGCCCTGCCGGGGGATAACCAGCGTTACCAGCCGTTCTGTTGCATCCCACGGCACACCGGTAAAATAGCGCAGGCTGTTTCCGGCATTCACAGCAAGGGCGTCAAGTCCGGCTGTTTCCAGATGCCCCTGTACTGTGCGGATGCGCTGCGCAAAGGTTGCGCGGCCAATGG
>NZ_BAJW01000026.1 GCF_000613905.1 Acetobacter persici JCM 25330
GGGGCCTGAGCCAAAGCCCGGCCCCGGAGGGATTTTGTTTTAGCGATTATAGATCGGGAAGCGGGCGCACAGCGCACGCACACGGTCATGCACAGCGTTTTCAACCGCTGCATCGCCTTCCCCGCCAGACGCAGCCAGCGCGGTCAGAACTTCGTCAATCATTTCACCAATCTGGCGGAATTCCACTTCACGGAAGCCGCGCGCCGTGGCTGCCGGGCTGCCCAGACGCACGCCAGAGGTAATAGCAGGCTTTTCCGGGTCAAACGGAATAGCGTTTTTATTAGCGGTAATGCCTGCGCGTTCCAGAGCATGCTCGGCGGCTTTGCCGGTCACTTTCTTGGGCCGCAGGTCAACCAGCAGCAGGTGAGAGTCCGTCCCACCCGTCACGATATCAAAGCCGCGTTCCACCAGAACTTCCGCCAGAACATTGGCGTTTTTCTGGACGGCTTTCTGGTATTCCTTGAATTCCGGCTCAAGCGCCTCGCCAAACGCCACGGCCTTACCGGCAATAACGTGCATCAGCGGACCGCCCTGCAGACCGGGGAAGACGGCGGAGTTGATTTTTTTGGCCAGAGCTTCATCGTTGGTCAGGATCAGCCCCCCACGCGGGCCACGCAGCGTTTTATGCGTGGTGGACGTCACCACATGCGCGTGCTCAAGCGGGTTGGGGTAGAGGCCAGCAGCCACCAGACCAGCAAAATGGGCCATATCCACCATCAGGAACGCGCCAACTTCATCCGCAATGCGGCGGAAACGGGCAAAATCGATGATCCGCGGATAGGCAGAGCCACCAGCCACAATCAGGGTGGGCTTGGTCTCGCGGGCCAGACGCTCCATTTCCTCATAGTCCAGCAGGCCATCTTCCTTGCGGACGCCATACTGCACGGCATTGAACCACTTGCCGGAATAGTTCGGGGCGGCCCCGTGCGTCAGGTGGCCACCGGCCGCAAGGCTCATGCCCAGAACAGTGTCACCGGGCTTGGAGAGCGCCATGAACGCGGCCTGATTGGCGTTGGCGCCAGAGTGCGGCTGCACGTTGGCAAAACCGGCCCCAAACAGCGTTTTTACGCGCTCAATAGCCAGTGTTTCAATTTTATCGACCTCGGAGCACCCGCCATAATAGCGGCGGCCGGGATAGCCTTCCGCATATTTGTTGGTCAGCACACTGCCCTGAGCCTGCAACACGGCTTCAGACACCATGTTTTCGCTGGCAATCAGTTCAATGCCGTCCTGCTGCCGCTTCAGCTCACTAGCAAGTGCGGCCGCAACATCCGGATCCGTCTTTGTAACCGGCGCATGAAAGAAACGATCCAGATCCGTCTGGCTCATCAGGAGCTCCTCATTTATCTCGTTCAACCGCCCCGTACACTGTCCTGTGAAATGCCGGGCCGTTCGTTACGTTTAAAACACATCTTGCTAAGAGAGACACTCTAGCCTCTCTATGGGACGAAGACCACCAATTGCTCTATACGTGGTTTTGTTCACGGTCGAGACAGGAGAGAAAACTCTATGACGCAAAGGCCTGCATCTTCCGCAGCGTCATTCCTTACGCGCTGCATGCCTTTAGACAAGCTGGAAACCTCGCAGGGTCTTAAGCGTGTTCTTGGTCCGGGTAGTCTTGTTGCTCTTGGTGTCGGGGCGACCATCGGCGCTGGTCTTTTTTCCCTGACAGGCATCGCCGCGTCTGAAAATGCCGGACCAGCCGTTATCCTCTCCTTCCTGATCGCCGCGATCGCCTGCGGATTCGCAGGACTGTGCTACAGTGAACTCGCCAGCATGATCCCCATTGCTGGCAGCGCCTACACCTACGCGTACGTTACGCTGGGGGAACTGATGGCGTGGATTATCGGTTGGGATCTGGTGCTGGAATATGCCGTAGGCGCCGCCACGGTGGCGGTTAGCTGGTCCCGCTATGTGGTCTCGCTGCTGGATTCGTGGGGGCTTGTTCTTCCACCACGCCTCACAGCCTCACCGTTTGAAACCGTGCAGATGCCTGATGGCAGTGTGACAGCCGGGCTGATGAACCTGCCAGCCGTCTTCATTATCGGGCTGGTCTCCTTCATTCTCATCCGGGGTATTTCCCAGTCTGCCAAAGTCAACGCCATCATCGTTGTGATCAAACTGCTGGTGATTGCAGCCTTCATCGGCTTCGGGCTTTCCTATATCAACCCGTCTAACTACCACCCGTTCATTCCGCCCAATGATGGCACATTCGGCCATTATGGCTGGTCGGGTATCATGCGGGCGGCGGGCACCATCTTCTTCGCCTATGTCGGGTTTGATGCCGTTTCCACCACGGCGCAGGAAACCAAAAATCCGGCGCGTGATATGCCCATCGGTATTCTCGGCAGCCTGCTGGTCTGCTCTCTGGCGTATATCGCCTTCTCCTTCGTCATGACCGGTCTGGTCAATTACAAGGATATGCTGGGCGATGCCGCACCCGTGGCGACCGCCATTAACCGCACGCCCTACCACTGGCTCCAGCTTGCCGTAAAAATCGGGATTATCTGCGGCTTTACCTCAGTGCTGATGGGCATGCTGCTGGGGCAGAGCCGGGTGTTCTTCGCTATGTCGCGCGATGGTCTGCTGCCGCCCATGTTCAGCCGCACGCATCCCAAATTTCAGACGCCCTGGCTGTCCAACATCTTCTTTATGGTGATCACCTGCCTGCTCAGCGCCTTCCTGCCTATTTCTGACCTTGGGCACATGACGTCCATCGGCACGCTTCTGGCGTTTGTGCTGGTCTGTGCGGGGGTGATGGTCCTGCGCCGCAAATCCCCCGATGCGCCGCGCGCCTTCCGCGTGCCGGGCGGGGATATCATCCCGGTGCTGGGGATCATCTCCTGCTCCGCCGTCATGGTCTCACTCGACAAGCTGACATGGATCCGGCTGATCGTCTGGCTGGCCATCGGCATGGCCATTTATCTTGGCTATGGCCGCTACCGGAGCGTTCTGGCGCGGTCCTGACCCCCGCGCGCATGGGGTTGCATAACGCGGGGAGCGGCGCATACTCCCTTCCCGCTGTTCACCCCCGTCGGGTTTCTGCCTGATCCGGCCGCGCATGCTCCTGTGCCCGGCCAGTTGATCCGACCCGCCCGACACGCAATGGAGATCCCGCCCATGCTGCTGGTCGCTTCCCTCAGGCCCGCCCTCGCCGTAACCGGTTTGATGATTTCACGCGCAGACTGGTCGCTGAATCCTCTCTGGGCATCAACAATCTGATCTGGCCAATCTTCTTTATGGAAGGCACCAACTCCGTCACGGATGTTGCCTCCATGCCCGGCGTGCAGCGCGTCACGCTGGACCGGCTGGCCGCCCATGTGGAGCCTGCCGCCAAGCTGGGCATTCCGGCTCTGGCCCTGTTCCCCATCACACCGTCAGAAGCGCGGAATGAAACCGGGTCTGAAGCTCTGAACCCGGATAATCTGATGTGCCGGGCCGCCCGCCTGCTGAAAAAAGAATTCCCCAATGTCGCTGATCGGGGATGTAGCACTCGACCCCTACACCAGCCACGGCCATGACGGCATTATCCGTGATGGGTATGTGGTGAATGATGAGTCCGTCACCATTCTCTCCCAGCAGGCTGTCAATCAGGCCGCCGCAGGGGTGGATATCCTCGCCCCGTCCGACATGATGGATGGCCGCATTGGCAGCTTCCGCACGGATCTGGATAAAAACGGGTTTGTCGATACCCGCATCATGTCCTACGCCGCCAAATATGCCAGCGCCTTCTACGGCCCGTTCCGGGACGCTCTGGGCTCCGGCAACCTGCTGAAAGGCGATAAAAAGACCTATCAGATGGACCCCGCCAACAGCGATGAAGCTCTGCGAGAAGTAGAGATGGATATTGCTGAAGGGGCCGACATGGTCATGGTCAAGCCGGGCATGCCGTATCTGGATATTATCCGCCGGGTGCGGGACACGTTTGCCGTGCCGACCTTCGCGTATCAGGTGTCTGGTGAATATGCGATGCTGATGGCCGCCATCCAGAATGGCTGGCTGGACCATGAACGCGCCGTGATGGAAAGCCTGCTGGCCTTCCGCCGCGCCGGAGCGCATGGCGTGCTGACCTATTTTGCGGTTGAAGCCGCAGAACGCATCAAACAGACCTACGGCGTCTGAACAGAACCCCGGGGCTTTGTGCTCCGGCTTCCGCCTGCATCGCCGTTCTGTGAAACATCCGTTTTGCTGAAAGGGCGTGCGATGCAGGCGGTGCTGCTGTTACAGTCAGGCAGGCCGCATTTCCGCACCCGGCCCGCCACCCTTATCCCGGACAGGACGTATGGTTTCCACACTGCGACAGCCGCAGTTTTTCTACACAACACCGCCCCAGCCCTGCCCGTATCTGCCGGGCCAGATGGAGCGCAAGGTGATTGCGGATCTGGCTGTCCCCAACGCGGATGCCCTGCATAACCGCCTCTCCCGCGCGGGTTTCCGGCGCAGCCATACACTGGCTTATACGCCGGTGTGCGAGACCTGTTCCGCCTGCACACCCATCCGTGTGCCTGTGCAGCGTTTTGAACCAGACCGCACGCAACGGCGTATTCTGCGCCATAATGCGGACCTGCATGCCTGCGGCCTGCCGCCCGTCACCACGCCAGAACAATACGCCCTCTTCCGCCGCTATCAGACAGCCCGCCATACAGAGGGTGACATGGCCACCATGACCGCGGACGACTACCGCAATATGGTGGAAGATACCCCCGTAGAAACAATGCTGTTTGAATTCCGCACGGGGGATGGCGAACTGATGATTGTCAGCCTGATTGACAGGCTGGAAGACGGACTCTCCGCAGTTTACAGCTTTTATAATCCGGACCTGCCCCGGCGCTCGCTCGGTAGTCTGGCAATCCTGTTTCTGATTGAGGAAACCGCCCGGCTGGGGCTGCCGCACCTCTATTTAGGCTACTGGATTCAGGAAAGCCGGAAAATGTCCTACAAGTCCCGCTTCCGGCCTGCCGAAATCCTGAGACACGGTGTCTGGCGCACGCTGGAAGCTCCCCTACGGCCAAACCACACAACAGCCTCTGCCTGACAGACCTGGCAGGCGTTTTTCCCGCACCATTCTGTCAGCCAAACAGCCCCCCGTTTCCGCCAGTTACGGGTTTCAACCGTTACGCGCAGTCCTGCTTCAGGCCTTCTTCAACGCCCAGGACGGGGCTTCCTTCCCTACGGCCGCCCGTTTTCCAACCCATGTCTGCAAATCCGCAAAGGAACGCGTCCGGGCATTACCGGGCCAGAGCAGACCGTCCTCCGCCTTGAAGACAACAGCGTTTTTCAGAGAGTCACTGGCTTTGCCGTATTTCTGCAGGCCAACGCCCAGACCACGGCCCATAACCGGCAACTGCTCCAGCGGGAAAATCAGGAAACGGCGGTTACTGCCCAGCACAGCAACCTGATCGCCCTCCGCAGGTACGCAGAGCTGTGCGCTCTCATCGCCTTTCAGGTTCAGCACCTGCGCCCGGAGCGTTTTTCCGCCACCATGCTCTCTTCATCCACCAGCATGCCACGCCCGGCGCTAGACGCCACAAGGCGGCGCGCACCGGCCTGCACGGGGAAGACCGCAATCACATCTTCATCGTTCGAGAGGTCAAACAGCAGACGCACCGGCTGCCCATCGCCGCGCCCGCGCGGCAGATCCGCGCCTTTTACGGTAAAGGCCCGCCCGTCTGTGCCAAAGAAGCAGAGCTTATCCGTGCTCTGGCAGGGAATTGCCAGACGCAGGCCGTCCCCTTCCTTGAACTTCTGGTTTTCCAGATCAACCGCATGGCCTTTTACGGCACGCACCCAACCTTTTTCAGACAGGATCAGTGTCAGCGGCTCACGTTCCACCGTTTCCACAACGGAAATATCAACCGGAGCAGGCGCGGACTGGAGCGTGCTGCGCCGCTTGCCCAGATGCCCGTCACCAAATTTTTTAACCATGCCGTCCAGTTCCCGCCCGATGCGGGACCAGCGTTTTTTCTCATCCCCCAGAAGCGTTTCCAGCTCGGCTTTCTCGGCAGAAAGTCCGTCATGCTCTTTCCGGATTTCCAGCTCTTCAAGGCGACGCAGGCTCCGCAGACGCATATTGAGAACAGATTCAGCCTGCAAATCCGTCAGGGAGAAGGTCGCAATCAGGCTGGCCTTGGCGTCGTCCTCTTCACGAATAATACGAATCACCTCATCCAGATTGAGATAAACCGCAAGGAAACCATCCAGAATTTCCAGACGCCGCAGAACAGCCGCCAGACGATGGCGGCTGCGGCGCTCAAGCACCTCATGCCGGTGGTCCAGCCACGCGCGCAGCACTTCTTTCAGGCCCATAACACCCGGCGCGCGGTCCGCACTCAGCACATTCATGTTCAGCGGGAAGCGGCTTTCCAGCGTGGTCGCCCGGAACAGGGTTTCCATCAGCACTTCCGGCTCAATACCGCGCGTTTTGGGTTCCAGCACCAGCCGGATCTGGTCCGTGCTTTCATCGCGGACATCGCCCAGCAAGGGCAGCTTTTTCTGCTCCAGCAGATCAGCAATCTGCTCAATCAGGCGGGATTTCTGCACCTGATACGGAATTTCCGTCACAACAATCTGCCATGTGCCAAAACGCCCCTGCTCAACGTCCCAGCGCGCCCGCATACGGAAGCCGCCACGGCCCGTCTCATAGGCTTTGAGAATGGCATCTGAATCTTCAACAATAATCCCGCCCGTCGGGAAGTCCGGCCCCGGCATAAGCGCCAGCAGGTCTGCCGTGGTGCTTTCCGGCTTACGAACAAGCAGAGCGGCAGCCGCACAGACTTCAGCCGCATTATGGGGTGGAATGCTGGTCGCCATCCCCACGGCAATCCCGGCGGCGCCATTGGCCAGCAGATTCGGGAAGGCGGCGGGCATCACAACCGGTTCCTGCTCCTCACCATCATAGGTAGGGCGGAAATCCACGGCATCATCTTCAATGCCGTCCAGCAGAGCTTTGGCAACTTCTGTCAGGCGCGCTTCGGTATACCGCATGGCGGCAGCATTATCGCCGTCAATAGAGCCGAAATTGCCCTGACCTTCCACCAGCGGATAACGCGCGGCAAATTCCTGCGCCAAGCGCACCAGCGCCTCATAGACTGAGGCATCGCCATGCGGATGGAATTTACCAATAACGTCACCCACCACACGGGCGCATTTTTTAAAACCGGCAGAGGGGTCCAGCTTAAGCTGGTGCATGGCATAAACCAGCCTGCGATGCACCGGCTTGAGGCCATCCCGCACATCCGGCAGGGAGCGTGACATGATGGTGGACAGCGCATAGGCCAGATACCGTTCACTGAGCGCATCCGCCAGCTTGGTATCCTCAACATGGCCTTCAAATGTCTCGCTCATTTCCTGCTCCCCAGACCTGATGCCGGTTCTTATACAGGCAGAGACATAACGCTGTGACGCGTTTTGTTCTAGCCTTCTTCTGTTTCTCCGGAGTCATTCGGCACTCCGGCAAGGCGCGCCACGCGGTCCATCAGCCGTTCCCGCGCGGCAGGCAGAGGACGGTGCCGCTGGCCGAACGCGTCCCGCGCCAGAAAATGGCCGGTCAGCCGCAAGCCCGCCAGCCAGTCTTCCGGCGTGCCCGTTTCCTCCTCAGACAGCAGGAAGGACGGCAGCGGCAAAAGCCGGTCTTTCCATTCCCCAGCACCGTCTTCAGACACGGCTTTTCCTGTTTTGGGAGATACATAGGCAAGGCCGGTTGTTGCCCCGGTAACTGCACAGGCGGAAAGATCGAGCCCGAAGCCGAGTTCTGTCAGCAGCGCACATTCCCAGCGCACCACATCCGGCACACCTTCCCGCTCGGACACAGCCGGGTCAAACCCCAGAAAGCTCAGGAGCTTTACCGTGCGGGCAAACAGAACCGGACACGCCTCCCCCTCAGGCAAAGCCGCATCCGCCAGCACGCAGACGGACTGAACCATGCTCAGCGTGAGCGGAGCATCCAGCAGCCGGAAGCCGCATCCATAAAGTAATTCGCCTGAAAGCCGGACAATTCCTCCGGCGGAGCGCGCCTGAAAACGGGTTTTCACCAGATTTCCCGGCTGCCATAACGCGCTGCCCGCACGGGATCTGGCCCCGTAGACCACACCGCGCACCAGCCCGTTTTCTTCTGTCAGCACATGCACACGGGCATTATTTTCGCCCAGCAACGCCGCAGAAAGCACAAGGGCGGGAGCCTCCCTATCGAGGGAAGTCCCGCCCTGCTGCATCATCGTGCAAAAACGCCTGACTTAGACGCCGGAGACCTTCGCCACTTCCGCAGCAAAGTCATCGACTTCTTTTTCAATGCCTTCGCCCAGCTGGAAGCGGTCAAAGCCAGCCAGCTTCACGCCAGCCTGCTCCAGAACCTTCTTCACGCGGCTTTCACCGTCATGCACCCACACCTGCTCCAGAAGAACAACTTCTTCATAGAACTTGCGAATACGGCCTTCGATCATTTTTTCGATGATGGCTTCCGGCTTACCGGAGTCCTTCGCCTGATCGATCAGCACAGCGCGTTCACGCTCGACTTCAGCCGGGTCAAGGCTGCTCACGTCCAGAGCAGACGGACGGGTGGCTGCAACATGCATCCCGATCTGGCGGCCAAGCTGGTTAATGGCATCAGAAGCGGACGGTGCTTCCACCGCAGCCAGAACACCAATCTTGCCAACGCCCGGACGCAGGGCACCGTGCACGTACGTGGCCACAACGCCAGACGGCACAGTCAGCACGCGTGCGCGACGCAGGGACATGTTCTCACCAATGGTGGCAATCAGGTGCGTCAGTTCATCAGCAACCGTGCGGCCGCTGGCCAGCGTTGCTGCCTTGATGGCTTCCAGATCTTCGCCAACTTTCAGGGCAACCTGAGCAACAGCTTCCACAAAGCTCTGGAACGCTTCGTTACGGGCCACAAAGTCCGTCTCGGCGTTCACTTCAACCATGGCTGCTTTTTTGTCTTCGGAGGCAACAGCAACCAGACCTTCAGCAGCGGTACGACCGGACTTTTTGGCAGCAGCCGCAAGGCCTTTGGTGCGCAGCCAGTCAATGGCACCTTCAATTTCGCCGTTAGACTCGCTCAGAGCCTTTTTGCAATCCATCATGCCTGCGCCAGTTGTTTCGCGCAGTTCTTTGACCAGTGCAGCGGTAATGGCAGCCATAGTTCATCTCCTTAAAAACCGGAACGCGCCCATCGGGGCGCGCACAGGGCTGTCATGCCTGTGGGCAGACACCTACTCTATCTGAAAAACCGGCCTGGCAGGTCATGCCAGAGCCGGTCAGCAAAACTTTAATTTGCAGCAGGAGCAGCGGCAGCTTCAGGAGCTGCGGCCGGAACTTCTGCTTCCAGAGCCGGGTCAACCGGCAGTTCTTCAGCCGCACCGAAATCCTGACCAGATGCACCCAGTTCTGCGGAAATCCCGTCCAGAACGGAGGAGGAGACCAGATCGCAATACAGGGAGATGGCGCGGATCGCGTCATCGTTCCCCGGAACCGGGAAGGTCACGCCTTCGGGTCGGAATTGCTGTCCAGAATCGCCACAACCGGGATGCCCAGCTTGTTGGCTTCTTCAACAGCCAGCTTTTCCTTGTTGGTGTCGATGATGAACAGGATATCGGGCAGGCCGCCCATTTCCTTGATCCCGCCGAGAGAGCGTTCGAGTTTGTCGCGATCGCGGGTCAGTTCAAGAATTTCTTTCTTGGTCAGACCGGACGTGCCGCCGTCGAGCGTTTCTTCAATCTGGCGCAGACGCTTGATGGAACCCGTAATGGTCTTCCAGTTCGTCAGCATGCCACCCAGCCAGCGGTGGTTGACGTAATACTGGCCGCAACGCTTTGCAGCTTCGGCAATCGGGTCTGCCGCAGCGCGCTTGGTGCCGACAAACAGAACGCGGCCACCACCGGCTACCGTGTTACGGATGGCCTGAAGAGCGCGGTCAAGCAGGCCAACAGTCTGCTGAAGGTCGATGATGTGAACCTGGTTACGCACACCGAAGAGGTATGGCTCCATCCGCGGGTTCCAGCGGCGGGTGTGGTGACCGAAGTGAACACCAGCTTCAAGAAGCTGGCGGAGTGTGAAATCTGGCATCGCCATGGGGCGTATCCTACCTTATCTGGTTAATCCTCCGCGAAGCACGGCCCCTTTTGACTCAGGGCACCAGATGGTGTGTGGCTTCGCGTGCGTAGTCCCGGCCTGGGCCAAGCGATGCCGATATGGCGGTTTTCTCTGGCCCTTGCAAGGCAAAAATGCGGGTTATCAGCCCTTTTTCAGCGGTCGGGCGTTTGCGTTGGGCACACCGCTGCGGGCCAGCAGGGCGCGGAGCGCCTTCACAATAGGGAAGACCTCAATATTGTGGTCACCGCCCAGCTCCCGCCAGGCTTTCTGCTCCAGTTCCACCACTTCTTTGTCTTCTTCAAAGATTCTGTTGGTGAAAATCCCCAGGACCGGCCACGCCAGATCGAGCAGAAAGCCCCATTTGGGTTTTTTGACGGAAAGCAGCCCGAAGGTCTGTGTGCCCTGCTGGTCAGCCCCGAGTGGTACGTAAGCCACCCACAGGTCCATCACCAGATCACCGTCCTTGTCATGAATTTGCAGAGTCTGGTACGGATAGGTCGTGCGGATGGAGACAATCTCCTCCACCGGCTGTTCCTGCCCTTCAATGTCACGATGCTTGCCAAAAATCAGGGCCTCAGCCAGCGGCTGATTCCCACCTTTACGGGCAAAGCTATAGCGGGCTTCCTGAAAATTTTCGCCTTTATCCTGCCCCATGAAGCGGGCCGTGATAGACCCCATCTGCCGCCGGTGCAGGAACTGATGATTCATGTCCATCAGGTTCTCATGCATGAAGGTGTAATGGCATTTCAGACGCGGATAAAAGCGGCGTGTCTTGAATTCCGGGTTTTCCACCTGCGCAATCTGAGGGAGAGGCACCGTCTCTGCCAGAGCAGGATCTCCGGGGAAGACAAAAATCAGGCCGCTTTTTTCCCGGCACGGGTACGATTTGACGGGCCTGCCGACTCCTTCCTTATTCAGGTAAGGCACCGTGACGCACTTGCCCGCACGGTCAAACGCCCAGCCATGATAGCAGCATTTGATACAGTCCCCCTCGACCATCCCTTTGCTCAGGGGCACCTGCCGATGGGCACAGCGGTCTTCCAGAGCATAAACAGGACCATTTTCCGGGCGGATCAGTGCAATCGGGTGCCCTGCATAACGCGCTGCAAACGCCTTGCCGGGGCGCACTTTATGCGACCATGCAATCGGGTACCAGAAATTCGGGTCACAATCGATCTGCCGCAGATCATACTCCGGAGCAGAGTCCTGTTCAGCCGGTCTTTCTTGAATGGCATGGTCCTGCATGGGGTCACCTCCTGATAGAGCCAGAGGCGTATGCATGAAAAACGGCATCACCTCACGGGGTCATGCCGTCTAGCATTGGTCTTTCCTAAAACATCAGACAAGCCCTGCCTCTGCATGCCAGATTAGCAAGGCAGAGCGGCGCGCCGCAACAGCGCACCGCCTGACTTTCGTCCCTCGCTTCAGCAGGCAGACTTTCAGGAGTGTTTCGGCGTATGCGGCGCGGCGTGATGCTTACCGCTTTTGGCGTGCTGGCTGGGCTTTTCCGTCTGGCTGCCAGAAAGCGTGCGGCTATCGGACCCGTTACCGCCATTTGAAGGGGGCTGTGTGCCGGGCTGTTCAGCCTCGGTGCGCGGGTTGTTCCACAGCTTCTGTGAGGGTTCCACTCGCTTGCCGTTTTCATCCTGCGCGGCAGGCGGAGCCTTACCAACCTGAGACGCCGCTGAATCTGCCGTCGGCGTGCCCTGAGTCGGTGCGGTTTCTGTGGCCTGTGCCATCGCAATAGCCGGAGCAGCCACCAGAGAAACAGCCAGAGTCATGGAATGAAGTTTTGAAGGCATGGAGCCCTCCTTTTTAACTGATCTAACAACAAGCTCAGTTTTCTAACGGTGCTCCGTCAGGAAGGTTGCGCACCGTTTTATATCTGGCTGCCTGTGCCGTCCGCTTATTCAGGCCCCCATGCCCTCAGGAAGCGGAACATCCAGCGCCGCACACAGCCGCCGTAAGCCCGCAGAAGACTTGCTGACAGACTGTCCATCAAAAACCTGAACACGCCGCACACTCAGGCTGTTAATCAGATAAACCGCGTCCGCAGCCCTCAGGCGTTCCTGAGCAAGACACTCTTCCTGCAAAAGCCCTGCCCGCAGCAAGACCGCGCGTGCGACACCCGGCAAAGCACCTTCTGAAACAGGGGGTGTTGCAAACCTGTTCTGCTCCTGAATTACCACGGTGCTGATCGTTGTTTCAGCAATCCGACCCTGCATATTCAGAAATAACGCCTCATGACACCCTGCCTGCGCCGACTCCCGCCGCGCCAGAATATTGGGCAGGTAGTTCAGGCTTTTCACTCTGTTTAACGGAGAAAGCTCATCCCGCCGCACAGTCTGCGCCGTCATGAGAGAAACGTCTGAAACCCTCGCAGCACCTTCCGCGACCGTCATGAAAACCGTAGGCGTGCAGTGTTGTGGGGGAAGCACGCCGCGCGGTGCCACACCGCGCGTCACTGTCAGACGCGCAGAACCGTTTTGCAGGCCGGTTGCGTCCAAAAGGCTCTGCGCCGCCTGCGCCACATACTCCATATCCGGAACAGGCAGACCCAGCACACCCCCACCATTTTGCAGGCGCTCCATATGCAAATCCAGATGCAGAACACCGCCATTTTTAACACGGAAGGTTTCAAACAAGCCGTCCCCGAGCGTCAGGCCCCGATCCGCCAGACTGACATGCGCCTCTGCCGCATTGCATATCTGCCCGCTCAGCCACACAAACGTCATGCTGACCCACAAAAAAGAGCAAAAAATGGTGCTAGTTTCAAACGCATTTCCGCATACTCCTTGCTTGCATCAGACAGAATAGTAATCCCGCCACCTGCCGCCAGTGTCACAGAGTCATTTTTTCGGATAAGTGTCCGGATAATCACAGAGCTTTCCAAACGCCCATCAACACCAAGGCACAGAACACTTCCGCAATAAGCGCCTCTGGGAGAAGCCTCAAGTTCTTCAATAATGTCCATCGCGCGATGCTTTGGCGCCCCCGTGACAGACCCCGGTGGCAGGGTTGCCTGCAACAGGTCAAACACATCACGCCCGGCATCCAGCACGCCCCGGACCTCAGACACCAGATGATGCACATGCTCAAAGCGTTCCACTTTGAGAAATTCCGGCACCCCCATGCTGCCTAACCGCGCCACACGGCCAATATCATGCCGCATGAGATCAACAATCATGAGGTTTTCCGCACGTTCCTTCTCATCCTGACTCAGAGAGTCCGCAAAATCCTCATCCTCTTCCGGCGTCTGCCCGCGCGGAGCTGTGCCTTGATAGGGCGGGACGTTACAATGCCCTGTGTATCACACTGCAAGAATCGTTCCGGCGAAGACGAATGGAGGGCATATCCCTCACCGCAGGCAGATACGCCCCAAACGGAGCCGGAGCCTGCTTCCGCAGAGCGAGATACAGCGCGACATCAGAAAATTCTCTGGGAAATTCAGCAGAATACCGCCCTGTGATATTCACCTGAAAAATATCTCCGGCGGCAATATACGCTCTGGCACGCTCTACAGCCTGACAATAAGCGGCGCGGGACTGATCAGCCTCAAACTGCACATCCGGCACCTCAGGCATGACGGGAACCGCATGTGGTAGCGCAGCCCATGCCGCACTATACGGGGCACAAAGGCTCCTGATGTTCAGAGCGCCTTCCTCAAACACCAGACCCGCAACAAAAGACCGTTTTGAAAAACGATCCCAGATAAAAGCGTGATCATAAAAACCGGCGGCAAAATCTGGCTCAGCCTGCACAGGGCGGCACCCGGCAATCTTCTCAAGCTGCTGCCCCAGCCCGTATCCGGCAAACCCGACCCAGCCCCCAAAAAATGGTAACCGGATATCGTCAGGCCCATCCGCCTCTATCCCTCCGCCTCCCACAGCCTCGGGCATACCATGCCGTAACTGCGCAAAAAGCGCGTCAACCGTATAAGGGATGCTATGTTCGCCATTGGTCAGAATCTGCCCATCCTGCACCACCAGCGTCTGGCGGGGTGTGCGGCAGAAAATCTGCCAGCGGCCACGCTCTTCCACCGGGCCGCCACTATCCAGAAACGCACACCAGGGCGCATCACCCCATGCTGCAAAGACAGTTTCCGGCTCCCGCCAGACCAGCTCATGCGCCCAGAGGCGTGCGGTTGCCATAACTGTCGCGCCCCTAAACCTGCTCGACGCGGGAAATTCCTTCCAGCATTTTCAGCTTCTGCCCCAGCAGAGGCGTCACCCGATAGCCGCCGCGCAAACGGATTTCCACATCACAGGTTTCCGCAACGCCCGGCAGCAGCACAATGCGGCTGGAACCGCCTTTCTGCTCTGTCAGAATTTCATTCAGGCGTGGCAGAGCATCTTCCTGCTCCACCCAGATCCGCAACTCGCTTTTTGCCTGCGCTGCGGCCTGTTCAAGCTCCACAACATCCGTTGCGGTCAGACGCATCGCCTCACCTTCCAGCTTCATGTCCGCTGTAACCAGAACCGCTGTTCCGGCTGTCAGACTGTCCCGCACACGGGTCAGCACTTCGGAAAAAAGCGTGACCTCACACCCGCCGGAGGAATCGGACAGCCGGACCCATGCCATTTTATTGCCGGTACGGGTCGGGCGTTCCTTACGGTCCACCACACAGCCTGCAATCCGCACACGCCCAACCCCTGCTTCCGCGGCGGAAAGCAGGCCGGAGCAGCGGGTCACATCCAGCCGCCGCAGCACGGTGCCATAGGAATCAAGCGGATGCGCCGTCATATGGAAGCCAATCGCCTCGGCTTCCATCGCCAGACGTTCAAACTCCGGCCAGTCCTGACATTTGGCAAGACGCAACGGTTCCACATGGCCGCCCCCGCCAAACAGACCAATCTGCCCGGACGCAGCTTCCTGCGCCTGACTCTGCGCGCGCCGCAAAATGGTATCGGCTGAATTAAAGGCCAGTGCCCGGTTTTTATCCAGACATTCAAACGCACCGGCTTTAGCCAGATTTTCCATCTGCATCCGGTTGATCTGCTTCGGGTCAATCCGCATGGCAAAATCTGCCAGATCTTTAAACGGTTTGTTCCCACGCGTTGCCACAAGAGCTTCCATGGCGCTGAAGCCGACCTTTTTAACCGCCGCCAATGCGTAGCGAATACCATGTGTGCCATCCGGCAGCGTCTCGACCGAAAAATCGGCTTCGGATTTGTTCACGTCTGGCGGCAGAACCTTAATCCCCATGCGCTCGGCTTCCTGCCTGAGTGCTGCCAGCTTTTCCGTGCGCTCCCGCGCCAGAGACATACAGCCCGCCAGAAACGCCACAGGATAATTCGCCTTCATCCATGCGGTCTGATAGGAGACAAGCGCATAGGCTGCGGCATGAGATTTATTGAAGCCATAGTCAGCAAATTTCGCCATGAGGTCAAACACCTCAACAGCTTTATCACGGTCAATCCCGCGCTTTGTCGCCCCTTCCGTGAAAATCTCGCGCTGGGTGTCCATTTCCGCACGAATTTTCTTACCCATAGCGCGCCGCAGCAGGTCAGCGCCGCCAAGGCTGTAGCCCGCCATTTTCTGGGCAATCTGCATCACCTGTTCCTGATAGACCATAATGCCATAGGTCTCTTCAAGAATATCGCGGATTTCCTCGTGCGGCGGCTCCCACGCCTCCCCATGTTTTCTGCGGCAATAATCAGGAATATTCGCCATCGGGCCTGGGCGGTACAGCGCCACAGCCGCAATCAGATCTTCCAGCCGGGTGGGACGCATCTGTTTGAGAACATCCCGCATCCCGGCCCCTTCAAACTGGAACACGCCTGCGGTATCGCCCTTGCTGAGCATTTCATACGTCGCGGCATCGTTCAGCGGAATACGGCTGAGATCAACCTCAATACCCATTTTTTTGAGGAAGCCAACGCCCCTTTGCAAAATGGTCAGTGTTGTCAGACCCAGAAAGTCGAACTTGACCAGACCAGCCTGCTCAACAAACTTCATGTTATACTGGGTGACCAGCATGTCACTTTTCGGGTCTCGGTAGAGCGGGACAAGCTCTACTAAAGGCCGGTCCCCAATCACCACGCCTGCGGCGTGCGTACTGGCATGGCGGAACAGCCCTTCTATCTGCTGCCCGATTTCCAGCAGGCGGCGCAACGCTTCATCATTGTCGCGCATTTCCTGAAGTTTGGGTTCCCCGGCAATCGCTTCCTTCAGCGTAGTCGGTTTTGCAGGGTTGTTGGGGATCAGTTCCGCAACGCGGTTCACCATGCCGTAAGGCAGGCCAAGCACACGCCCCACGTCACGCACCGCTGCGCGCGCCTGCAGCTTTCCGAAAGTGATAATCTGCGCCACGCGGTCCGGCCCGTATTCCCGGCGCACATAGGCAATCACCTCGTCACGCCGGTCCTGACAGAAATCAATATCAAAGTCAGGCATGGACACACGTTCGGGGTTCAGAAACCGCTCGAACAGCAGGTTGAAGGGAATAGGGTCAATATCCGTAATGGTCAGCGCCCATGCGGCCAGAGAACCTGCGCCCGACCCACGGCCCGGCCCCACCGGGATATCATGCGCCTTCCCCCACTGGATAAAGTCCGCAACGATCATGAAGTAACCGGGGAAGCCCATGCTGGAAATAATATCCAGCTCAAACGCCAGCCGGTCTTTATATTTCTGGCGGGTTTCCTCATCCATACTCATGCCGGACAGGCGTTTTTCCAGCCCTTCCCACGCCATGGCGCGCAGGGTTTCATCCTCAGTCGCACCTTCACGCACTTTTGGACAAACTGGAAGAAGAGGCTTGCGTGTTTCCACTTTTACAGCACAGCGGCGGGCTATCTCCAGCGTGTTATCACAGGCATCCGGCAGATCAGCAAACAGCGCGCGCATCATTTCCGGCGGTTTAAACCAGTGTTCCGGCGTCACGCGCCAGCGGTCGCGCTCCGCCATGGTGCGGCCCTGCGCAATACAGATCAGCGCGTCATGCGCTTCATACATTTCCGGGCGAGGGAAAAAACATTCATTGGTTGCCACCAGCGGCAGACCGAACTGGTCGGCCAGTGCCAGCACACCCGGTTCCACTGCTTTTTCCACCGGCAGGTTATGCCGGTGCAATTCCACAATCAGGCGGTCTCCGAAGGCTTCCTTGGCCTGTGCGAGCCAGCGTTCGGCTTCATCCCTCTGCCCGTCCGCCAGCATCTGAAAAACCGGCCCGCGTGTGCCACCTGTCAGCAGCAGCAGCCCCTCAGAATGGCCACACAGAACATCCATGCTGATAACCGGGTCCGCCGGGTCCGACTCTCTGAAGCCTGTGGAAGACAGATATTGCAGGTTTGCCAGCCCCACCTCGTCCTGCGCCAGCATGACAATCGGCTCGGACGGGGAGCCCGGCTTGTCATTGCGTGAGGGCAGGCCAAGCTGGCAGCCAATAATCGGCTGAATACCGCTCTTGCTGGTATATTGCGAGAACTCCAGCGCCCCGAACAGATTGCCCGAATCCGTAATGGCCACGGCAGGCATCCGCATCTCTTTCGTCAGAGAAACCATCTCTGGCACGCGGATGGCCCCCTGGCTCAGGGAGTAGGCGGAATGAACACGGAGATGGACGAAATCGGCATAAGACATGCCCCTTTCTATCACACCCTGCCGCCCGTACGTCACCTTACAAATGCTTATCTGGATACCGCACAGCAGCCGGATGCTTTACAACCGCCTTATGGAGCAGACAGGAACAGAGTTACGCCGGGGCTGGACCACCGGAAGCTGCGCGACAGCCGCCGCAAAAGCGGCGTGGCTGATGCTCTCAGGGCACGAGGCCCCGGCCTGTGTGACCATTACCCTCCCCGGCGGCCAGCGCCCTGCCTTTGCCATTTGCCGCACCGGCCTGCATAACGGCCACCCCTTTGCTGAGGTTGTGAAGGATGCCGGGGATGATCCGGATATCACGCACGGGGCCATTATCCGCGCCACAGTCCGCCGCCTGCCGGAAGGCTCTGGCGTGCGGTTTTGTGCCGGGCCCGGTGTTGGCATAGTCACGCGCCCCGGCCTGCCGCTCCCGCCGGGTGAGCCTGCCATTAACCCGACCCCGCGCGCCATGATCCGCACCGCCCTGACCGAAGCCAGCGGCGGACTGCTGCCCGATGCGGAAATCACGCTCTCCATAGCAGACGGCGCGCGACTGGCGGAGCGCACGCTTAACAGCCGTCTGGGGATTCTGGGTGGCCTTTCCGTGCTGGGCACAACCGGCATTGTTATCCCGTTTTCCTGCGCGGCGTGGATCGACAGTATTCATCGGGGCGTGGACGTGGCCCGGGCCGAAGGACTGACGCATCTTGCGGCCTCGACCGGCAATGTTTCAGAAAAAGCAGTGCAGAAATTCTATAACCTGCCGGATACCGCCCTGATTGAAATGGGCGATTTTGCAGGCGGTTTCCTGAAATATCTCCGCCGCCACCCCGTGCCACGCCTGACCATTGCAGGTGGCATTGCCAAAATGACCAAGCTTGGTCAGGGCAGGCTGGACCTCCATTCCAAACGCGGACAGGCCGATATGGCCGCACTGGCGCAGCTTGCCGCAGCCGGGGGCGCATCCGCATCGCTCACAGCCTCCCTTGCCACCTGCCCCACAGTGGCCGAAGCCTTTCTGCTCGCCACCGCAGCGGAAATCCCGCTGGGGGCATTCATCGCGCAGTCTGCTCTGCGCACTGTTCTGGAGACGCTTATGCCAGCCCCCTGCACCGTGGATGTCATGGTGTTTGACCGGGCAGGACGCTGTGTGGGGCAGGCCGGGCCTACCCAGCCCTGAAGGTGCAGCTAACTGCGGAAACGCCGCCGATAATCCGGGTCATATAAGGCACTTTCCCGAAATTCCTTCTCCGCAAGTGCTGGCCCGACCAGAACGAGAGCTGTCCGTTCTACCGGGTTCTGCGCAAGCTCTGCCTCAATTGTGCCGAGCGTGCCCCGCAGCACAAGCTGATCCGGCCATGTGGCGCGCGCCACAATCGCGACCGGGCACTCAGCCCCGTAAAAAGGCGTCAGCGCCTGAACGATTTTCTCCAGCGCGTGAATGGCCAGATGGATGGCCAGTGTGGATCCGGTAGCGGCAAACGCTTCCAGCTTCTCACGCTCAGGCATGGCGGAGGCCCGACCTGTCATGCGGGTCAGCACCACGCTCTGGGCCACGCCGGGCATTGTCAGTTCCCGCCCCAGCACGGATGCCGCAGCAGCAAAAGCGGGCACACCCGGCACCATGCTCCACGGAATACCAAGCCGGTCCAGCCTGCGCGTCTGTTCCGCAACCGCGCTGTAGAGGGACAAATCCCCTGAATGCAGGCGGGCAACATCCTGTCCCTGTGCGTGGGCTTTGGCATATTCCGCTTCAATTTCATCCAGAGAAAACGGCGCGGTATCCACCAGACGAGCGTCCTCGGGGCAGAATTTCAGCATATCCGGCGGCACAATGGAGCCTGCATACAGGCAGACCGGGCACCGGGCGAGCAGATCTCTCCCACGCAGCGTCAGCAAATCAGCCGCACCCGGCCCGGCTCCAATAAAATAAACGGTCATTCTACCCTTCTCCTTCCGCCACCGCGCAGGTTATCCCTGCATCACTCTGCCGAGGTGCTCGCAGCCATGCGCCCGGCCCTGCCCCGGCCAGCGCACAACCCTCCGCGACTGCAGCAAACCCGTTACTATGAAAAGATTTTTTTGAAACAGTCGGACAAAGCACCTGCACAGCCTGCAAGGCGCTTTCCGGCACCCAGAACACGGGAACATCAAGCGCGGCAGCGACCAGTTCCGGAAACAGGTCTCCCTGCCGGAAGCCGGGCACGGCCAGACGGGTCAGGGTGGTGGCCCCACTTTCACGCACGGTCTGGCGGATAAACCCGGCTGCATCAGACGCGCTGGCTGTGCTGCACCATCCCATACCCACAACGCTCATAATGATGTGTCCGGTTTCCATGCCACCCATTGCGTGACACTCATGGCCGGACGAAAACCATGCAGGCGGCCAACATCTTCCATACGGGACACGGCAAGGCGCGTCAGGCTGCCGCCCCATTCCTGCACCGCCTGCATCAGCCGCACTTCCGTTTCCATCACCACGGCATTGACCACCATGCGGCCACCGGGTCTGAGGGCCGCCCACGCTGCCTCCAGCACCCCGGCACGGCTTGCACCCCCTCCCACAAAAACAGCATCAGGACAGGGAAGATTTTTTAAACCCTCTGGGGCACGGGCCTGCACAATCTGTAAATCGGGCACACCCAGATGCAGCGCATTTCGGGCAATCCGCGCGGCACGCTCTGGCACAGGTTCCAGCGTAATGGTGCGGCAGGTCTGGTCCGCCAGCATCCATTCAATACCAACGGAACCAGAACCACCGCCTATATCCCACAGCACCTCCCCGGCTCGCGGAGCCAGAGAAGACAGGGTCACGGCGCGGATTTCCCGCTTTGTCATCTGCCCGTCATGCTCAAAGCAGGAATCTGGCAGGCCAGACGCCAGAGGCAGACTGAAAGCACGTTTGTCTGGCACACTCTCCAGCGCAAGCAGGGACAGCCGCCCCGGCGTGCCCGGCACACCCTCTCGCGCCACAAAGTCATAACGCCGCTCGGCCGGGCCACCCAATGCTTCCAGACCATGGCAGAGCGTCCGCCCAAAACCTTCTTGCGTGAGCCATGCTGCAACCTGTGCCGGAGACTGTTCATCCGCGCACAGCACCAGCAGACGTGCGCCGGGCTGCAAAAATGGCCGCATCCGCTGCAGGGAGCGCCCGCAAAGGGAAATCACCCGGCAATCCTGCAAGGCCCAGCCCAGCCGCGCACAAGCCAGAGAAACGCAGGATGGAGCAGGCAGACACAACATTTCTTCCGGCGGCACATGCCGGGCAAGCGTTGCGCCAACGCCGTAAAAAACGGATCGCCCGAGGCCAGCACCACAACCGGTGAGCCACGCGCGCCAGAACAGCATCTATGCCGTTTTGAAAAGGAGACGGCCAGACCAGCGTTTCTCCCTGAATCAGCTCACCCGCAAGGGCAAGGTGCCGCGCGCCCCCCACAACGTAGGCGGCCTGCGAGACCAGTGTGCGGGCCGCAGCACTCAGTCCCGCCACGCCCTCCTCCCCAATGCCAATCAGCGTCAGCCAGACCTCAGACATCCACACCTCCAGCCTGTGCCAGTTTGTCTGTATAGCCGGTGTCATTTGCCCGAAAATCTGGCGGAGACATCAGACACGCCTCCGGCAGACAGTTTGCGGCCTGTCCGCTCTCTTCGCTATGGAGAGACGAATAGCGTCCTTCAGGATACAGTGTTGCATGCGCCCCTCCGCCCCAACCTCTTTGCCCGTACTGATTCTGGGCGGCACAACAGAAGCTTCCGGCCTGTGCCGTCTGCTGGCCCATAATTCCGCCTTTGCGCCCACCCTCTCTCTGGCTGGCGTGACCAGTAATCCGCATCTGCCAGAAATGGCTGTCCGGCTTGGTGGTTTTGGGGGCACAGATGGCTTGCAACACTGGCTGACGCAAAATGCCATTCAGGCCGTGATTGACGCCACACATCCGTTTGCCGCCACCATGAGCCAGCACGCTGCGACAGCCTGCGCGGCCCTTGGCCTGCCCCTGCTGCGTCTGGAGCGCCCAGCATGGAAACCTGTGCCGGAAGACACGTGGCATTCTGTAGCCAACCTGACTGCCGCAGCCAGCCTGCTGGCGGACCCGGCTGGTTTCGGGCAGCGGCCCATGCGGGTTTTTCTGACAACCGGACGCAAGGAGGTCGCGCCCTTCTGCAGGGCCCCGCAGCATACTTATCTGCTGCGCTCGATTGAGCCCCCGGACCCAGCCACGCTGCCCCCCAGCACGACCGTTCTTTCTGCACGTGGACCGTTTGATGAAGCGGCGGAACGAGCGCTCATGCAGGCACATCAGATCGCGTGTCTTGTCACTAAAAATTCTGGCGGCTCCGCAACCTTTCCAAAACTTGAAGCGGCGCGTGCTCTGGGGTGCCCGGTGATTATGATCGAGCGTCCTCCCCACCCGTCCTGCCCGCATGTTCAAACACCTGCGGAGGCTCTGCTCTGGCTCCAGACACATCAGACTGCTTCAACCTTGCGCGACGTATAAAACCACGCCCCACCGTCCGGGCGCGGGATCAGATGGCTGGCGGCACCGCCAATCAGCACCAATGTGCTCATATCCGCCCAGGTTGCGTCCGCTTCTGCCAGTGTTGTCAGCCGCACGGCTTCATCCGCACGCCCAATGGCCCGCGCAAACGCGATGGGGACTGATCCGGGCAGGCAGACACGTAAATGGTCAAGCGCTTCCCCCAACTGGGTCGGGCGCGCCTTAGAGCGCGGATTATAGAGCGCAATAACAAAACCCGCATCCGCCGCCAGCGCCAGCCTGCGTAAAACAACTTGCCATGGCTTGAGATTATCAGAAAGGGACATCACACAGAAATCACCGCCCAGCGGCGCACCAAGACGGGCGGCAGCGGCAAGAACCGCACTCACACCCGGCACAACCGTAATATCCAGCGCACGCCATGTCTGCGGGCCATGGTCCACAGCTTCAAACACTGCGCTAGCCATGCCGAACACCCCGGCATCCCCACCAGAGACAACCGCAACATGCCGCCCCTGCATAGCCAGTTCCAGCGCATGCCGTGCCCGGTCCAGCTCCTCCCGGTTATCCGAACAGTGCCGCACCACGGAGGCAGGCGCCTCCACCCGCTGCACATAGGGGCCATATCCCACCAGATCCGTCGCACGGCTCAGCGCCTGAACCGCCTGCGGTGTGCGCTGAAGCACATTCCCCGGCCCAAGTCCGATAATGCTGACAGAGCCCGTCATCGCACGCCCTTTCTGCCCGGCACCAGCGCCAGTGAAAAATAGGGCGCGGGCCCTTCCTGTTCCGCAAATGGCAGGCAGCGTGCCTCCGGTTGCGTGCCACGCTCTACATAAACAGCATCCGGCAAACGACCTGTCTGCTCCAGTGCCTTCCGCAATTTTGGCATATTCCGGCCAATCTTCATCACCACCGCCGCATCGGCCTTGTCCAGCCAGTGCGCCAGAGCCTCTTCCGGCATGGTGGCAGGTAGAACACACAGAACATCATCCCCGTGCGTCATAGGGCGCGCCGCCTGAGACCAGCAACCGCTCATGGCGGAAATACCGGGCACAACCTGAGTTTCAAACTGAGTATGCAGACGGTCAAACAGATACATCGCGGACCCATACAGAAAAGGGTCCCCTTCACATAGCAGAGCAACGTCCTGCCCCTCTTCCAGAACCGCAGCAAGATCCTCCGCACAGCGATCATAAAACGCATGCATCTCGATATGGTAGCTTGGGTCTTTAACGGAAATTTCGGTGGTAAACGGATAAGCCAGCCGTATTTCCTGCGTTGCAGCAGCAATATGCGCCTGCGCGATGCGGCGCGCGTGCCCTGTGTGTCATGCCGACAGAAATAGGCCACAACCGGCACCCCTTGCAGGGTTTTAACAGCCCGCAGCGTCATCAGGTCCGCGTCCCCGGCCCCACGCCCACCACATGCAGCGTTCCGCGCGCCATTACTCCACCTCACTCGCCAGCGCATTGACAGCCGCCGCGGCCATAGCCACTTCCCCCCAGCCGCCCGTGCACAACAAGCCATGGGATATTCATGCCTTTTTGCAAGAACCTCCTTGGATTCCGCCGCCCCGACAAAGCCGACTGGCAAACCAATTACAGCCGCAGGTTTTGGCGCACCGGCATCCAGCAGTTCCAGAAGATGGAACAGGGCCGTAGGCGCATTCCCGATTGCCACAACGGCCCCGGCCAGCTTTTCCCCCCACAAGTCCAGCGCTGCGGCAGACCGGGTGTTGCCAATCTGCCGCGCAAGGTCTGGCGTGCGCGCATCCCGCAGTGCACACCACGGCATTATCCGCAGGCAGACGCGCACGGGTAATGCCATGCGCCACCATCTCGGAATCACACAGAACAGCGCAGGATTTTTTAAGGGATTTTCTTGCGGAAGAGACAAAATCCTCCGTCATCATCACGGATTGGGCTACATTGACCATGCCACAGGCATGAATAATGCGGACAACAATCTGGGCCTGCTCGGCGGAAAAACTGCTTAAGTCCGCTTCTGCGCGAATGGTCGCAAAGGAGCGTTCATAAATGGCAGCGCCATCGCGGATATAATCATAAGGCTGCATTTTTAACATCTCCTTCAGACAGAACCTGTCTCACGACCTTTGCGCCATCACATTCCGGCACAACGCAGACGGGTTGATCCCCCGCGCGTCCGTTCCGGATCACGCCATATCCCTCCGCCCCGGCAACCAGCGTGACTGTCGCACGCCCCGGATGCGCACAGCCTTTGGCACACCCGGAGACGTGCATCTCCATCCCCTCCGGCAAAAGCGGCGCCAGTTCCAGCGCCAGTTGCCCTGTGTCGGTGGAAGCCTGCCCACATCCCGACGCACCAATGCAAGCATAGACCCGCAGGCGCGGATCAGTTGGGTGCATAACAAGTCCTGAAATTTCCGGCATTTTCTTTAATCCGCCAAAAATCAGGCTCCCCCACGGTGTCATGCGCAAAATGCCATCACCGGCCTGCGCAACATCTGCACAGGCCCGCAGCGTTGCTGCTGTCAGACGCCCCAGCGGCGCAGCCACCGCATAAAGATGGCCTGTCAGAGGCCCGGCCCGCTGGACCAGCGCACGACCGTGCTGCTTCTCTGTTCTGGCAGCATGTGCCCATGCAACCCCGATTTCTGCAAACAGTCTCTGGCCAACAGCAGCCATCCGCAAAGGGCGCATGGTCTCCCGGCATTTTATAAAAGCATTCGCCAATGCAAGAGCCGTCTGCACAGCCTCAGCCAAACCCTGCGGCTTTGAGCGGGCCTCACCACAGACAACGCGCCAGTCTCCCCGCTCAGAAGCCGGGTTTTGTACAGCCTGAAGCATGATATCAGCCTGCAAAGACCCAACGGGAAAAAACCCACCGCCATCGACGCAAAACCCGAATTTATCAGGCAAAGCTGAAAGAGCAGGAGAGCCGATCAACCCGGCCCTCAACGCCTCCGCACAGAGCATCGTCTCCCCGGCACAGGCCGGGTCCGCGCCCGCCAGAGGGGAGACCTGAAGTGCAAGCCGCCGTTCAGCATCCGGGTCTGCCTGCCCGAGGCCCGCCTCCACCATCCGCTGCGGGAAAGCACGGGCCGCTTCCAGCGCGAACCCCCGCAACTGCACATTTCCTCGGTTGGTCAGGCTGATCTGCCCGTTGCCGTCCTGCTCCGCAACATTGGCCAGCAGGTGCGCCTGCGCTGCGGTTATCCGGCCCAGCGGCGGACGCACGCGTACCAGCCAGCCATCCGCCGCCTGCATGGGGGCAAACAGACCGGGGCACCATCCTTCACCACAGGGGTAGAAAACGCGGCAGACATGAACACCCTTCAGTCAACACACAGCGCAAGGCCGCATGGGGGTGTTCATCACAAGGCCATCAGGACAAACCAGACAGTAGCACGTTGACCCAACGCACCATCACGCTCCGGACACCCCGCCAGACATGACACTCAGCACAAAGATGGCAGGTCTCCTGGCTCATGACACAAAACCCCCGGCCCTCCGGCAGTTTTCGCCTGTTTCCGCCCTTCCCGGAGCACGCTCCAGTGGGTCAACACTCCCAAAAACAAGAGTGCGGAAAACACGCCTGATGTCACATACAGTTGCGGGGGCAGCGACGGCCAAGAAACAGAAGGGTCCTCACCGTACTTCCCTTTTCATCCCCTGACGGGAACCATCTGCCCTTTGTTAAGCAGGCTCTCCGGTGGTTGTCAAAACAGAGTGAACGCCCTGACACCCTTGAAAACGTCCCTCTATACTGCCAGCACAAAACGGTCATCCGCGTTTACTCTTCACCCACACGGAGAACAGCTTCATGCAGTATCGTCAACTTGGCCGGTCTGGCCTGCGTCTTTCTGCCCTTACCCTTGGTACCATGACATTTGGAGGAAAAGGGGACTTTGCAAAGACGGGGAATACCGACACAGCCGGGGCGCGCCGCCTGATTGACCTGTGCCTGGATGCGGGCATCACCATGTTTGATACGGCGGATATCTATTCCTCCGGGGAATCCGAAACCATTCTGGGAGAGGCCCTGAAAGGCGCTCGCAGGAAATTCTGGTCACGACCAAAGCCCGCTTTCGCACGCAGGACGGACCAAACGGGGCTGGGTCCTCCCGCCTGCATCTCATTACCGCGTGTGAGGCCAGCCTGAAGCGCCTCGGTCGTGACCATATTGATCTGTATTATCTGCATGAATGGGATGGTCAGACCCCACTGGATGAAACACTGGAAGCCCTTGATACGCTGACCCGTGCCGGAAAGATCCGCTATAGTGGCGTTTCTAATTTCTCCGCGTGGCATATGATGAAAGCGCTGTCCGTTGCTGAACGCAACAGGCTGATCGCCCCGGTATCCCAGCAGATTTATTATTCACTTCAGGCACGCGATGCAGAGTATGAGCTGCTGCCCGCGGCTGTGGATCAGGGGATTGGCGTACAAGTCTGGAGCCCGCTGGCAGGGGGCCTGCTCTCCGGCAAGTATCGCCGTAATCAGCCAACACCCGCAGGACGCCAGCTTGAAAATTTTGGCGAACCCCCGGTGCATGACAAGGAAAAGCTTTTTGATATTGTGGAAGTGCTGCTTGCCATTGGGGAAGAGCATGGCGTTTCCGCAGCGCAGGTCGCTCTGGCATGGACCATGCATCGCCCGGCCATTACCTCCGTCATTGTGGGCGCCCGCACGGAAGAGCAGTTGAAAGACAACCTGAAAGCCGCGGAACTCACGCTGTCGGAAGACCAGCTCAACCGCCTTAATCAGGCCAGCCAGCCTCCCCTGCTCTATCCCTACTGGCATCAGGCGAGCACCGCGGCAGACCGGCTCAGCCCGGCAGACCGTGTGCTGCTGGAACCATTCCTGAAAACACAGTAAGACGGCCCAGGACGGACAGTGGATTTCCCGGCAATCGTGCACAGGCCGGGCGGCCCTCTGTCCTGCGCTTTTACTGCAAACCGGGATGCGTCATGAAGCTTGTAAGAACCAGACAGGAACTGACCGAGATTGTCACTCAGTGGCATAAGGACGGGGAGACAATCGGACTGGTGCCCACCATGGGGTCTTTGCACGAAGGCCATCTGACACTGGTGCGGGCGCTGGACGGCAAAGCCACCCGGCGGATTGTGACGATTTTTGTCAACCCGATCCAGTTTAACAACCCGGATGATTTTCAGCTCTATCCGCGCGGTCTGGACGCGGATGAAGCCCTTCTGGCACAAACCGGCGTGGTGGATGTTCTGTACGCCCCGGATGAAACCCAGATTTACCCGCCCGGCTTCTGCACGCGCATTACCGTTTCCGGCCCGGACAAGATGCTGTGTGGCGGGGACCGCCCCGGCCATTTTGATGGCGTGGCAACAATCGTCACCAAGCTGTTCATGCAAACCCGTGCCGATATTGCCGCGTTTGGGGAAAAAGACTTCCAGCAGCTTTGCATTATCCGCCGGATGGTGACGGATCTGGACCTGCCCGTGACCATTCTGCCCGTGCCCACCGTGCGGGAAGCTGACCATCTGGCGCTATCCTCCCGCAACAGGCGGCTCACCGCCGCCCAGCGCCAGCAGGCCGCCCATCTGCCACAGGCTTTGCAGGATTGTCTTGCCGCGCTGAAAGCCGGAAAACCCGTGGTTGCCACACTGGAGCACTGCACACAAACCCTGAAAGACGCGGGGTTTATAGTGCACTATCTGGACCTGCGATCTGAAAAAACTCTGGCACCATCAGAAAAAGCTGACCCCGGCACCCGCCTGTTTGTCGCTGCCAGCCTTGGAGACATCCGGCTGATTGATAACATGCCGCTCGCCTGACACCACCGGTTAGAAAACAGGAAACACATCCATGACCATTACACGCCTTGACCCCGAAGAACGCCTGACCGGCGCTGTCATTTACAACGGGCTGGTGCATCTGGCCGGGCAGATTGCTGATGATGCCACTCTGGATGCGGAAGGCCAGATGGCCGATATCCTGCGGCAGGTGGATACCCTTCTGGCCAAAGCGGGCACAGATAAAAGTCGCCTGCTCTCCGTGCAGATTTTTCTGGCGGATATGAATGATATGGCAGGCATGAACCGCGCATGGGACGCCTGGCTGGACCGGGACAACAAACCCGCCCGCGCCACGGTCGAAGCAAAACTCGCCAGACCGGAGTGGCGTGTGGAACTGACCGGTATTGCCGCGCTCCGATAACACTACACTCTTCAAAAAATGCAGGGTCTGCCAGAAAAAGCAGACCCTGCATCCCATTTCAGACCTTCAGACTATCAGGCCGTTTTGACCTGCGTTTCCGCTGTCTCCTCAGCGCGGATACTATAGGGCCCCGCTGCAAGAATCTGGAGTGAGAGGATGCCCATTTTTCCCTCTGTCAGGTAATCACCCAACGGAAGCTCCGCGTCCCCATTGGTCCAGACACACTGCGCGCCTTCGGACGGATACCAGCCAGCCGGTTTTACAGCCTGACGATGCGCACTGATGTCATGCTGACTTTTGGCGCAAAACAGAAGGATGTCCGCAACAGCCACGCCCATAGACCGGCGATCATCCACAAACGGGCCGGTCACATCAGCCGGACGACTGGTACGGGAGACAATCCGGACAGACTGTGTGCCCGGCGGCAGCATGAAGCTGTAATGATGCGCGGCTTTGCGCATGGGCCTGACCACAGCATCAGTTTCCGTAACCAGATGCAGATCAGGGTCCTGCGTCAGAGCAGGAGCGTTTGCGGAAGTCTGGCAGCCAGCCACGCTGTCTTCCCGCCATTCCAGCATGCGGAACAGAGGCTCCACAAAAGCACGGTCTACACAAAGCGGTGCCCCTGCATCCTTCTCCCACGTGCGGGCTGTGCCATGCAGGGCCACAACTCGGCCTTCCTGACGGAAAGAGGAGCGATTGCCCGTATCCAGATAGCTTTCGGTCAGCATGCCATCGGCGGTGATAACGGAATGCTGCTCTGTTTCCACATGGTAGTAGTCGTAAGACGTTATGGATTTATCATAAAAAATGGACGCGCCATTTACCAGCATACGGACGGGAACAAACTTGCCTTTAAAAAACAGACAATGCTCTGCTGTAATCAGCATGTCTTTGTAAGGCACACCGTCGGAAACAGCATCTTTCAGAACACGGACAGGATACCCGGCTTCATCATCATGCAGGCCCGGCCGCACCGTCGCACGCGCTTTACCAACCCAGACAACCAGCTTGGAGGCATATCTGTTATGTTTCCAGTCAAACGTAACGACCTCATCGCCGATTTTGATATTTTCAACAGCGACATCGCCTTCTGGTGTACGGATTGCGCTACCAGACAGAAAGCAGGCGTTTGGATTACGCTTTTCGGCACCGCTCGCATATTTGATATTCCAGCTATTATTGCCGTTCTTACCGTCCTGAAAAACGGGGGTTCCGCTGTTATCAACGTCGTAACCCTTGGTAACAGTAATAACGGAGTGGTTGCCATTGTCGTTCTGGCCAGCCCCGCTCATCCAGTCTACCGTAACATTAGCGGGCATGCTGCCCGTACCATAGGAAACATTCCCTCCTGTTCCCCAGTTGAGATGAACAATATGAATGTTGGTGCCTTGCAGGCTGTAGGAACCACCTTGAGCATTTATGAAGCCTGCGCTTTGCGGGTCTTCTAATGTGCCTGTCACCGTGAACGGTGTACTCCCTGTTATGAGTGTGGCGGGGCCGCCGTTACCACCAAGTGTGACGTTTGCAACCGTGACGGGGGTGCTCCCACTGAGGGTGGGCGTCATATTCTTGACAGCATTATTCATGGCGTTTGCATCGCCATTGTAAGTATAACCTGCCTGATTCAGCGAGTTGCCGCTCATGATAAGAATATTATCAGTGGCACCTGGCACACCGGTCTGCGTCGTGACATTTTTTCCATTCACGACGTTCCAGTTATTGGGGTTATTCCAATCTGTATTTTGTGCGCCAGTCCAGAGATAGGTATTCGACATTTTCCCAATCCTTGATTTGCGCAAAAAATTGGAAGTGTGTCTTTTTTGATATTCTATGTTTTGCTTGCACTAACAATATTGGGGGTGTAAGCGTTTTTACGGTTCATTAACACTTTGCAAGACGGGGCTTTCCGTCTTGCGCAAATTAAGACTTTATCAAGAAACTCTTAAGTATTTTCAGCTCTTTAGGGGTGAATGGACACCTGCATCACACGCCGCAAAGTCGGGTATGCCCGCGTGAGTACCACGGGGCAGACTCTGGAACTTCAACTCAACACACTCAGGGAATTCGGATGTCGCCGTATCTACCGTGAAAAGGCCAGCGGGGCGGACGCGGAACGTCGTGAACTCCGCAAGCTCCTTGCCAGCCTTAAACCCGGCCAGAGCGTGGTGGTGACCCGGCTAGATCGTCTGGCGCGCAGTACATTTGACCTGTTCTCTATCGTTAAAACGATCACGGAGAAAAAGGCCCAGTTTTATTCTCTGGCCGAGCCCTGGACTGACACCAGCACAAGTACAGGCAGGCTGATGCTTGCAGTCCTTGGTGGTCTTGCGGATGTGGAGCGCGACCTTATCCGCACGCGTACAGCGGAAGGACGCGCTCGTGCAATGGAGCAGGGCAAGCGCATGGGGCGGCCAAGGCAAATCACGGACGCGCAGAGGCAGGAGATCACAAGCCGGAGGCAGAAAGGAGAAACTCTGAAATCTGTTGCTACAGCCTTCGGGATTAGCGAAAGCACAGTCTCACGCATTGCCCGTGGACGGGACAGCCACGTCCATTATGCAAAAAAGCCGGGGAAACGACGCAGGACTAAATCGTAGTCCTGCGGGCACACCCTCCCGGGCTACCCCAAATGACCTTATCCCGGCTATTTAAACCAGAAGTTTCGTCAAAACTGAAGTGCCATTAAAGGAAGTGGGGATCTGTTCTTTGCGTTTCGCTAGATTTCTATACCCAGAAAAATATACCTAAATCGCAGAACACATAATGGCTTTTGACTAATTTCCTGAAAAAAATTCCAGCAGATAGTCACCCAAAAGAACCTGCCTGTAATGTTCCGCCGATTATGCCGCACACAGGCCGCCGGAACGCATCTGGCCGCAAAAACGCGCGCGATATCGGAAGACGCGTTTCGGGGCAAAAACAGACAATAACTTTTGCTATCTGCCTGAATTATTTTATTGTGTGAGAAAGGCTGGCTCCCGAAGTAGGACTCGAACCTACGACCCAGCGATTAACAGTCGCTTGCTCTACCAACTGAGCTATTCGGGATCAGCGAGGCATCGTATAACCGTGATCCGGGGGAGCCGTAAACCCCCTTTTTTCATTTTTTTTGTGTTTCCTGTTTTTATGAGCAGACGACGCGCAAACCCCCTCATGGTAAGAAAGACGCATGAGCGCACAAGGACCTTCCTCCGCCCCGCTTTCCGCCGCAGAATTGTTCTGACAGGCCTTGCCGGACTGGCTGTGGCCGGAACGGTGGGCGCGTTTGAACACCACAGGCACAAACGCTCCCCCCGCAGACAGCCGGATGGTCAGTATCGTAAACTCAGGCTGATCTGGCCGCATGCGGATACCGCGCCGGTCCTGGCCGTGGCCTACCAGAAAGGGTTTTTTGCCCGCTATAGCCTGGATGTGGAAGGCGTCTTTGCGCCGCAGAACGGCAATGATGCACTGGATGCTCTGGTTGCGGGCAAAGCCGATTATGCTGTTGCTCCGGCCCTCACCTGGCTGCCGCGCCTGTATGGTGGTCTGCCCGCCAGCCTTGTTCTGGGCATCCAGCCCGGCACCTTCCGCCTGCTGGTGCGGCGCGGGGCGAACATCACCCGGCTTGATCAGCTTGTCGGGCGAACCGTGGCCGTGCCTGATAAAAATGCCGCGGATAAATTCTTCTTTGCCATCATGATGCGCCGTAAGGGCATTAACGCCATAAACGGCATCACATGGACGGATATGCCAGCCGAGCAGATGGCAGACGCCGCCAGTGCCCGCACTCTGGATGCGCTCGTGGCGCATGACCCACTGGCGTGGCAGTTACTTAACAGCCACCCGGACCTGTTTGCAGAACTGGTCAGCAGCAATACAGGCCATTACGCAGACCGCACCAGTCTGATCCTCGGCGCCTCTCACACCGCGCTGGAAACAGATCCGGACGCAGCAACCGCCCTCACCCTTGCATTGCGGGACGCAGCAAAATGGGCCAACCAGCACAGGGATGAGGCTGCAACACTGGTCGCGGATGAATCACCAGAGTTCAGCACTGAAACCATGCGCGCCATGATGCGCCATCAGCCTGCCATCAGCCCCGTAACGGGCCACGCGCTACGCGACCAGATTGCGCAGTATTGTGACGAATTGCAGCTTATCGGCCTGCTGCCCGATACGGAAGCCGCCGCCGATATTGCCCGGCGCACAACACGTAATGTGCTGAACGGCTAACAGACTTTTCCTCTCAGCGTCCTTTGTTTCTCATACCCCGCAGGACGGGGCAGTCTCAGGACAGTTCAGGCGCTTTCTTTTTACGCGGCAGGCGAATTTCACTCGCCAGAACCCCCAGCACAATCAGCCCGGCCCCGGCAATGGCCAGCGGTGGCAGGCGTTCCCCCGCAATGCGTCCCACAAGCCCGGCCCACACAGGTTCACCTGCGTAAATGACCGTCGCCCGCGTGGCGGAGATGGTTTTCTGCGCCCAGTTCATGGCAAACTGGATAACCGCGCTCATCACCCCCAGCCCTACGCCAGACGCCACCCAGACCCATGAAAACGCCGGAACATGCTCACCAGCCACCGGCATAAAGGCCAGTGCCAGCAGGCCTGCCACCAGCAACTGCACGATGGTCACCCTGCGGCTGTCCACCCGCAGCGCATAGCGGCTGATCAGAATAATTTCCGCAGCTATGGAGACAGCGCCGAAAAGAGTCGCAACTTCACCGGGGCTGAAGCTGAGGCCACTGGCTGCATCCGGCCCGGTCAGGCAGATCAGGCCGACAAATGCGATAAACACCCCAACCCAGCTCATCATATGCGGTCGGCGCCTGAGCACCGCCCACTGGAGAAAAGGCACCATCGGGACATACAGGGCGGTAATAAAGGCGGACTGACTGCTGGAAATAGTCTTCAGCCCCAGAGTCTGAAAGGTATAGCCCAGAAAAACGCCTATCCCGATCATGCAACCGGCCTTCAGCTCATACCGCGTCATGCCCGCGAGGGATTTGCGGAACAGCAGAAGGGACATCAGACCAGCCGTGATAAACCGCACGCCCACAAAAAACAGCGGGCCGGTATGTTCCATGGTATGATGGATGATCAGGAATGTTGCCCCCCACAGCATGGTGATCAGGACAAGTATGATCTCCTGCTGGGACAGGAACTTGACGCGAGAGCCTGAGGGGGGTGGAGTCTTGATCATAGTTAGCAGCGTATATGGGCACTATAATGCACAATCAACCCCCACGATCCGATGTTTTAAAGTATGTGGGGACAAACCTGCGTCGCCTGCGCAAGGAAGCAGGCCTGAGTCAGGAGCTCTGGCCAATGCCTCGGGCATCAGCGCCGCATGATTGTCAGTCTGGAAGCAGGCAACGCCAATATCAGTCTGGGGAGTCTGGACCGGCTGGCAGAAGCGCTGGACACAACCTTTCTCAAACTGGTGAGCAACCCGGAGCGGGAGTTACGCCGCATTGAGGAAGTGATGTGGCGCGGCAAGACAGATGCCAGCAAGGCGACTCTTCTGGGCGCGGCCCCTGCCCGGCATGATACGCAACTCTGGCTATGGTCCCTCGCACCGGGGGAACGCTATGTGGCGGAACCAGACCCGGAAGGCTGGCACGAGATGATTTTTGTACTGGAAGGGGCTCTGACCCTTGAGTTCGATACGGAAACTCAGCTTGTGCAGGCCAATGATTTTACAATTTACAACAGCGCACAGAATTATGCTTACCTGAACGCTGGCAAGAAAATCCTGCGCTTCGTGCGTACGGTTTCTTCCTGAACGCAGAACCTCTCACACACTCATTCAATCATGTGAAAGAACCTGCCTGATGCTTTCAATCAGCGGGAGCGGCCTGTCCGACAGGACCCGCTGATCAGGAGTGTTCCCTGTTGCACTCCCGCCTTCTCATAAAAACTGGCAGGACCCAGCCTACGGTTCCGATCTCAGCGGAGCGTGCTGACAAACCGCTCCAGACGTTGACAGGCTTCCATCAGATCTGCATCGCCCGTGGCGCAGGAGAGACGCAGATACGGAGACTGCCCGAACGCGCTGCCGGGCACCGTGGCCACATAGCTTCATCCAGAAAAGCCAGTGCGAAATCATGGTCGGTTTCCAGCCGTGTGCCGCCTGCGGTGGTGCGGCCAAGGCAGCCCGCCACACCGGGGTAAGCATAAAAGGCACCTTCCGGCATGGCGCAGGTCAGACCGGGGATTCGCCGGAGCGCATCCACCACCATCTGCCTGCGGCGGCCATAGGTTGCCGCCATTTCCTTCACCAGATCCGCCGGACCATCCAGCGCAGCCGCAGCCGCAGCCTGTGCAATGGTGCAGATGCCGGATGTCGCGTTGCCCTGTACGCCACGCATGGCGGCAATCAGATCTTTCGGCCCGCCGGCAAAGCCAACACGCCAGCCTGTCATGGCATAGGCCTTGGAAACACCATTGAGCGTGACGATGCGATCTTTCAGGTCCGGCGCAACAGCGGCGAGTGAGGCAGAACGCACGCCATCAAACACCAGATGTTCGTAAATCTCGTCAGACAGAACCCAGAGATCGGGATAGCGCCGCACGATTTCCGCAATCGGCTCAAGCTCCTCCGCCGTCATGACGGCCCCGGTCGGGTTATTGGGAAAGTTCAGGACAAGCCAGCGGGATTTTGGAGTCAGCGCTGCCGCAAGGGCTGCGGGGTCAAGCTTGAAGCCCTCTTCCTCCCGGCAGGGCACCACAACCGGCACACCGCCAAACATGCGGGCAATCAGCGGATAACTCACCCAGTATGGGGCTGGCACCACCACTTCATCACCGGGGTTGAGTGTCGCCATAAAGGCGTTGAAAATAACCTGCTTGCCACCGTTGGACGCCATAATTTCATCCGGCGCGTAGTCCAGTCCATTTTCCCGCGTGAATTTGCGGGCAATGGCGGCCTTCAACGCAGGGGTGCCGTCCACAGGCGGATATTTGGTCTGCCCGGCCAGAGCGGCCGCATGAGCCGCTTCCACCACAGCGGGTGGCGTGGGGAAGTCCGGCTCCCCCAGCGCCAGAGAAATAACCGGCCTGCCTTCCGCCCGCAGCGCACGGGCACGACGTGCCATCTCAATGGTTGCCGGAGCCGGAAGCCCGTCCAGCCGATGCGCGAAAGACCGTGCCATACTCTTAAATCAGCCCTTTGCAGAAACGCTGGATGCGGGCGCAGGCTTCCCGCAGGCTTTCCGTATCCGTGGCGTAGGAAATGCGCATGTAATCCGGATACATAAAGGCCGAGCCATGCACGGCGGCAACACCTTCCTCTTCCAGCAGAGCCGTCACAAAATCCTCATCCGTTTCCAGCTTGCGCCCACCGGGGGAGGTTTTACCAAGGCACGCCTTGACGGACGGGAAGACGTAAAACGCGCCTTCCGGCTTGTCACACTGCACGCCCTCAGCCTCATTCAGCATGTCCACCACCAGATCCCGCCGGGCCTGATAGGTTTTGACCATCTCGCCAATAAAGTCCTGCGGGCCTGTCAGAGCTTCAACTGCGGCCGCCTGCGCAATGGAGCAGGTGTTGGACGTGGACTGCCCCTGAAGCTTGTTCATGGCTTTGGTCAGTTCCACCGGCGCGCCGGAGAAGCCAATACGCCAGCCTGTCATGGCATAGGCTTTAGAGACACCATTCATCGTCACGGTGCGGGACCGCAGCAGCGGCTCGACTTCCACAAACGTGGCGGGACGGAAGCCGTCATAAGTCAGCTTGGCGTAAATATCGTCTGTAAACACCCAGACATGCGGGTGCCGCAGCAGCACATCACACAGCGGCCGCAGGTCCTCAGCGGAATAGGCCGCGCCGGTCGGGTTACAGGGGGAATTCAGGAAAAGCCATTTTGTGCGCGGGGTAATCGCGGCCTCAAGTTCTTCAGCCGTCAGCTTGAAGCCGTTTTCCCGGCGGCAGGGCACAATAACCGGCACACCTTCAGCCAGCGTCACGATATCCGGGTAAGACACCCAGCACGGTGCGGGAATAATGGCCTCATCACCCGGATTGAGCGTTGCCATCATGGCGTTGTAAATCACCTGCTTACCGCCGGTGGACACAATGATTTCTTCCGGCGTGTAATCCAGACCGCTATCCAGACGGAAGCGTTCCGCTACGGCTTTGCGCAGAACGGGAGTGCCTGCCACGTCCGTATAACGGGTCTGGCCGTCTTCAATCGCCTTCATGGCGGCGCGGGCAATGTTGTCAGGTGTGCGGAAATCCGGCTCACCAGCGGAAAGACTGATGATATTCCGCCCCTGCGCCTTCAGCTCACGCGCTTTGGTCGAAATAACAATCGTCTGGCTCGGGCTGATCCTGTTCAGACGGTCAGCAACAATGCTCATAATTCCAACACTTCCTGACACATTATGCCATCGGCCCCGCCTCTGGCTGCCGGAACAGGGCCTGATGGAGATAAAAAACCGGCAAGGGCCGACACCCTAATGCGCTTCTGCGTCCGGCGGAACCGGGGAAACCACGCATGGCAGCAAATTTTATGAAAAATCTTTTATATAGACCCACAACACTGCCGGATCGCTCACCTCAGCGCGTCAGGATATCCGGCGGCGGCACGCACGTCCTCCGGCGTCATACCGGCCTCCCGCATGGCGCGGACAGCTTTCGCGCCGTCCCGCTTGGAAAGCCGCCGCCCCTGCGCATCACATAATAAGGGGTGGAACAGATACGCTGGCGCGGGCCAGCCCATCAGCGCCTGTATCAGCCGGTGCAGGTCGGTTGCGGGACGCAGATCATCTCCGCGTGTCACCAGTGTGACACCCTGAGCGGCATCATCATGCGTGACACACAGATGGTAGGACGCCGGAACATCCCGTCTGGCCAGCACAACATCGCCAAACAATTCAGGCTGGCACTGCACTGTCCCGCGCGCGAGATCCTGATAGGTCAGAGGCCAGACGGCAGGAGCCTCCGTCCTGAGAGAATTGAGCGCCTTGGCCATATCCAGCCGCAAGACATGCGGCTTTCCCGCTGCCAGAGCCGCCGCCCGCGCCGGGGCGGACAGAGAACGGCATGTGCCGGGATAAAGCAGGCTCCCATCCGGTGCAGCATGTGGGGCGGACATCATGCCCGCAGATTCCCGCGCAATATCAGAGCGGGTGCAGAAGCAGGGATACAGCACCCCCATCTGCTCCAGCCGGTCCAGCGTTGCGCGATAGGCAGGCATATTTGCGGATTGCCGCAACACAGGACGGGCAGAGCGCAACCCCACCCAGTCGAGATCCTCCAGTAAAGCCGTGGCGTAATCATCCCGGCAGCGTTGGGGGTCAATATCTTCCATCCGCACCAGCCAGAGGCCGTGCGGCCCCTTCTGCGTCCAGCCAGCCAGAGCCGACGCCACATGCCCCAGATGCAATAACCCGGTCGGGCTGGGCGCAAAACGCGTCACCCATGAAGACTCCGTCATCGGGCGCAACCGGGCAGAACAGGACTCATAACACTCTCATATAATGACAATAATACTGTTTTGTTAAATACTTAGGTCATTTCTTGCGATAAACAACTCTATCTGCAATACTCCTGCCAACACTGATCTCGACGACGCACTTCTGACGGCGTTCTGTTACGAGTTTTAACGCCCGCACCGGAAGTTGCGCCCTCACTCCCCCAAGGAGGCGCGTCTTGGCTGACGGCAGTACGATAAACTTCCCTGCTCTGGTGTTAAACGCGGATTTCCGCCCGCTCTCCTATTTTCCGCTCTCCCTCTGGTCCTGGCAGGATACCATCAAAGCCGTGTGCCTCGACCGTGTTTCGGTGCTGAGCGAATATGATGCTGAAGTCCATTCCCCCCACCAGACTTTCCGCCTGCCCAGCGTTATTGCGCTGAAGGACTATGTGCCCTCCGCCCGCAAGCCCGCCTTTACGCGTTTTAATGTTTTCCTGCGGGACAATTTTTCCTGCCAGTATTGCGGAGACCAACTCCCCACGCAGGATCTGACGTTTGACCACGTTATTCCCCGCTGCAAGGGCGGACGCACCACATGGGAAAATGTCGTCACCGCCTGCGGGATCTGTAATCTGCGCAAAGGCCCGCATCTGCCGCACAGCATCAACATGCTGCCCCGCCAGAGGCCGGTGCGCCCCACATCATGGCAGTTGCAGGATAATGGGCGGGCCTTTCCGCCCAATTACCTGCATGAAAGCTGGCGGGATTATTTGTACTGGGACACGGAACTGGAAAGCTAAAAGCCCCGCACAGAGCCGGGCCGCCCGGTGTTATCGGGTGTAGCTGTAACCGTATTCATCCGCCTGCTTTTGCAGGTCGGGCGCATCTTTCAAATTCAGCGGCAACGGATGCGCGTCTTTTTCACCCAGAATGAAGTTATGGTTGCTCATGCGCTGGCAGGTATTGGCCGCCAGAGGAAAGCTGAGGAACATCGGGCCTTTCATCTGATTTCTCAGGCAGGATACATCCGTATCCAGAAAAGGCTTCCGGCCAATTTCAGAGGAACAGCCACCCAGCAGCATAAGCCCGGTGAGCATCATTCCAAAGCCGAGTGTCTTCTTGTTCCGTCTCACAACCACGCTGACCTTTTTTCTCGCCACACCGCACCGGCATCCAGACGCCGGACAGGGCTTATCACCCTGCCATGCCTTGCCGCCTGCGCCTAGTATAAGGCTTGGCAAATCCCCCCCGTGCGGACCGCATGACACAGAGGGTTTCCACTTTATCCGACGTCAAACCCCGCCCCGAGAATAGCATTCTGCAGGGAGGACTTGCCCGCCTGTGCCGGGTCATACTCCACTTTTACCTCGCCAGTGGCCAGATTAACGTCCGTGCTTTTTACACCATCCACCGCAGCCAGAGCGCGCCTGATGGAGGACACACAGCCATCACAGGTCATACCTTCAACCATAAAGCTTATTTCTGTGGTTGCCATGATTGCGTCACCTCGCATTAAAATCTCACCCTCTGGCGGCATCACGCCAGAACCAGCGCACAGTGTACCCCATCCGCCCCTCCTGCCCCAACCCCTATCCGCCGGAGCAGGATAGTCCTCCACCCGCGCGGGCCTTACGGCAACAGTCACGTCTTTTCACACTCCCCCTCTCGGCAGAGAGCCTGCTGGCGCGTAAGATACGCTTATGCCGGACACGCCTCACTTTTCTGCAACGCTTCCGTCTCAGCCGGAAACATACTGGCGGGCCACAACTCTGCATCGCCTGATGCTGACAGCCCTGCTGAACGAGCTGGATGCGGCTCTCCTCAGCACGTCCAGCGCCACCCGGACGCTGGAAGACTGGAGCAGCCGGCACCGCTTGGCTCCAGTTCCCACAGTACGGGCTGTCTGCCAGCAAACGCCGCCACGCCCATGCCCGCCAGCCTTGCGGCAGGCTCTTGGATTATCTGAGGATATCCCGGCCGATGCGCTGCGTTACCGGCATGTCCGCCTGATCTGTGGCGAACGCACTCTGTCAGACGCTGAAAACTGGTATCTACCGGACCGCCTGACAGCGGAAATGAACACGGCGCTGGACACAACGGAGACCCCGTTCGGGCGTGTCACGGCGTCCCTCGCCTTCACGCGCCGCCTTGTGCTGGCTGAGCGCCTCTGGACTCCGTTGCTCGAGGGGTGGGAACTCCAGCCCCTCCCCGCCGGGTCCGACACGCCTCTGGTTTTTCCACCTGTCCTGTTCCGGCATCATGCGGTACTGGCCCGGCAGGACGGCACGCCTCTCAGCGCGGTGATTGAAAGCTACACCGCCGGGGCTTTCAGCTTCCCGCCGCCCGCCTTCTCAACCGCTTTGTAAACTGTCTTTGAGCCGGACCCTGCGAAGGGTTCAGGCTCCAAGATCCTTGCCTCAGCTCTCAGCTCTCAGCTCTCAGCTCTCAGCTCTCAGCTCTCAGCTCTCAGCTCTCAGCTCTCAGCTCTCAGCTCTCAGCTCTCAGCTCTCAGCTCTCAGCTCAGGCGTTCTCGCTCATGCGGGTCTTGTCAACAAACTGTTCTGTCGCATCATCCAGCGCGCGGGTTTTGCGGCCACCCGGGCCATGTACATACAGGTCTTTGCGGTCCACAGAGTCCACAACATCCGGCTGGATGGGCATCAGGTAACGCGCTTTGCGCATATGGTCGGCAAGCTGGAGTTTGGGGTTAAAGACGGAGTTGAACTTCCACAGCATTTTCACGAAGTTTGTCTGCCCCTTCAATAACAGACGGCCCGCAATGCCTGCGGTATCTTTCAGTGCTTCCCAGCCCATATGTTTGGTGTTGAGCACCTGCTGGGTTTTCACCAGTTCTTCATAAAATTCCGGCAGGGGCAGCTTAGTGGGCAGCACGGCATGCTGGATATCAAACAGGCGATAGTCCCGCGTGGTCAGGCGGCGCGCTTCCTTGTGCCAGATTTCCGTGCCCGGATACGGGGTGGTGACGGAAATATTGACGATTTCCGGAATTTCCAGACACCACTGCCGCACTGCCTCAAACCGGGCGCGGTCCCAGTCAGGGTCAGCAATAATGTTGATCGCGACAATCAGCCCCAGAGACCGCGCATATTCCAGAGCCTCAAAGTTCTTATCCAGTGAGACCCGTTTACGGAACTGCTTCAGCCCCTCCTCATCCACCGCTTCCATACCGATGAAGATGTAGGACAGGCCAATCTCACTCCAGACCTTGAACACTTCCTTGTTCCGCAGCAGCACATCCGCCCGCGTTTCCAGATAGTATTCTTTTTTAATACCGCGTTTTTTAATTTCATTGGCAATGGCCATGCCGTGCTCTTCATGCACAAAGGCCACATCATCCACAATAAAGATGCCCGGTTCTTTGATCTCTTCCAGTTCATCCGCAATAACGGTCGGGCTAGCGGTGCGGTAAGAGCGACCATAGAACGTCCATGCCGAACAGAATGTGCAGTCCCACGGGCAGCCCCGCGCAAATTCGATCGAGGCCGCAGGGTCCAGCGTGCCGATAAAGTATTTATTGCGGTGCCGCAGCAGGTCACGCGCCGGGCGGATGGCGTCCAACGATTCCACAAAAACCGGCGGCGGGCCTTCCCCGTCCATCGTCACCACACCGGGGACGCTCAGCAGATCTTTGCCATCTTCCAGTGCGCGCAGCAGCAGGCCGATGGAGGCGTCACCTTCCCCTTTCAGGATGCAGTTGACCGCCCCTTCGGACAGAGCCAGCACATCCCGCGCAATAAAGGAGACTGAGTGACCGCCAATAAACTGGAAAATATCGGGGTAGCGCACCCGTGTGGCGCGGCAGAGGTCGATAATTTCCGGTACATTGGCGAGGTAGTTTCCAGAAAAACACACCACATCAGGCTGAAAACTGTCCAGCAGCGCCCAGTAATCCTTATGGGTTTCAGCCTGCAGATCAATAAGCTGCACGTCATGCCCGGCGTCTCGCGCCGCACCTGCCACCAGTTCCAGCCCGAGTGGCTCCAGCCGGAGAAAAACCTTGGTATACATCAGGGCACTGGGGTGAACCGCCAGGACTTTCATGACATTCCTTTCCTATACGGGCGACCACAGACAGGCATGGCCTCGACCGGTTTGTCAGAATTTCTTGAGCCCCGGATCATAAAGGATCAGCCCCGCGTAACCTTGGTGCTGACAACCCACCACCCATGCAGGAAACAAATGTCTTCACAGGGGTGTGCGGACGCAAAATCGCACCTCAACCCTTTGTTACACCACTATTTTTCTATTATTGCAGTTTCATGACAAGCACCCGGAACGGCCTCTCCGGTCTGCTCATAACTTTTATGTGCATTCTGCAGGAGGCGCTGGGGGGAGCACCATCAGCCCTCATACACATCTGGCCCGTCCAGCCCCCGGAACGCTGTGAGGCGTGCCGGGGCTGGTACAGGCCAGAGTGTCTCATACCAGAGCCGTCATGCCGTCAGGCAAAGACCGCGCTGAAATGAATCTCCTTCTCAGGGAAGGATTTCGGTTTCCGCAAAGAAGAAGCGGATTTCATTGGCAGCGTTCTCTGCACTGTCGGAACCGTGCACGGAGTTGGCTTCAATGCTTTCAGCAAACTGAGCACGGATGGTGTGTGCTTCAGCTTTCTTCGGGTCCGTGGCACCCATGACGTCGCGGTTCTTGGCAACGGCGTTTTCGCCTTCCAGAACCTGCAGAACCACCGGGCCGGAGATCATGAAGGACACCAGATCGTTGTAGAACGGGCGTTCCTTATGCACAGCGTAGAACGCGCCGGCCTGAGCCGGGGTGAGCTGCACGCGCTTTTGCGCCACAATCTTCAGCCTGCGTCTTCAAACACGGCATTGATTTTGCCGGTCAGGTTACGACGGGTGGCGTCGGGCTTAATGATGGAAAGAGTACGTTCTGTCGCCATGTGCGGTCTCCTCATTCATAATCGGGCCGCACAATAAAGCGGCCTTTCCGCCTGCTCCTCTAGAGCATATTCGCGCAGGCTGGTAGGTACTTCACCAGATCATAATAAGATTCCAGCCAGAACGAGACCCTCCTTGAGCCTTCTTGTCATTTCCGACCTGACCCTCCGCATTGCTGGCCGCACCCTTCTGGACCACGCGGACCTCTCCATAGAACCGGGCCGCAAGGTCGGGCTGGTGGGGCGGAACGGGGCTGGAAAATCCACCCTGCTGGCCGCCATTGCGGGCGACCTTGCGCCGGATGGCGGGGAAATCCGCCTCTCCTCCCGCGCCCGCATGGCCCGCGTCAAACAGGAAGCCCCGGCTGACGGAGCCTCCCTGATGGAAACGGTTCTGGCAGGTGATACGGAACGCACAGCCCTGCTGAACGAGGCCGAAACGGCGACAGACCCGGTCCGTATTGCAGAAATTCATGAACGCCTGCGCGCTATTCAGGCCGACAGCGCCCCGGCCCGCGCCGGGTCTGTGCTGGCCGGTCTTGGCTTTAGTGCGGAAGCCCAGCGCCGCCCGGTGTCGGACTTTTCCGGTGGCTGGCGGATGCGTGTCTCCCTCGCGACCGCCCTGTTTTTAGAACCCGACCTTCTGCTGCTGGATGAACCAACCAACCATCTCGATCTGGAAGCAACTCTCTGGCTGGAAGGCTGGCTGACGCGCTTTGCCGGAGCCGCACTGATTGTCAGCCATGATCGCGGGCTGCTGGATGCATGCGTGGACGCCATTGCGCATCTGGACAAAGGCAAGCTCAGCCTCACCCCCGGCGGCTATGAGAATTTTGTGCGAATCCGCACGGAACAGGCGTTGCAGCAGGCGCGCGCGGCTGAACGAATCGCGGCACAACGCGCCCATATGCAGTCCTTTGTGGACCGCTTCCGCGCCAAGGCCACCAAAGCCCGGCAGGCACAGGCCCGCTTGAAGGCGCTGGAAAAATTGCCGGTGATTGAAAGTGTGGTGGAAGAGACCCCACCCGCTTCGCCTTCCCGGAGCCGGAGCAACTGGCCCCGCCCATGTTCACGGCCAATCGCGTGAGTGTGGGCTATGGCACCACGCCCATTCTCACCAATCTGTCCTTCCGGCTGGATATGGAAGACCGGATTGCCCTTCTGGGGGCAAACGGAAACGGGAAATCCACCCTCGCCAAGCTGATTGCGGGGCGTCTGGAGCCGATGTCCGGCTCTGTCGAGCGCAATTCCCGCCTGAAAATCGGCTACTTCGCCCAGCATCAGGCGGAAGAGCTGGTGCTGCATCAGACCCCGATTGACCATATGGAGCGCGCCCTGCCCAAGGCCCTCCCGCCCGTCGTGCGGGCGCAACTGGCGCGGTTTGGGCTGGATGCGGACCGGGCGGAAACGCCGGTCAAGGATCTTTCAGGCGGTGAGAAGGCCCGGCTGCTCCTGGCGCTTGCCACGCGGGACGCCCCGCAACTGCTGATTCTGGATGAGCCGACCAACCATCTGGATCTAGATGCGCGGGATGCGCTGGTCCGCGCCCTGTCGGAGTTTGAAGGGGCTGTCTTACTGATCAGCCATGACCCGCATCTAGTGGAAATGGTGGCGGACCGGCTGTGGCTGGTCGCGGATGGGAAAGTTACGCCGTTTGAAGGCGATATGGCCGAATACCGCCGCTGGCTTATTGAGCAGAACCGCGCCGCCAACCGCAGCACAAAACCGGATACCTCCGCACAGGCCAGCCGTAAGGATGACCGGCGGGAACGCGCCGAGGCCCGCAAGGCTCAGGCTCCGCTGCGCAAAATCATCAAAGATGCGGAAGCGAAGCTCGCCAGACTGGCGACGGAACGCACCAAAATTGAAACAACCCTCACCGACCCGGCTCTCTACGCCGACGGCAAGGCCGATGAAGTCACCCGCCTGAACACCCGCCTTGCTGCCATTGGCAAGGAACAGGCGGAACTGGAAGAACGCTGGCTGGAAGCCGAAGCGGAAATAGAAAACCCGGCTTTAGAAGACTGACGCTCCGGGCGTCAGCCAGCCAGACGGGCTTCTTTCCTGCCGTCACGCGTCTCGCTCCACAAAGAGAGCAGGAACAGGAGCAGCCCGATGCAGGACAGGGCCATGCCCGCCCAGCCGGTTGCGGCGTCCCCATACCCGGCCACCAGCACAAGACCACCCAGCCAGGCCCCCAGCGCGTTCGCCATATTAAACGCCGCATGATTCATTGAGGCCGCAAGCGTCTGCGCATCGGCGGCCACATCCATCAGCCGCATCTGCATGGCGGGAGAAAGCGCAATTCCACCCCCCAGCATAAATACCGCCAGAGCAGTCAGGGGAATATTGGTGGCAACTAGCGCAAACAGCCCCAAGGCGACGGCATTCCAGATAAACGCCCCGATGGTTGCCCATTTCAGGTTTCTATCCATCACAATGCCGCCGACCCACGCGCCGACAAACATGCCAACACCCCACAGCGACTGGAACAGAGGAACCGCCCAGACCGGCACATGGGTCACGCTCTGCAACGTCAGGGAGAAGTAGGTGTAGACGCAGAACATCCCCCCACACCCGACAGCGACCGTGCCAATGACAAACCAGACCTGCTTGCGGGAAAACGCGGCCAGTTCACCCAGAGCAGAGCGTGCCCGGTTGGGGGCGTCATAGGGCACAAACATCTGCACCATCACGCAGCACACCGCACTGATCAGCCCGATCAGCAGATAAGACAGCCGCCAGCCAAAATACGTTCCGGCATAACTGGCAAAGGGTGCGCCCAGAATATTGGCGATGGTCATGCCCGCAAACACGCGCCCGACGGCGCGCCCC
>NZ_BAJW01000025.1 GCF_000613905.1 Acetobacter persici JCM 25330
CGGAGCGGGAGGGGCCTCATTCGGCACAGGGGCCGGAGCGGGTGCGGGCTTGGGGGAAGGCTGGCTGGCTTTGGCCGGAGACCCACCGGAATCTTCCGGGGCCTCAAACTGCATTTCCACCACCGGAGGGGGTTCTTCCTCCGGTTTAGGTGGTGGCAGAGAAATCAGCAGGGCCAGCAGGAACGCGATATGCGCTCCACCGGACAGATAGAGCAACGCCTCAGCACAGTCTGTTCGGAACGGCGTGGCCGAACCATGAATTTTCTCCGCCTTCTCTGCGCTGGAGAGAATGAGTTAGTGGCCGCTGCTGGCGGGTTGTTGCGCCAGCAATGCCACATGAGTAAAGCCGCCTTCTGTCACCTGCCCCATAACCTGCATCACACGGCCATAATCAATATGGGCATCACCGCGCACAAAAATGCGGTGGGACGGGTCATTGTTGGAAGCAGCTTTAAGCTGGGCAACAAGCTGTTCGGGCGAGACCTCGGAATCTCCCAGATACAGGCTGCCATCCGCGCGAATTGACACGGTGATGGGCTTTGTATCCGAATTGACAGGCTTGGCGTCTGTCTTGGGCAGATCCACGTTTACGCCGCTGGTCAGCATGGGGGATGTGACCATGAAGATAATCAGCAGAACCAGCATGACGTCCACCATCGGCGTCACGTTGATCTCGGCCATCGGGCGCCTGCGGCGGCGCCCGCTCCCTCCGGACGGCATGCCCATGGTTCAGGCCCTTTCTTCGGACTGGCGGGACAGAATGGCCGCAAACTCGGTGCCAAAGCCCTCCAGCCGGTCCTGGAACAGGTCCAGACTGTTGCTGATCACGTTATAGGCCACATAAGACGGCACAGCCGTCAGCAGGCCAATAGCGGTTGCAAACAGCGCTTCAGAAATACCGGGCGCCACAACGCTCAGATTGGTGTTGTGCATGGCGGCAATGGCGCTGAAGGAGTGCATGATGCCCCAGACGGTACCAAACAGGCCCACAAACGGGGCCACCGGGCCAACTGTTGCCAGAAACACCACCCAGCGGCGCAGGCGGTCCATTTCCCGCGTGACCGTAATGCCAATGGCGCGGTCCACACGTTCCTTCACGCCACCACGCACCAGATCCACACCGGGGATACGGGCAGACCGACGCCATTCCCCCATGGCAGCCCCAAAAACGGCGGCCAGCGGATGCACCGGCTTGGCGCCATCGCTCTCGTACAGATCATCCAGACTGCCGCCGGACCAGAAGCGGTCCTCAAAGGCGGAGGCCTGTTTGTTGATCCGCCGCAGCGTCACAATTTTATCAAAAATAATGGCCCAGACCATCACACTACAGAAAACCAGTCCAAGCATGACCAGTTTGACCATCAGCGAGGCATTCATAAACAAGCCCCACACCGACAGGTCTCCCGCCGCTGCTACGCCGAGATTTGCCGCGTCAACCGCACGATCCAAAAACGCCTCCTGCCTCTAGCACCCGTCCCGGGTCACCTGCCTGCGACTCGGGCTTTGCTCCACGCATCCCGGTCGTGCCGTTTTTTACTGTCTTCCGCGCAAAAGCAGAAGAGGCCGTCTAGACCTCAGCTGCAAGTCCTCGCAAAAGATCACGCCATAATGGCGGGAATCGGGCAGGACGCCCATCTTCTGCCCGCACACAGGCTAGTCTGACATCCACACGGGCACAAAAAACGTCTCCGCGCGTAAAAATCTGCTCCAGACGGCAACTTGCCGCCCCTTCTTCCAGCAGACGGGTGGTGATGGTCACCACATCATCCAGCCGGAGCGGCACGCGGTAGTTCAGGGTTGCGTCATGCACCACAAACACCAGTCCGTAATCGCTCAGCAGGGAGGCCGCTGGCATCCCGAGGCTGCGGATGGCTTCCGTTCTGGCCCGCTCGGCAAACGCCAGATACCGGGCATGGTAAACAATGCCCCCGGCGTCCGTATCCTCATAATAAATGCGGAAATCTATGGCGTGTGTTGTCATGTGCCGTCCTCTTCGTCAGGCAAAAGGTCCATCTGGGCGGAGCGTGGCTCATCGGGTTGCACAGGCGGCGTCAGCCCGAGGTGACGCCAGCCGCGTTCCCCCAGCACGCGTCCCCGGCTGGTACGCAGGACCAGCCCTTCCTGAATCAGATATGGCTCAATAACATCTTCCAGCGTATCCCGCGCTTCCGCCAGAGCGGCGGCAAGCGTTTCCACCCCCACCGGGCCGCCATGATGATACTCCGCAATACGGCGCAGATAGCACCTGTCCATGCGTCCAGCCCCAGCGCGTCCACTTCCAGACGGCTCAGGGCGGCATCCGCCACCTCCCGGCTGACGGGCGCCCCGCCGGGGGCAATGATAGCCGCAAAATCCCGCACCCGGCGCAGCAGGCGGCCCGCAATACGGGGCGTGCCGCGTGAGCGGCGGGCAATTTCCTCAGCCCCCGCCTCGGTCAGATTAAAGCCAAGCTTCTCTGCCCCCCGCGCCACAATGGCCCGCAGTTCCTCCGGCGTGTAGAACACCAGCCGCAGCGGAATCCCAAACCGGTCCCGCAAGGGGGTTGCCAGCAGACCGGCGCGGGTTGTGGCCGCCACAAGGGTAAAGGGGGGCAGGTCAATCCGCACGGACCGCGCTGCCGGGCCTTCCCCAATAATCAGATCAAGCTGGAAATCCTCCATTGCCGGATAGAGAATTTCCTCAATGGCAGGCTGGAGACGGTGGATTTCATCAATAAACAGCACATCACGCGGCTGAAGATTGGTGAGAATGGCCGCAAGATCCCCCGCCCGCTGGATCACTGGCCCCGATGTGGCCCGAAACCCCACCCCCAGTTCACGCGAGACAATCTGCGCCAGCGTGGTTTTGCCCAGACCCGGCGGCCCGTGCAGCAGCACATGGTCCAGCGCCTCACCGCGCTGGCGGGCTGCGGCGATAAAAATCGATAAGTTTTCCCGGCTGGCTTTCTGCCCGGTAAAATCGGCCAGCGTTTGCGGGCGGAGAGAGGCTTCCCCCCCATCCTCATCCCGGCGGGTGGCGTCAATTTCCCGCTCCGGGGTAAACGCCCCGCTCATCGGGCCAGAGCTTTCAGACTATCCCGCAGCACGGAATCCAGAGAGGCGTCAGGCCCCTGCTCATCCAGCAGCCGCCGGATAACCGGAGCCGCTTCCGAGCGACGGAAACCCAGCCCCGCCAGCGCCAGCAGCGCATCGGCCTCAATCCCGCCACCGGGTGTGGCACTGGCAGGCACCACAATGCCCCCGCCGCCACCGGGCATTTTGCCCGCCCGGTCCCGCAGTTCCGTCAGAATACGTTCAGCCAGACGGCCACCCACACCGGTGCGCGGGTCAGCGTCGCTTTGTCGGATGTTGTTAGGGCTGCGACCAGTTCCCCCGGTGAGAGGGTGGACAACATACCCAGCGCCACTTTTGCGCCCACACCCTGCACGCTGACCAGCAGGCGGAACCATTCACGTTCCGCGCTTTCCGCAAAGCCGTAAAGCAGAATGGCATCTTCCCGCACCACGGTTTCAATCAGAATGCGGGCTTTTTCTGGCGGGTTTGGCAAAGCGGCCAGTGTGCAGGTGGAGGCCGCCACCAGATAACCGACGCCGTTCACGTCGATCACGCAGCTCCCCAGCTCCATCTGAATGACCAGTCCGCTCAGAAACGCAATCATGCCATTCTTACCCCGGCTGCAATATGGCGGGCGCTGGCCCGGTGGTGTGCATGGCAAATCGCAATTGCCAGTGCATCAGACGCATCGGCCCGTGCCACCTTAACCCCCGGCAGGAGGCGGCGCACCATCATTTCAACCTGATCCTTATCGGCAGAGCCGGTGCCAACAACAGCTTTCTTGACCGCCAGCGCGCCATATTCCGCAACGTGCAGCCCGGCAAGAGCAGGGGCCAGCAAGGCAACGCCACGCGCATAACCCAGCTTGAGTGTCGCTGTGCCGTTGCGGTTTACGTACGTTTCCTCCACCGCGGCTTCCGCCGGGCTGAGGCGATCAATCAGGAGTGTGAGATTTTCATGCAGGACTTTCAGCCGGTCTGGCACGCTGTCCGCACTGTTGGTTGCAATCACGCCGTTTTCGACGTGACGCAACCGGTTGCCCTCAACATCAATCACACCCCAGCCTGTAAAGCGCAGGCCGGGGTCAATGCCGAGCAGGCGTACCACTGTCAGGCTGACAGCTTTTCGGCAAGCTCGTCGGACAGATCAAAGTTGGCATAGACGTTCTGCACGTCGTCATGATCTTCCAGCACGTCCAGCAGCTTGAACAGGGTGCGGGCCTTTTCTTCATCAAGCTGACGGTGTTTTCCGGGCGCCAGTCCAGCTTGGCGCTTTCCGGTTCGCCAAAGCGGGTTTCCAGAGAATCCCGCACCGTGAAGAAGGCTTCCACCTCGCAGGTGATTTCATGCGCTGTCTCGGTAGAGACCGCATTTTCCGCCCCGGCTTCAATTGCGGCTTCCAGCATATCGTACTCAGACGCGACAGAAAGCGGGTAGGTGATGACGCCCAGACGACGGAACATGAAGGAAACAGAATTGGTTTCCCCCAGAGACCCGCCATATTTGGAGAAGGCGGCCCGCACGTCAGACGCGGTGCGGTTGCGGTTGTCGGTCAGACCTTCCACAATTACCGCAACGCCAGCCGGGCCGTAGCTTCATACCGCACTTCAATATAGTCATCACCCGCCGCGGCGCCGGAGGCCTTTTTGATAGCGCGGTCAATGGTGTCCTTGGGCATGTTGACATCACGGGCCGCCGTCATGGCGGACCGCAGGCGCGGGTTGGCGGCCGGGTCAGGCAGGCCAGAGCGTGCGGCAACCGTCAGTTCGCGGATAATCTTGGCAAACTGCTTGGCCCGCTTGGCGTCCTGCGCGCCTTTGCGATGCATAATGTTCTTAAATTGGGAATGACCCGCCATCTTCTCTTACCCTGTCCGTCGGCCCCGGCGCGTCTTAAACCAGACGGCCGTGGCAATGCTTGTATTTATTCCCTGACCCGCACGGGCACGGTGCGTTGCGCGGTGTTTCCCCCCAGCTTGAAGGGTCATCCGGCATAATGGCGCTTCCCCCGATGGGTGTTGCCATTGCCGGTGCGGCTCCGGGGGAAAGACCGGGGCCGGGTTCAGATGCAAAGCCCGGAATTTCCGGGCTGGCATGGATTTCAGCCGTGTTGGCAAACGGGTCCACTGTTTCCTGCGGTGCCACTTCAACCCGCGCCATCAGAGAGACAACACGCTCACGCATTTCTTCCAGCATGATGGTAAAGAGCTGGAAGGCCTCATGCTTATATTCGTTCAGCGGGTCTTTCTGGCCATAAGCCCGCAGGCCAATCCCCTGACGCAACTGGTCCAGCGCATGCAGATGCTCTTTCCAGACGCCGTCATAGGTGGTCATCAGCACCTGTTTTTCAATAAAGCGCATCAGATCCGGGCCAAGGTTTGCAGCACGGGCAGCCTGCGCCTGTGTGGCGGCCTGACTGATCCGGTTGGCCACTTCCTCAGCGTCCATCCCGTCTTCTTTCGCCCACTCTGCAATCGGCAGATCCAGCGCCAGAGACTCCTGAACAGCCTTGGTCAGTCCTTCAACATTCCACTGTTCAGCAAAAGATTTTTCCGGGATATGCCGGGCCACCATGGCGTCCACCACATCTTCCCGCGCTTCATTCACAATACTGGAGACATCTTCCGTCGCCATGTATTCCCGGCGCTGCGCGTAGACTTCCTTGCGCTGGTCATTCATCACGTCATCATATTTGAGCGTGTTTTTGCGCATGTCGAAGTTGCGGGCTTCAACCTTTTTCTGCGCCCGTTCCAGCGCCTTGCTCAGCCAAGGGTGCACAATGGCTTCCCCTTCCTTCATGCCCATTTTCTGGAACATGCCGCCCATACGGTCAGACCCGAAAATCCGCATCAGGTCATCTTGCAGGGAGATAAAGAAGTGGGAGTTACCGGGGTCACCCTGCCGCCCCGCACGGCCGCGCAACTGGTTATCAATCCGGCGGCTTTCATGCCGCTCGGTGCCAATCACAAACAGGCCGCCCGCAGCTTTGACGATATCATGGTCGCGCGCCACACGGTCCCGGATGGCCTGCTCGGCGGCATCCCGTTCCGGCCCCTCTTCCACGCCGCCCAGTTCCTGCGCGATCAGCATTTCCACGTTGCCGCCCAGCTTAATGTCCGTCCCACGGCCTGCCATGTTGGTGGCAATGGTAATGGCGCCGGGGGAGCCGGCCTGTGCGACAATCTTCGCTTCCATTTCATGGAAACGGGCGTTCAGCACATTGTGGGGGATGCCTTCCTGCTTCAGCAGGTCAGACAGCGCCTCACTTTTTTCAATGGACGTGGTGCCCACCAGAATAGGCTGGCCGCGCTCATGCACCGTGTTGATCAGCTTGACGACCGCCGCGAATTTCTCGGCTTCCGTCAGATAGATTTCGTCGTCTTCATCCTTACGGGCCACCGGGCGGTTGGTGGGAATTTCCACCACATCCAGCTTGTAGATTTCCGCAAATTCATCGGCCTCGGTCATGGCCGTGCCGGTCATGCCGGAGAGTTTGGGGTAAAGCCGGAAGAAATTCTGGAAGGTGATGGAGGCGAGGGTCTGGTTTTCCTGCTGAACCTCGACATGCTCCTTGGCTTCCAGCGCCTGATGCAGACCATCGGAATAGCGGCGGCCATCCATCATACGGCCGGTGAATTCGTCAATAATGACGACTTTTCCGCCCCGCACGATGTAGTCCACATCCCGTGAGAACAGCGTATGCGCTCGCAGAGACTGCTGCACGTGATGCACCACAGCCACATGATGCAGGTCATACAGCCCGCCTTCATCCAGCACGCCTGAGGTGCGCAGCAGGTCTTCCACCTTATCTGACCCGACATCCGTCAGCACAACGCTGCGGAACTTCTCGTCCTTGTCAAAGGTCGCGGGGTCCTGCACCAACTGCACGACCACTTCATCCACAGAGCGGTAGAGATCAGAACTGTCTTCCGCCGGGCCGGAGATGATCAGCGGAGTCCGGGCCTCGTCAATCAGGATGGAGTCCACCTCATCCACAATGGCGTGGTAGAAGGGGCGCTGGACCATCTCTTCCAGGCGATATTTCATGTTATCGCGCAGGTAATCGAAGCCGAATTCGTTATTGGTGCCGTAGGTGATATCGGCAGCGTAGGCTTCCCGCCGGGCTTCATCAGGCATGTTGGGCACGATGGTGCCGGTCGTCAGGCCCAGAAAATGATAAAGCCGCCCCATCTCGGCGGCGTCACGCGCCGCGAGGTAATCGTTCACCGTCACCACATGCACGCCTTTCCCGGCGAGCGCGCTGAGATAGACGGCCAGGGTTGCGACCAGTGTCTTCCCCTCACCCGTGCGCATTTCGGCAATCCTGCCGGAATGCATCACCATGCCGCCAATCAGCTGCACATCAAAGTGGCGCATGCCCAGCACACGGCGGGCCGCCTCCCGCGTGACCGCAAAGGCCTCCGGCAGAAGGTCATCCAGCGTGGCACCTTTGGCCAGCCTTTCCCGGAATTCCACGGTTTTGGCGGCCAGAGCAGCGTCATCCAGCGCCTGCATCCGGGGTTCCAGGGCGTTGATTTCCGGCACGCGGCGCTGGAACATCTTGAGCGTCCGGTCATTGGCTGTGCCGAACAGGGCGCGGACGAAGCTTGCGAGCATGAAGACCTTTCCGGAACAATGCGTGCTCTCTCCTGCCTTCACTCCGGAACCAGACCGGCGAAAACATGAGCAGAACATCAGCATGGAGTGGCTCGGCTGCAAAATAGGACCCGGACCGCTCCGGTCAACCAATCAGCCTTGTTTCTTCCGTTCGGGGTGGTCAGAGGGCTTGCAGGGCAGAATAGGCTCCTTCATAGATGATTGAGCAATTTTCCTTTGTTTAGGGTTTGTCCTCATGCGTTTTTCCACCAAGGCCTCAGCTCTTGCAGCCACGGCCCTGATTGCCTCAGCCGTTCTTTCTGCGCCCTCTTTTGCTGCTCCGGCTCCCGCAGCAGCTCCGGCGCCGCAGGCCGCAGCCCCCGCAGCGCCCCCGGCAGACCCGAAGGCAGTTGTCGCGACAGTCAACGGTGAGAAAATCACGGTTGCGGACGTGCAGGACGCGGTTGGCAACATGCCCGACCAGATGCGCCAACTCCCCCCCAACGTCATCTACCCGATGCTGATCAACCAGCTAGCGGACCAGAAAGCCATCCAGATTGCCGCCCACAAGGATGGTCTGGAAAAATCTCCTGACGTGAAAAAAGCCATGGATGCCGCTGCCACCAACGCGCTGCAGAACGCATGGCTCTCCCGCGAGGTGATGCCGCACCTGACCGATGCTGAAGTGCAGGCTTATTACCAGCAGAACTACGCTGGCAAACCGGCTGAGCAGGAAGTGCACGCCCGCCATATTCTGGTGAAAACGGAAGCCGAAGCGCAGGACGTCATCAAAAAGCTCAAAGCGGGTGAAGACTTCGCCAAGCTGGCCGCTCAGGTGTCCACCGATACAGGCAGCGCCAAGCAGAATGGCGGGGACCTCGGCTGGTTCAAAAAAGGGGACATGATCCCGGCGTTCTCTGATGCCGCATTCGCGATGAAGAAGGGTGAAATCAGCAGCACCCCGGTCAAGAGCCAGTACGGCTTCCACGTCATTCAGGTTCTGGACACCCGCACGGACCCGATCCCGTCTCTGGATTCCGTCAAGGGCAAGATCCGTCAGGCCCTGATCCAGAAATACGTGCGTGACGCCGTTGCCAAGGCAACCGCCGCGGTGAAAATCGTGCGCTTTGACCCCACCACAGGCAAGCCGCTGCCGGATGCCCCCGCACCCGCAGCAGCCCCTGCAAAAAAATAATTTCTACGTCTGACTGACCAGCCCCCGCCGGCCTGTGCTGGCGGGGTTTGCCGCTTCCAAGGACTTCCGCGTTATGGCGCACGCTCTTCCCGTCTCCCCCCTCGCTCTGCCTCTTCCGGAACTGAAGGAGGTGCGCGGGGTGCGTCTTGGCGCGGCGGAAGCCGGTATTCGTTACAAAGGCCGGACTGACCTCGTTCTGGCCGAATTTGTACCCGGCACCACGGTGGCCGGTGTTTTTACCCGCTCCAAATGCCCCGGTGCCCCGGTTGACTGGTGCCGCGATATTCTCCCCACGGGGGAAGCCCGCGCCCTTGTGGTCAATGCCGGGAACGCTAACGTCTTTACCGGCCGGGCAGGGCGTGAAACCTGTAAAGCCACAGCCGAGGCCACGGCTCTGCTGGCGGGCTGCACCCCGCAGGCCGTCTATCTGGCCTCCACCGGCGTCATCGGAGAAATTCTGCCGCATGAGCGCATGACGGCGGCCCTCCCGGCCCTGCATGAGGCTCTGTCCACCACCGGGTGGGAAGCCGCGGCCCGTGGCATCATGACCACGGACACCTTCCCCAAAGCGGCCGTCCGCACCGCAAAACTCAATGGCACGGATGTTCTTATTCAGGGCATTGCCAAAGGCAGCGGCATGGTCGCACCGGACATGGCCACCATGCTGGCTTTTGTTGCGACGGATGCCGCCCTTCCGGCCCCCGTGCTACAGGCCCTGCTCTCTCAGGGTGTTAAGACGACCTTCAACTGCATCACGGTTGATTCAGACACCTCCACCTCGGACATGGTGCTGCTGTTTGCCACCGGCACCGCCGGGAATGAGGAATTATCCGCCAGCACACAGGCCAATGCTGAAGCCCTGACGGACTTCCGCGAGGCCCTGCAAGGCGTGCTGCATGATCTGGCCCAGCTTGTGATCCGGGACGGAGAAGGCGCCACCAAGCTCATGACCATCAGCGTGAGCGGTGCCGTCTCGGACGACTCCGCATGGCGCGTCGCTATGGCGATCGGGAATTCCCCGCTGGTGAAAACCGCCGTCGCGGGGGAAGACGCCAACTGGGGCCGCATTGTCATGGCCGTTGGGAAATGCGGGGAACCCGCGGACCGGGACACGCTTTCCGTTTCCATTGGCGGCGTCTGCATTGCGCGTGACGGCACGGTTGTGCCCGGCTATGATGAAACACCGGTTGTCGCCCACATGAAGGGCCATGAGATCGACATCGCTGTGGATCTTGGCCTTGGGAACGGCACCGCCCGTGCGTGGAGCTGTGACCTGACCCACGGTTACATCGATATCAACGGATCCTACCGGAGCTGATTACGCTTTAAGGAACAGAGCTGATGTCCTCTTCCGCTTTTCCTCCCGGCTGGGGGCAACCATCCGGCACACAGGCCGGAGCTGGCTTTGCCACAGCGGGGGATGGCCGCCCTGTCTGGATTTATGCCGGGTTCTGGTGGCGCGTCTGGGCGTTCCTGATTGACAGCATCATTCTCACAACCGTGGATACCGTACTGGGCTATTTCATCCTGCCGGACTTCAGGGTGAAGTGGGAAGAACTGCCTGTTCCGGACAGCACCGGTCAGACGGTCGATGTGGTGGATATCGCGCAGCGCGTGCAGCCCGACACCATTTCCGTCCTGATCCCGCATATTCAGGTCGGCAACTGGCACCTGCCGGGCCTGCTGATGGCGCTGGTGCCCGCGCTGTATTTCATCCTGTTTGAATCCTCCCGCTTCCGCGCCACACCGGGCAAGCGGCTCTGCCAGCTTGAAGTCACCACGCTTCAGGGTGACCGGATCTCCATTGGCCGGGCGACTGTGCGTTTCCTGATCAAGGCGCTTATTTCCTTCCCTATCCTCCATATTGGTGTGCTGATGGTGGCCTTTACGCGCCACAAGCAGGGACTGCATGACCTGATTGCCGGAACGCTGGTCCTGCGTGCGGAAAACAGCCAGATCGTCACGTTCGACCGCCGGATGTAAGCCCCCCGTCTGGCGGCCAGCCCGTCTGCTCCGGGTGCCTCTTGATGCTGCCAGATTTGCCCCTTACCCTTCCTTTTACGCATGGGGCCGTACTGTGCCCCTTTCCTGATCGATATTTTCAACAAGGATACGGCACGTTATGGCGGCAGAGAGCCTGCACCAGAGCACGACCCGAGCCTCCACGGCTTCTCCCCTTTTCTCCCCGGTCAGATTTGCCCTCGGGCTCTGCTTTATCTGTCTTCTGGTGTTCGGGATTGCGCCCCGGCTGACCAGTCAGGCTCTGGCGGCGGAAACCGCTTCTGCCCCCGCCGCCACACCAGCGCCCTCTCCGGCCGGCACGCTCAGCCGTCAGGACGCGGAGCAGCTCCTCAGCGTTCTGAATGACCCAAAAAAGCGGCAGGATTTTACCAATACCCTGACGCTGATGGCCAAAGGGCTCCCCGTCGCGCAGCCCGCCGCACCAGCCGCCAAAAAAGATACCCCGACCGCGGTGATTGATAGTGATGTCCATTCTGAGCTGGACAGCCTGACAAGCTCCCTGCACGGCTACACGCAGAACTTTACCGCTCTGTTCAAGGACCTCAGATCCGTCGGGGTCTGGTTCCATCAGCAGATCAGTAATCCGCAATCCCGTCAGACGCTGATTGATGCCTTCAGCCGTGCTCTGATCATCATGCTGGTCGCACTCGCGCTGGAGCGCGTCTCCAGCATGCTGCTCAAAAAGCCGCTGAATGCCGTCACAGCCCATGCGGAAGCGCGTGAGCGGAAGCAGGATGCCGCCGTTGCGGTGGAAAATGTGCAGGCTGCCACCTCCACGCCGGATGGGGACAACACCAAGACCCGTGCGGATGACCAGCGGCGACGCAATGAGGTCATGCGCTACCTCATCCGTGTGCCTTACAATATCCTGCACTTCCTGCTCAAACTTCTGCCTGTGGCCGTCTTTTTCGGGCTGGGCTATCTGGGGGCGGAATTCCTGACCACCACCCAGCAGGCCAGCATCGTCACCATCACGCTGACCAATGCGTATGTCATTGCCCGCTGCCTGTATCTGCTGGTGGAAACGGCTCTCGCCCCGCGCTCTCCCGCTATCCGTCTGGCCCCCGCCAGAGATGAAACAGCCCGGATGCTCACCCGCTGGTGGAACGTGCTGGTCGCAGCACCCTCACTGGTGATCTGCCTGTCCACGCTGGGCAGCGAGTTCAATATGGCCCCCCGCGGCACGGAAGCCATGCTACGCGCCGTGGTGCTCATCCAGCATCTGCTGATTGCCGCCTTTATCTGGCGTGTACGCCATATTGTGGCCAATACGCTCCAGCCGTCCGATGCCATGCGCAAAAAAGCCTTCTGGGCCTTTGTGGGCACGCTGGCGCGCTTCTGGTGGATTCCGGTCCTGTTTCTGGATATCGCGCTGTGGTTTGTCTGGGCGGCTCACCTCAAGGGCGGGTATCAGTGGATTCTGCGCGGCACGGGCATGACCTTTGCCTTTCTGGTGCTGTCCCGGCTGGTGGCGGTGCTGGCTTACGGCATGCAGGACCGTCTGTTCCGCGTCAGTGAGGCCGTAGAAGCCGAATATCCCGGCCTCCAGAAACGGGCGGATTACTATTACCCGTTTGTGCGCCGCGCGCTGACCATTGTGATCGCGTTCATGACGTGTGTGATCATCACGCAGAGCTGGGGCCTGCCGAGCTTCCAGTTCTTCTTCCACTCCCCCCTTGGCTCCCGGCTTGTCGGCGCAGCACTCAGTCTGGCTATCGGGGCTACGATTGCGGCTCTGGCATGGGAAGTGATCAATGGCCTGCTGAACAAGCAGATTGACCGCTATACATCCTCCTCTCAGGCCTCCCGCGCCACGCGCCTGCGCACGGTGCTGCCCATTATCCGCACTGTGCTGCTGGCCATCATCATCATCGTTGTGTCCGTCACCACGCTCTCACAGATCGGTATTAACGTGACCCCGCTGCTGACCGGTGCCGGGATTATGGGTGTGGGTCTGTCCTTTGGTTCACAAAGTCTGGTGAAGGACGTTATCACCGGGTTCTTCATGCTGGCGGAAGATGCCATTCAGGTGGGGGACTGGGTCACCACGGGCGGCGTGTCCGGCACGGTGGAACATCTGTCCATCCGCACGCTGCGCGTGCGCTCCATTGACGGGGACCTGCACATCATCCCCTTCTCCTCCGTGACCTCCATTGCCAATACGGGCCGCGGCTTTAACCAGATTATCGTCAAGCAGGTGCTGGATCTGAGCGAGGATTCCGTCAAGGTTGCCAAGCTGATGGCCAGCGTTGTGGCCCAGATGCGCAAAGAAGACGCCTTCAGCCACATGATCTTTTCGGACTATGCGGATCTGGGGGTTGATAAAACGGACAGCAACGGCGCGGTGCTGGTCGGGGCTATCAAGACCGCACCGATGATGAAGTGGAAGGTGCAGCGCGAGTTCTACCGCCGTCTGGCCAACCTGATGGTGGATGCTGGCGTGAAGTTCTACACACCAACCTCCTATTACACCACGCCGCCGGGCAACAGCATGCATCTTGCTGTGGATGATGTGCCGGATGCGCTGGTGCCCGCCGCAGCCCATGCCCCGCAACCCAGACCCGGCACAGCACAGCCTGTGCCTCAGCCAGCCCCCCAGGCCTCCGCTGCGGATGCACAGGCGATTGAAGCCGCAGAAAAATCTGACGCAGGCCTGCAAAAGCCTGAAGATGAAAGCTCCCCGGCTGCTGCTTTTGGAGAAGGTCCGCCCCATGCCTGACACCCTTCCGCACGCCCTCCCGCCAGCGGCCTTAAAACCGCTGGAAGCCCTTGAAGCCCCGCTCGGCCAGAATGGCTTTGCCTATGAGCAGGCTGCGGCCGTGCGCCCGCTTCTGGAACAGTTCGGGATGGAACGATGGGAGGAGTTTGCGGAAAGCTGGAACCATCTGGGGGTAGACCGCTATATGGCGGATGGGGGCCGCTACCGCCGCCGCCGCCACGCGACCTTCACGCTGACGGAAGAGCAGATCCTCCGCAAACCGCACCAGCCGCATTATCAGAGCCGCGATTACAATACGCTCAATGGCGGGATTGAACGCTGGTTTAAAGCCATTACCCCCGCCATTGGCGAGCATCCGGCGCTGCGGGCCATCCTGCGCCTGACGCAGCATATTGCCGATGACCTCACCCCGCAGGACCAGCGCCCCGTGGCCTGGCATGCGGAAGTGCATCAGTTCCGGATTGAGGCCAGCCCGGATGCAGCCGGTCGCCCCACGCCGGAAGGGCTGCACCGGGACGGGGTGGACTGGGTGTGCGTCATGATGGTGCGCCGGGAAAATATTGCCCGTGGTGAGACCACAATCCATGACCTCAACCGCCAGACAGTCGGTAGTTTTACCCTGACGGACCCGATGGACACCGCACTGGTGAATGACAGCCGGGTGTATCACGGCGTGACCCCCGTCCAGCCGGTCGACCCCGGCCGCCCGGCCTACCGGGATGTACTGGTTGTCACCCTGAGACATGAATAAGCCCCGATCAGGCGGGACAGACTGAAAAAAGCACGTCAGAAAAAAATAGGCCAAGCTGGACTGGACCGCTCCGACCCGGTCCGGAATTACAGGACCAGAACCAGACGAATGTCGTTGACATTCGTCAGCGTCGGGCCTGTCATCACGAGGTCATCCAGCTCTTTAAAATAGCTGTAGCTATCGTGCCGTTTGAGAAAATCTTCGGCACTCAGACCCATAGCAGCACCACGGGCCAGCGTGTGGGGGCCGATCAGGGCCCCGGCGGCATCTTCCGTGCCGTCAATGCCATCACTATCCCCCGCCAGCGCCCAGATCCCCTGCTCTCCGGCCAGACTCTGCGCGCAGGCCAGCAGAAACTCCGTATTACGGCCCCCCTTGCCCGGTTTTTCACCGGACCGGATGGTAACCGTCGTCTCCCCACCGCTGAGCAGCACAGCCGGGGCCGCCACGGGCTGACCGTGCTGCCGGACAGAGCGCGCCATGCCGGAAAACAGAATTCCGGCAGAACTGCTTTCCCCTTCCAGCGCATCCCCCAGAATAATGGGCGTGACCCCTGCCCGGCGCGCAACGTCTGCCGCGGCTTCCAGCGCGAAGAACGGGGTTGCGATCATCGTCAGGCTGTTGCCCTCAGCAACGGGCGGAGGAGCCTGACGCTCTGCCCCGGCCTCACGCTGGAGCAGATCCTGCGCAGCGGGCGGCAAAGTGATGTCATATTTACGGATAATCCGCAGCGCATCCTCCGCCGTTGTCTCATCCTGCACGGTCGGGCCGCTGGCAATTACCGCCGGATCATCCCCCGGAACATCGCTGATCACGAGGGTTGCCACCCGCGCGGGATAAGCCGCCTGCGCCAGACGGCCGCCTTTAATGGCGGAGAGGTGGCGGCGCACGGTATTCATTTCCGTAATGGTCGCGCCGGAATGGAGGAGTGTGCGGGCAATCTGCTTTTTTTCATCCAGCGTGATGCCCTCGGCAGGCAGAGCCAGCAGGGCCGACCCGCCGCCGGAAATCAGCGCGATGACCAGATCATCCGCCCCCAGCCCTTTGACGGTGTTCAGAATATCCCGCGCGGCCTGCTCACTCCGTTCATCCGGCACAGGATGGGAGGCCTCCAGAACGCGGATGGACCGCGTGGGCATGGCATGTCCGTCGCGCGTGACCACCACCCCTTCCAGCGGCACATCCGGCCATGCGGCTTCCAGTGCTGCGGCCATGGAAGCCGCTGCCTTGCCTGCGCCGACCACAATACAGCGCCCTTCAGGTTTTCCGGCAAAACCGCGCCAGAACCTCAAACGGGCTGGCGCTCGCCACCGCAGCATCAAACATCTCACGCAGGAAAACCCGCACACGGGAGTCCGACCAGTCTTCCGCCGGGCAGGATGATGCAGGGTTTAAGGACTCAGACATAAAAGGCGGCCTCTCGTTTCTCAGGCCTCATCCCATGATGGTCCGGCACGGACACCCATGGGATCAGGATTACGCAGTGTAAACCAACGCGAAACCTGCCCCAAGGGTGTCAGAAAGGGCAGAGAGACAGCAGGCCCCGAGCATCATTTTTTTGTGAAACTATCCGGATTTTCAAGCGGTCTTCTTTTCAGACGGTCTTCAGAGACTCTTTTCAAAATCCAGACCGAAATCGAGCGCCTTGACGGAATGGGTCAGCCAGCCAACGGATAAAAGATCGACCCGGCCTGCGCAATGGCTGCGGCAGTCTGGGGGGTAATGCCGCCCGAGGCTTCCGTCAGCAGACGGCCGTTGATCATCTCCACGCAGGTGCGCAGCATCGGCACCGGCATGTTGTCCAGCAGCACAGCATCCACCGGCTCACCGGCCAGAACCTCCTGCAACTGCTCGGGCGTATCGACCTCAACTTCAATTTTCACCATATGACCCGCCGCCTTGCGTGCCCGCGCCACGGCCTCATGCACGCTGCCTACCAGCGCGATATGATTGTCCTTGATCAGAATGGCATCATCCAGCCCCATCCGGTGGCTGATGCCTCCGCCGGCCCGCACCGCATATTTTTGCACCGCCCGCAGGCCGGGCAGTGTTTTACGGGTGCAGCACAGCCGGGCTTTTGTGCCCGCCATGCTGGCCACAATCGCCGCTGTGGCCGTGGCAATACCGCTCAGATGTGAGAGAAAATTCAGCCCCACGCGCTCGCCCGTCAGGATGGAGCGGGCAGACCCTTCCACCACGGCCACCACATCGCCCGCTTCCAGATGCGTGCCGTCCATCTTCAGGCGCTCAAACAGCAAAGACGGGTCCATCAGATGAAAAGATAGTCTGGCCAGATCCAGCCCGGCCAGAACACCCTTTTCCCGGCAGCGCAGGGAAACCCGGACGCGTTCCGTGCCTTTCAGCACCACGTTTGTCGTCAGATCCCCTCCGCGGCCCAGATCTTCCAGCAATCCGGCCCGCACCAGCGGTTCCAGCATGATATCGGGCAGAGCAGGCAGCATGATGTTCTCGTTCTCTGTTTTTAAAAAAGCAGGCGGACGACTGTCCTCAGACAGCCAGCATCCGCTCGATCGACAGGCGGGCACGGTCCGCCACGCTGGCATCCACCGTGACTTCCACCTCCCTCTGTTCCAGTGACTTCCGGATGGCGGCGAGGGTGATGTGCTTCATGTGCGGGCACAGGTTACACGGGCGGACAAATTCGACCTCCGGATGGTCCACCGCCAGATTGTCGCTCATGGAACATTCCGTCACCAACAGCACACGCCCGGCCTGACCGGACGCCACAAAGTCTGACATTCCAGCGGTTGAGCCGGAAAAATCAGCTTCCGCCACCACCTCCGGCGGACATTCCGGGTGCGCCAGCACAACAAGGCCGGGATATGCAGCCCGCCATGCCCGGATTTCTTCCGGCGTAAAGCGCTCATGCACCTCACAATGGCCTTTCCATGTGATGATTTTTACCCCGGTTTCCTTCGCAACATTCTGCGCCAGAAATTCATCAGGGATCATGATCACTTCATCCACACCCAGACTTTCAATCACCCTGCGGGCATTGCCGGATGTGCAGCAGATATCGCTCTCGGCTTTGACATCGGCCGATGTGTTGACATACGTCACCACCGGCACACCCGGATAACGGGCACGCAGGAGCCGGACATCCGCCGCGGTGATGGAGTCCGCCAGAGAGCACCCGGCCTCAACAGAGGGCAGCAGCACCGTTCTGGAAGGGTTCAGCAGTTTGGCGGTTTCCGCCATAAAAGCGACGCCCGCCATGACAATCACATCGGCTTCCACCTCCTGCGCCTTGCGCGCCAGAGCAAGGGAATCCCCGGTGACATCCGCCACACAATGGAAGATTTCCGGCGTCTGGTAATTATGCGCCAGAATCACCGCGTTATGCTTTTCCTTGAGCGCCAGAATAGCGGCGATATCTTCAGAAAAGGCAGGCCACTCCATGGCCGGAATAACATGGCTTACCCGTGGGTACAGGCTGTCGGCCTGTTCTTGCCAGAATGACGTCTGAGAGGAGGCGGTCATTATGCAGGATCCGTCTGAACAGAAAGAAACAGGATATCTCTTTACGTAAGCGCACCAAAACGGGGCGGGTCTCCGTGCATGCCCGCTGGCACAGCAAGAGTCAAAACACGGTCAGGAAAACGCCTTGTCGAGATAAGGGGAAGAGGCATCAAAAAAGTCCTGATTCTGCTCAAGTTCCGTGGCAATAACCCGCAGACTGGCCAGCGCCCGCAGCATTTCAACACGCACGGACAGATTTGTTTCCACCTGCTCACGCTGCACCAGATACGCCACCGCCAGACGGGTGGCGCGGGCTGTGCGCCCGTACTGGCCGCCATACCGGCCTGTAAACCGCTGCATCCGGTTCATCATGGCCTGCGTGGCGCGCTGGGCGCCCGGCGGCAGCACGCCCTGCGCCAGAATGGCCCGCAGCCGCAGCACATTCAGCCCGATGGTCATGCCGGACAACACGCCGCTCAGATACCGGTTGAGCACAAAGGATTTTTTATCCGGCGTCATGCTGGACAGGCGCACAAACCCGTCCACACTCCGCCCCACCACTTCCGCTGGCAGTTCTGGCACCCGCTGGCTGGCCAGCCGCCGCAGGGAACGCAGAATGGTCAGCCGCAAGTCCCACCGCAGGCCGTCCGGGTCAAACGGCAGGAATACCCGGTACATCCACATCGCAAACACCATGGCCAGCAGGAGCGGGAGAGCGGTGTTGAAATACAGGATTTCATCCATCCGGCCCTGATTAAGCGGGCCGACCAGAATGGGCAGGAACAGGTTATACGCCACCGCTGCCAGAATAAGCGGCAGATACGCAAAGGCCAGCCCGCCCACCAGCATGGGCACGGCCAGACACAGGGCCAGCATCTCATACGTGGTGGGTTGCGCCAGCACCCACAAATCCAGCAGCCCGCACATGCCAATGACGCAGATGGTGCCGTGCAGGAACGCCTTTGTCGCCATGGCTGGCTGCTCCAGCGTGGAGAACAGGGCGCAGACAATGGAGACAAACATCATGAATGTCAGGCCATCCGGCCAGGCCGTCGCGACCCAGATCAGCCCGGAACAGAAAATGGTGACAGACGCGCGCAGACTATTGGTAAAAGCCATCCGCCAGTCCCGGTAGGTCCGCATGGCGTAACGGAAATGGTCATGCGGCTGCGGGTTGCGGCTCATATCAAACTGCTCAAGAGCCAGCCGCAGTTCGTCCATCATCTCACCCAGCTTATGCAGAAGCTGGCCCTGCCGGGAGATCACGCGCTCTTCCGCACGGTCAACGGGCACATGCATGGCCGCGACCATTTCTTCATCCAGACAGGAGGCCGCAAGCTGGCGGCAGGACGCACATAATTCGTCCAGATCCTGCAAAACCGGCGTAATGGACTGCCCCTGATCCAGACGCCCCGGCAGCGTTTGCAAAAAATGGCTCACATCCGCAGCAGTCTGCTGATAATGCCCGCCATTGCTGTCCGGCACCTGCAACAGGGCCGCAAGATCCAGCCCGCGGGACATCAGGACTGTCATGGCGGCAAGGGCTGCGCGCGCGTGGTCGCCTCATGTTTGTGTTTGCCCATCTCAATTTCGGCAAACTCGACCTGATCACTGAGCGTCAGAATGGTGGAAAACACTTCCGGCGAGGTGGTGACGGAGTGTTTATCCCCTTGCAGCAGGCTCCCCAATGTGCGCGTTACCCCGCCCAGCGCCTGCACAAAATTACTGGCCAGCCGGTTTCTGGCGCGGTTTTCCAGCCGATACTGGAACAGGGAGGAAATGGTGGTTTCTACCACAATGCCCAGCGTGATGTAGGTAGCGCGCGCCATGGCAATTTCAAAAATATGGTCCGGGGCCAGAACACCATCCAGCGCGATGATAGCGTAGGTAAAACCGGACGCGCGCATACCGTGAATCCGGTAGTTGGTCATGGCGGCAGGGCCGGGCAGCAGCGTGCCGATAAAGCAGAACGCCCCGATTCCCCCGGCCAGACAGAACAGGTAGAGCAGCGGGGCCTGTGGCATGCAGGCCACCAGCACAATGGCGCAGAGTGTGCCCACCACCATGCCGAACATATGCCAGCGCGCCTTGGCAATGGATTTGCCGCGCGTGCCCTGCGCCACCATCCAGACCGTAAGCGCGGCCCATTGCGGGCTGCCAAGCTCCCACCACAGGGCAATGCCCAGAGCGATCAGGGCGGAAATGGTGGTCCGCAGTGCATAGCCAAAAGAGAGGAGGTCCGGCGCATACAGCCAGCGAAAATGGTCAAGCTTGCGCGGCGGGCCAGACCCCAGAAGAGTCTGGCGCGCAATGTGCGCACAGGCCTGCAAGAGCTGGCCGGGGTGGAGCGCCGCACGCCTCATGCAGCACGCAGCCAGACATCGTTTAAGGAAAGACCTGCCATGCTGTGTTCATAGCGCAGGCCCGGCCAAAAACGTATTCACACCTTAACTATGCCGCTATGCCTGACAGGCAGGCGTCCCGGTCATTCACCCTGATCTTGGCACTGGCATCGGATGCCTGAACTGACATGCCAATACCAGCAGAAGGTCAATCTTCGTAAGACAGCAGGGTTTTCACCGGAGCGTCCACCTTCGCGCGCCCGCCAAGGCCTGTCAGTTCCACCAGCACGGACGCACCAACAACATGGGCTCCGGCTTTTTGCAGCAACGTCACGGAGGCAGCCAGCGTGCCGCCTGTTGCCAGCAGATCATCCATCACCACAACGCGCTGGCCGGGTTTAATGGCGTCGGCCTGAATTTGCAGGGTATCGCTGCCATATTCCAGATCGTAGGTGTGCGAGATGGTCGCACCCGGCAGCTTGCCCGGTTTACGCAGCATCAGCATCCCGCAGCCAAGGCGGTCCGCCAGCGGGGCGGCAGTCAGAAACCCGCGGGATTCCACGGCGGCCAGCATATCCGGCTCCCACGGTGCAATCTGGCGTGCCAGACGGCCCATGGCGATCTGCCAGGCATCCGGTTCCCGCATCAGCGTGGAAATATCGTAAAACAGGATACCCGGTTTCGGAAAATCCGGAATGTTCCGAATATAACGCTTCAGGTCGATATCCTCGTGCTGCGTCATGGCCCGTGGTGTCCTTTCCGATGGTTTTTTGCGGCACTCGCTCTAGCCCGCCCCTCCCCCTTCCGCAAGAGAGAAGCGGTGGAGTCAGACTCCCGCCCGCGCACTCAGCGCCGTGGTAACGGCCTGCATCAGCCCGTCCCTGCGGAACGGCTTAGCCAGCAGCCGCGCGCCTTCCAGCGCGCCGGGCGGGGGCGGGCTGTCCGCCGTAATCTCACCCGACATATAGATAACAGCCAGCCCGGCATCCCGCCCGGCCAGCACGCGGGAGAGGGTGACGCCATCCAGCGGCCCGGGGAGCTGGATATCCGTCACCAGCAGATCAATCCGCCCTTTGGCCGCCGCGGCCACGTCAAACGCCTGCTCACCATCCCCCGCTTCCAGCACCCGGTGCCCCGCCATGCTCAGAATGGTGACAACAATATCACGGATCGCGGCATCATCTTCCACAACAAGAACCTGCATCTGGCGCTCCTGTACCTGTGCGACCGGCTGAGATTTAGGCAACACAACCTCTTTCACATCCGTGACGGCCCGTGGCAGCCACAGGGAGACTTCCGTACCGCTGGACGAACCGGTGGCAACCACCACACGCCCGCGCACCTGCTGAGAAAATGCCAGAACCATGGCCATTCCAAGCCCCGTGCCTGCCCCTTCCCCTTTGGTGGTGAAGAAGGGCTCAAACAGATGCGCCAGAACCTCCTTCGTCATGCCGCAGCCGCTATCAATCACGTCCAGCCGCACCCAGTCCCCGGCAGTCAGGGGCGTTGGGTCAGACACCACACGCATGGTGCGGCCTTCTTCCACCGGCAGGCTCATGAGGTCCGCATTGACGGAGAACGTCACATTCCGGGCCGCAATCCGCAGGCGGCCGCCTTTGGGCATGGCATCCCGCGCATTGATGGCGAGGTTCAGCACCGCACTTTCAAGCTGGGCCGGGTCCGCACGGACAGACCACACACCCGATACATCCCCACATTCCACCACAATACGGGAGCCGATAATCCGCCCGAGCAGGCCGCTCAGAAAGGAAAACAGATCAGCCAGAGAGAGCGAATCCGGCGTGGAACTCTGCCGCCGCATGAAGGAGAGCAACTGGCCTGTCAGCGCCTCGGACCGCCGCCCGGCGTGGGTCGCGGCGGAGAGATATTCCTGCCGCTGCTCCACATGGTCCGGCTGGTCATGATCCGCCGCCAGTTCCAGATTGCCCAGAATCACGGTGAGCAGATTTTTGAAGTCATGCGCAATCCCGGCCGTCAACTGGCCGAGGGCACGGAGTTTCTGGGCTTCACCCAGAGCGCGCTCACTGCGCAGGCGCAGCGTGATATCGGCCGCCGTCAGCACAAAGCCCCGACGTTCAGCCGCGCCATCGGGCGCAAAAAACAGGGTACGGCACAGTTCCAGATCCGCGCCGTTAATCCCGTGACATTCCACCATGACCGGCGGCGCGGATTCGCCCCGCAGCAGACTGGCCTCAATATGTTCAAACGGCTCCAGCAGCGGCACACCGCCGACCACCAGAACCGCACTCAGCTCCTCATAGGACAGGCCGAGTTTCAGAAAGTCCTTTTCCAGCCCCAGCACGGTGCCCAGTTGCTCGTTCCAGTGCCACAGGCGGCCATCCGCCCCGAACAGGGCAACCCCCAGACTGAGGCTGTCCAGTGTGGCGCGCAGACGCAACGCCAGATCACGCGAGGACGCCTCGGCCCGGGCTGCGGCCAGAGAGGAACGGTCCAGAACCCAGCCTGCGGAAATCAGACTGAGAACACCCGTCAGAATCCCCAGAAGGCCCAGACGCCGCTGCCAGCTTGTATTGCGCACCATGTTGGCCACGCGGTCTGCCTGATCCAGCGTGCTGACGCGGCTGAGCACGGAAAGATTATCATCCAGCGTGCCCAGAACCTGCTCACCCCCTTCGGGTATGGCCCCACCAGCGGTTTTCCAGCCTGCAATCTGTGTCAGGGCACTTTCCACCGCGTTCAGCGGTTCGGACCGTTCCCCGCCTTCCCGCTTCTGGACGGTTTTAAACCCCGTAAAGTCCTGCCGGGCTGTGGCAAGCTGGGCTATGGCGCGCTCATAACAGGTCTGGTCCCGCTCCTGCCCTTTGGCCAGCCAGGCGTAATGGCAGATCCGGGCCTCACTGGTGGCATGGTGGAGATTGCGCAGGTAACTGCCCGCCGCCGTGCTCTGGCGATCCAGATCACCATGGCGGGCCATTTCATTGCCCAGCTCAATCCCCATTGTGCCGAATGTGACAATAAGCAGACCGGCGCCAATCAGCGCCAGAATATGCGCCCGTCTTGCGGGATGCCGTGCCATGCCGTCCTAGCTCCGTCTTCCATTGCCTGCGGCGTCAGGGCCCAGCACCCGTATCTGCCTCAGTCGCTCTGCTGACCGCTTGTGCTGCGCAGCCCTCCGGGCCGGAGCGCGCACATGACCAGCATCATTACTGTACCCAAAAACATACAGCCCGCCATAGGCAGAGCTGAGGTTGTGGGGAACATCCCCAGCACCGCACCGGCCAGCGCGCCCAGCACATACTGCATGGTGCCCGCCAGAGCCGCAGCCGCCCCCGCCAGAGAGGGATGATCCGCCAGCGCACCCATCATGCCATTGGGGAAGATAAAGCCCGTTGGCGCAAGGGTGAGGACCATCGCGGCAATAAGGAACCACACTTCATAGTGGGTACGCCATTCCGCTCCTGCATACCAATCCCCCCACAGGCTGACAGCCACCACCAGAGCGCCGCCCAGCACCGCCACCAGCACCGCCATAACCAGTAGGCGGGCAGAGTCGATCCGCCCGACCAGCAGGCCGTTCAACTGGGACGCACCGATCATAAAGACGGAAAAAATGCCAAACAGCATGGAGAACCGGAACGGCGTGAACCCGAAGATCTTGATGAAAACAAACGAGGCTGCCGTAAGATAACTGAACTGCATGAAGGTGGAAAAGCCGGTGATCAGCGCGTGAGAGCTGAAAGACCGGTCCCGCAGCAGGGTCAGATACCGGGTGACAAGTGTCATGGGGGAGAGGGAGACACGCTTCTGGTAGGGCAGCGTTTCAGGCAGCACCCACAGCACCAGCGCCACACACAGCAGCCCATACACTGCCGAAGCCCAGAAAATGATGCGCCAGGAGGTAACGGCCACAACCATCCCGCCCAGCATGGGGGCCAGAATCGGCACAACGCCCATCACCATCACCAACTGGGACAACATTCTGGCCCCGGCATTCCGGTCCGGCACAATATCACGCACGCATGCGGTCGGGATGACCAGACTGGCCGAAGCCCCGATGGATGCCACAAACCGCGCAATGGAAAAGGTGATGATATCCGGCGCAAACGCACAGACGGCGGAGGCCAGACCGTAAATCAGGTTGCCCGCCAGCATGGGCCAGCGCCGCCCGTACCGGTCCGCCAGAGGCCCCATGGTAATCTGGCCGATGGCAAGCCCCACAAACCAGATGGATAACGTCATCTGCACATTGCCCGCCGAGGTATGGAGCGACTGCTCCATGGCGGGGAAGGCTGGCAGATAAATATCAGTGGAAATGGGGCCAACAGCGGTCAGAAACCCCAGCAGGAGCGGCAGCCAGCGCGGGACTCCCTGCGGAAAAATGGCAGAAACAGGCTCTCGTGAGACGGTGGCAGATGCCATCGTAGCGCTCCGGAAAGAAAAAAGAGGGCAGAGGAAGAACTGAACAGGACATCGCCCTGACAGGACAGAGAGAAAAGTGAAGAACAGAAATGCAGCAGCAGTGTAATACCGCCCCGCAGGCGCGGAGTGCCTACGCGTCAGACTGACCCGTCTGGCCGGAGTCCTGCACAATACGGCCAACCTGCGCCCGGCGCAGCAGCCATACACCCAGCACGCCAGAGGCCACAAACAGCCCTCCGCCAAGCACAAACTGCCACACGGCGTCAAGCCGCACCCCGGCCCCCAGCAGCACCGCCACCACATTCTGCGGCAGGCCACCCAGCACCGTCGCCGCGGCAAACGGCAGCACGCCTATGCCGGAAACACCGCCCAGAAGATTCAGCAGCAATGCAGAGCCGACCGGCAACAGCCGCAAGGTCAGAATACTCAGAAACGGCTGGCGGCTCAGCATGGCATCTAGCCGGGCAAAACGCGCCCCCAGCCGGGCCTGCGCCCACTGCCGCCCGCCCCAGCGCGCCCAGAAAAACCCGGCAACACACCCCGCTGTGGAGGCAGGGTAATCATTACCGTGCCTTCTATCGCGCCATAGGCCAGCCCGGCGGCAAACCCCGCTACCTGCCGTGGCAGGCCAAACGCACACCAGACGGAAGCCCCCGCCAGAAACACCATGCGCCCCCATACGCCATCCCGCAGCAGGGCCGTACTGTCCAGCACATGCCGCAGCCCCGGCACGGCGCGCAGCAGCACCGCACCGGCCACCAGAAAAGCCAGCATCAGCGCAGGGCGCAAAAACCGCAAAACAGGCCCGGAGGCGGAGGGAGATGTCTGTTCCATCCTGCCGGCTGGTACCATCTTCTTGCCGCCAGCCGCAAGCAGGGTTTAAACCCCGTTTATCAGACACAACACAGGCCAAAGGGTGCCATGTCCTCCTCTCTTCCGCGCTATGCCGATATGGCCCCCAACCATCGCCGCCTGATTTCCAACTGGCTGTTCCTGCTGTGCTTCATGCTGCTGGGCATGATCGCCATTGGGGGGGTGACGCGGCTGACCGGCTCCGGCCTGTCCATTATGGACTGGCAGCCCGTCAGCGGGTTTATCCCCCCGCTTTCTCATGCGGAGTGGGAACGGCTGTTCGCGCTGTATCAGACCATCCCGCAATATCACCTCCAGCATGAAGGCTTCGGGCTGGAAGGATTCCAGCGCATCTTCTGGGCGGAGTGGATTCACCGCTTCTGGGGCCGCCTGATGGGGCTGGTGCTGCTGCTGCCGCTCATCTGGTTCACCCTCCGGGGCATGATTACCCGTGCGCTGGCACTGCGGCTGTTTGTGTTCTTTATCCTCGGTGCCATGCAGGGGGCCATTGGCTGGTTTATGGTCGCCTCCGGCTTCCGCCCGGACAGCACGGCGGTGGAGCCGGTGCGGCTGGTGCTGCATCTGAGCGCAGCCCTTGCCCTGTATCTCGCTATTTTGTGGACGGCACTGTCCATCCGCTGGCCCACCCCGCAGACCGTGACAGCCTCCCCCGGTGGCACGCTGACAAAGCGGCTGGTCTGGCTGGCTCTCGGGCTGATCTGCATTACCATTGTGGCCGGTGGCTTTACGGCGGGCACCCATGCCGGGTTTGTCTACAACACCTTCCCGCTGATGGATGGCCACCTGATTCCGGCTGAGTATGCCCGCCTCTCCCCGTTCTGGATGAATCTGGTGGACAACAAAGCCGCCATCCAGTTTGACCACCGCCTGCTGGCCACCCTGACGGCCCTGAGCATTGGCGCGGTTCTGCTGGCTGGCCTGCGCAGCACAACCTTTGGTAGCAAGGCGCATAACGCCATCATGCTGCTGGGCTGGGCCGTGCTGATCCAGTATGCGCTGGGCATCACTACCCTGCTGCTGGTTGTGCCCGTCTGGGCGGGTGCGGTGCATCAGACATTTGCCGCAGTCCTGCTGGGGGTCATGCTCTACACGCTGCATTGCCTGCGCGGGCAGCGGGCAAACTAGAGTTGCTTTTACAGAATCCCTCTGTATTGTGCCCCGCATGAATTCCGTCTGGTTCACGTCCGAGTCTCTGCTGTGCCGCACTGCGGCGCAGGCGGGCGGCGTGGCCACGCGTCTGGACCTCCTTCTTCGACTAATCAGCCCCTGAGCGATCCGGGCGGCTTCATGCCGTCGCGCTTAGGGGAAAGACGAACAAGCCCTTCGTATCCGTAACCGGATACCCGGCGTGCCTCACCCGCATGCCAGCCCCAGACAAGACCGATTTCAAGGATAGTTTCCGATGTCAGCCACATCCCACATCATCAATCATCCCTCCTTTGGCCGCCTGCCTGCCGACCGTGTCATTATTTTTGACACCACGCTGCGCGATGGCGAGCAGTCCCCCGGCTTCTCCATGAATCTGGCGGAAAAGCTGCGCATGGCGGAAGCTCTGGCCGCACTGGGCGTGGATGTGATGGAAGCAGGCTTCCCGGTTGCCTCCAGAGGTGACTTTGACTCCGTGCATCAGATTGCCCAGCACACCAAAGGCGCTGTGATCTGCGCGCTGGCCCGCTCAGGCGGTGCGAAAGACATTGCCGCCGCTGGTGAGGCTCTGGCCCCGGCGGAACGCAAGCGGATTCACAACTTTATCTCCACCTCTCCCCTGCACATGAAATACAAGCTGCGGATGGAGCCGGAAACTGTTCTGGACCTGATCACCACCGGCAACACCGCCGCCCGCAATCTGACGGATGATGTGGAATGGTCTGCGGAAGATGGCTCCCGCACGGAACCGGACTTCCTGTGCCGCTGCGTGGAAGCCGCTATTAAAGCCGGGGCCACCACCATCAACATTCCCGACACCGTTGGCTACGCCACGCCGGAAGACATGGAACGCATTTTCTCCATGCTGCTGGCGCGCGTGCCGGGGGCGGATCAGGTGATTTTCTCCGCCCATAACCATAATGACCTCGGGCTGGGCGTTGCCAACACGCTGGCCTCCGTGCGCGGCGGGGCGCGCCAGATTGAATGTACCATCAACGGGATTGGTGAACGGGCGGGCAACGCCGCACTGGAAGAAATCGTCATGGCGCTGCGCACGCGGCATGACCAGTATCCCTTCACCACCGGGATCCATACGGAAAGCCTGCTGAAGGTCTCCCGGATGCTGGCCACCATCACCAGTTTTGATGTCCAGCCCAACAAGGCCATTGTCGGCCGCAACGCCTTTGCGCATGAAAGCGGCATCCATCAGGATGGCGTGCTGAAAAACGCCGCGACCTATGAGATCATGACACCGGAAAGCGTGGGCTGGACCCGCTCCTCCCTGATCATGGGCAAACATTCCGGCCGCGCCGCCTTCCGCGATAAGCTGAAAGCTCTGGGCTATGGTGATCTGGATGACGCCAAGCTGAATGACGCCTTTGCCCGCTTCAAGGATCTGGCCGACAAGAAAAAGGCCGTCTACGACGAAGATATTGTCGCACTGGTGATGATGAAGTGCGCGATAACGAGCATATCCGGTTTGGCGCCCTCAGCCTGACCTCCTGCTCCGGCAAGCCCTCCTCCGTCACCCTGTCCCTGACGGTCGATGGTGAGACGGTTGAAGCCGACGCCACGGGCAACGGTCCGGTAGATGCCGCCTTCAATGCACTGCGCAGCGCGTTCCCGCATGACGCCCGTCTGGCACTGTTCTCCGTGGGTGCCGTCACGGAGGGGACAGACGCACAGGCCCGCACCACCGTACGTCTGGAAGAAGACGGCAAACTGGTGGATGGTCAGGGTGCTGATGCCGATACCGTCGTCTCCGCCGTGCGCGCTTATGTGCATGCGCTGAACAAACTGCTGGTCAAGCGTGACCGTGCAGAACCGGAAGAACTGACCGCCTGAAAACGCCCCGCCAGCCCGGTTCTGTTATACCAGACCGGGCCGGTATAATTTTAGGCAGTTTATTGCTTCAGGGTCTTGTCTGGGTGGTTGCACCCCGGTAAGCCCTGCCCCCATATAGAAGCTGATTATCAGAGTATGGTCGTTCGCGCGCCTGCGGTCAGGCACGTACGGCATCCTCCCCAAGCCAGGAGTGCTGGATGTTCTCTCGTTTGCTCGGTCTCATGTCCGCCGACATGGCTATTGACCTGGGTACTGCCAATACCCTCGTCTACGTCAAAGGACGCGGCATTGTACTCAATGAGCCGTCTGTGGTGGCCATTGCCGAGGTGCGGGGCAAAAAGCAGCTTCTGGCTGTGGGGGATGAAGCCAAGCTGATGGTTGGCCGGACTCCGGGCAACATCACCGCCATCCGCCCGATGCGCGATGGCGTGATTGCCGACTTTGATGTTGCGGAAGAAATGATCAAGCATTTCATCCGCAAGGTCCATAACCGCCGTGCCTTTACCAGCCCGCAGATTATTGTGTGCGTGCCCTCCGGCTCCACCGCCGTTGAGCGCCGCGCCATTCAGGAAAGTGCGGAAAGTGCCGGGGCACGCCGCGTGTTTCTGATTGAAGAACCCATGGCCGCCGCCATTGGCGCGGGCCTGCCGGTAACGGAACCGTCCGGCAGCATGATTGTGGATATCGGCGGCGGCACGACGGAAGTCGCGGTGATTTCTCTGGGCGGCATTGTCTATGCCCGCTCCGTGCGCGTGGGCGGAGACAAGATGGATGAAGCCATCATCTCCTACATCCGCCGTACCCATAACCTGCTGATTGGCGAAAGCTCCGCCGAGCGCATCAAGATCAAGCTCGGCTCCGCCATGATGCCCGATGACCCGGAAGACCCCGGCCCGTGGCTGGACGTGAAGGGGCGTGACCTGATTAACGGTGTCCCGCGTGAGGTGCAGGTCTCTCAGGCCCAGATTGCCGAAAGCCTGCTTGAACCCGTCAGCCAGATTGTGGACGCCGTGACCACGGCTCTGGAAAACACGCCGCCGGAACTGGCGGCTGATATTGTGGACAAGGGCATTGTACTGACCGGCGGCGGCGCGCTGCTCTACCGCCTGAATGAAGTGCTGCGTCTGGCAACGGGTCTGCCGGTAACGGTCGGGGAAGACCCTCTCTCCTGCGTGGCGCTGGGGACGGGCCGTGCGCTGGAAGAAATGAAGCGTCTGCGCAACGTCCTGACAACCATGTATTAATTGTCACGTTTTTATCATACTACGAGTCCCCTTCCGTCCGGAAAGGGGGAACGCGGCACACTATGTCAGCCCGGCTGATGGAAAGGATGCATGCCACTTTATGTGGAGAACACGCAGACATGCCCTGAACGCACACACGGAGTCTGACCCTGCACTGGTGATGGAGGCTGCATGATTCCTGTCTCCATCCAGATGCGTCAGGCGCTGGGCAAGCTGGTGTTGCCACTACTGGTTCTGCTGTCCATTGGCATCATTATTGCCGGTCAGGCAGACCGGAAACTGGCTGACAAAGCCCGCATGACCGTGGCCGACGGACTGGCCCCGCTCTGGGGGCTGATGACCGCGGCCCAGCACCGGGTGCAGGCTGTCAGCACCAATCTGCGGGAAGCCGGGCGCATGGCGTCCGAAAACGCACGTCTCCAGACTGAAAATGACAATCTGCGCCGCTGGTATGATGTCGCCGTTTCCCTCACGCGGGAAAACGATACGCTGAAAACCGCCCTGCACTGGATTCCCGAACCCACACCGGCCTTTGTCACCGGCCGCGTGGTGGCGGATAGCGGCGGCATTTACGCCCGCGCTGTTCTGCTGGTGGCAGGCACGGATAGTGGCGTGCGCGTAGGCAATGTCGCGCTGGCCGCCAACGGGCTGGCGGGCCGCGTGACGGAAACCGGGGCACGGTCCTCCCGCATCCTGCTGATTACCGATATCGCCAGCCGCCTGCCCGTCACGCTGGATGCCAGCCACGCTACCGCCATTATGGGGGGGGATAACACGCCCCTCCCCCGGCTGATGTATTACGCGCAGGATACCCGGCCCATTGAAGGTGAACGAGTCGTGACGAGTGATCAGGCGGGTGCTTTTCCGGCAGGGCTCCCCATCGGACGGTGCATTACCTGCATCCCGGCCAGCCCGTTGTGGTGCCGTTTGCCCAGCTTGACCACCTGACGATGCTGCGGGTGTTTGACTTCGGGCAGGCGCTGATCGACCCGCCAGATGCGCCCGGCCATGTGCCGCTGGCCCACCCGCGCCAGACGCTGACTCTCCCCCTCAAGACCCTGCTTGGTCAGGCTGAGGATCAGGCGGGATGATACCAGATCCTTCCATGAGCGCGTGGGAGCCGGAAATCCGGCCCCGCCAGACCCTGTGGCAGCGGCTTGACCACGGGGCTCGCCACCTGCTGCCCTCGCTCTTTATCGCGCTGATCATCATCTTTTTCTCGGCCCCGCTGAATATTCCGGGAGCGGCGGAACTGCTGCCTGCTCTTGTTATTGCGACCGTTTTCTTCTGGTCCTTCTGGCGGCCCACCGGCATGTCCGGTCTGGCGGTGTTTCTGCTCGGTCTGTTTATGGATCTGGTCGGTTTCACGCCGCTTGGGGTTAGTGCCTTTATCCTGCTGCTGGTTCATGGCGTGGCCTTTTATGCCCGCTTTGGCCTGATGCGCCTGAACTTCCTGCTGGTCTGGGGCGTGTTTGCCCTGGTGGCGGCAGGGGCATGCCTGCTGCAATGGGGGCTGGCCTGCCTGTTCCGGCTCGCCATGCTGGACATTGCCCCGGCTTTGTTCGAGTCTCTTCTGACCATTGGGGTCTATCCTCCGCTGTCAGCCCTGTTCTCATGGGTTCTGCACAGGCTGGATGAAAAGGAAGACCCCTGATGCTGCCCGGAGACGTACCATGCGGCTGAGGCGTCGCAGGCGGGAGAGCAACCGCCTGATGCCCATCAAAAACCAGAAGGACCCCGGACGCGGTGTTTTTACGCGCCGGGCCCTGCTGTTTATGGCCGTGCAGATGGGCGCTCTGGGGGAACTGGCGCACAAACTCTACCAGTTGCAGATTAAAGACGGAGACCGCTACGCCCGCATGGCGGCAAGCAACCGGGTCAGCAAACGCTACCTGGCGCCGCCGCGCGGGCGCATTGTGGACCGTTACGGCGTGGCGCTGGCCAACAACAAGGAAAACTGGCGCGCTTTGCTGATGCCGGAAGAGACGACCGACGTCACCGGCACCATTGAACGCTTTTCCACCATCATCCCGCTGGATGAGCGGGACCGCACCCGCATCGCGCGGGAAATGCGCCACCAGCGCCGGTTTATTCCTGTCATGCTGCGGGACTTCCTCTCATGGGAGGAAATGGCGCGGATTGAACTCAACGCGCCCTCGCTCCCCGGTGTGCTGATTGATGTCGGCACCCGGCGCGTCTACCCGGAAGGGGAATTGCTGGCGCATCTGATTGGCTATGTTGCTCCCCCCAATGAACGCGATGTCGCCCGATCCGCTCTGCTGGCTTTGCCCGGCATGCGCGTCGGCCGCGCCGGGGTGGAGCAGAGTCAGGATGAAAAACTGCGCGGCACGGCGGGTTCCGTGGAAATGGAAGTCAATTCCGTCGGCCGTGTGATGTCCGAACTCAACCGGGTGGAAGGCGTGCCCGGCGCGGAAATCGGCCTGACGATTGACCGTGGGCTGCAACAGAAGGTTCTGAGCCGCATCGGGGAGCAGACAGCCTCCGCCGTAGTAATGGACTGCCGCAACGGCGAGGTACTGGCCATGGTCAGCACGCCCTCGTTCGATCCGTCACTGTTTGATAGCGGTGTCAGCCATGCCCAGTGGATTGAATGGACCAATAACGAGCGCACACCGCTGATCAACAAGGCCGTGGCCGGTGTGTATCCCCCCGGCTCCACGTTTAAACCCGCGGTTGCCATGGCCGGGCTGCAATCCGGCCTGTTCTCCCCGACGGACCGGGTGTTCTGCCCCGGCCATCTGGATGTGGGGGGCACCCGCTTCCACTGCTGGTCACGCTGGGGGCATGGCTCGGTGGACCTGCATCAGGCGCTTAAATATTCCTGTGACGTCTATTTTTATGAAATGGCCCGCAGGGTCGGCATGGACCGCATTGCCGAGACCGCGCACCAGTTCGGGCTGGGCACAGCGCTGGATATTGAACTGCCCCACACCCGCACCGGGCTGATCCCCACCCCCACATGGCGGCAATCACACCACCATCACTGGAACGGGGGCGATACCATTGTCAGCGGTATCGGGCAGGGTTTTGTGCAGGTCACGCCCCTGCAACTGGCCACCTATACCTCCCGCCTCGCGACGGGCCGGGCCGTGCAGCCGCATCTGGTCCGCGCCATGAATGGTGATATCGGGCCGGAGGCCACGCCGGAACACTGGCCGGACCTCGGCATGCCCGAAAAATATCTCTCCGCCCTGCGCGGCGGCATGTTTGCCGTGGTGAATGAACAGCACGGCACCGCCCCCAAGGCCCGCCTCAGCCTGCCCGGCATCACCATGGCAGGCAAGACCGGCTCCGCACAGGTGCGCCGCGTCTCCCGTGCGCTGCGTGAGAGCGGGCACTTCAACTCCGCCAATCTGCCATGGGAATACCGCCCCCATGCGCTGTTCATCTGCTTTGCTCCTTATGATGCCCCGCGCTACGCCGTCTCGGTCGTGATCGAACACGGCAATACCGGCGCGGATGCCGCAGCCCCGCTGGCGCGGGACATCATGACGGATACCCTGCTGCGTGACCCGGTGAACCACCTCACCCCGCCGCCGGAAAGTGTTGCAGATGCGGCAGCCCCGGAGGCGGAAACGCCTGCTCCGGACGCCCCGCCTGCGGACACGCCTGAATAACCATGAAATTCCATAAACGCCTTTTACGCGCCGAGCCGAGCTTCCGCCTGCTCTCCAAACTCTGGCGCATCAGTTGGCTTTACGTGTTGCTGATCTGCACGCTGGCCGGCGTTGGCTACGTCACCCTCTATTCCGCAGGCGGGGGCACGCCCTATCCGTTTGCCGCCCCGCAGGCCGCCCGGTTTGCCGTGGGTCTTGTGCTCATGATTACCGTGGCCATGCTGCCGCCCAAAATGCTGGTCCGCATTTCCGGCCCCCTTTATGTTCTGTCCATCATCCTGCTCGTGGCGGTGCTGCGCATGGGGCATGTGGGCAAAGGGGCCGAGCGCTGGCTGATGATTGGCGGCCTGCAAATCCAGCCCTCAGAATACGCCAAGGTGGCGCTGGTGCTGGTACTGGCCTCCTGGTTCAACCGCATCAGCTACGCCCGGATGGGCAATCCGCTATGGCTGATCCCCCCGGCATTCCTTGTGCTGCTGCCGGTGGTACTGGTGCTCAAGGAGCCTAATCTGGGCACCGCCGTCATTATCGGCGGGATCGGCGCCTCCATGTTTTTTGCAGCCGGAATGCGGCTGTGGCTGATTGCCCTGCTCCTGCTGCCCGTGCCGTATCTGGCCAAATTTGCCTATGCCCACCTGCATGATTACCAGCGCGCCCGCATTACCACCTTCCTCAACCCGGAAAGTGACCCGCTTGGGGCAGGCTACAACATCATTCAGTCCAAAATTGCGCTCGGCTCCGGCGGGATGTGGGGGCAGGGCTATCTGCATGGTTCTCAGGGGCAACTGAACTTTCTGCCGGAAAAACAGACAGACTTCATCTTCACCATGATCGCGGAGGAATGGGGGTATGTCGGGGCCGTTACTGTGATCGGCCTGCTGCTGCTGCTGATTCTGGGCGGAATGCTCATGGCCATCCGCAGCCGCAACCGCTTCGGGCGGCTGGTGGCGCTGGGCATCAGCATGAATTTCTTTCTCTATTGTCTGGTCAATCTGTCCATGGTGATGGGGGCCATTCCGGTCGGCGGTGTGCCGCTGCCTCTGGTTTCCTATGGCGGTTCGGCCATGCTGAACGTCATGCTCGGCTTTGGGCTGCTGCTCTCCACATGGGTGCACCGGGACTCCCGCTTCGGAGAGAGTGACAATCAGGACACGCCCTGACTGTCCCTGAACGAAAGATAGGTTTTCCGGCCGTTTTGTGGCATGACCAAACTATTCGGACGCTGGTGAGCCTATAAGGATGCTCCGGCACGGTCCTGAGAAACACAAAAACGCCAATAAAAATAATTTTCTTAACGGAAACCTGTTAACCCGATGCAAAACCAGCCCATAGTTCAGCCTCAGACAGACTCATCCACTCAGATCCGCACCATTATTATTGGCATTCTTGCCGCCACAGGCGGCCTTATGTCTGGTCTGGACATTGGCGTTATTTCCGGCGCGCTGGATTTTGTTGCTGAAACCTTTCACGCCTCCACCTTTGCGCAGGAATGGATTGTCAGCGCCATGATGGCGGGGGCCGCCATCGGGGCCATTCTGGCCGGGTGGCTGGCACGGCTGGGCGGGCGCAAATGGGCGCTTGTCATCGGCGGGGTGCTCTTCATCATCGGGTCCATCGCGTGTGCACTGTCATGGTCGGTAGCCAGCATGATCTGCGGGCGCGGCCTTATGGGGCTGGCCATCGGGATCGCCGCTTTTACCTCCCCGCTCTATCTGTCCGAAATTGCGAGCGAGAACACGCGCGGCGCGATGATTTCCACCTATCAGCTCATGATCACGGTTGGTATTTTTCTCGCCTTCATCAGTGATACGCTGTTCAGCTACCACGGCCAGTGGCGCTGGATGTTCGGGGTGATTGCCATTCCCGGCGTGCTGTTTGTGATCGGTGTGCTGTTCCTGCCCTACAGCCCGCGCTGGCTGATGATGAAAGGCCGGCGGGAGGAAGCTCTGGCCGTGCTGACAGACCTCCGCCCCACCCCGCATGAAGCGCATGCTGAAATCCGCGCGATTGATGAACAGCTCCAGCAGCGGCAGGGCGGCGTTGCGCTGCTCTGGCAGAACGCCAATTTCCGGCGTTCCATCCTGCTGGGTATGCTGCTTCAGGCCATGCAGCAGTTCGCGGGCATTAACGTCGTGATGTATTATGCGCCGAAAATCTTCGCGCTGGCCGGGTTTGTCGGCACCGCCCAGATGTGGTGCACAGCCATTATTGGCTTTGTAAACGTGCTGGCCACGGTTGCGGCTATCGGTCTGGTGGACCGCTGGGGGCGGAAGCTATCCTCTATGCAGGCTTCATCACCATGACAATTGCCATGGGGGCGCTTGCCCTGCTCAACCATAACGGGCTGGACGGACAGGCGGCCAAACTACTCTGCGTCTTCCTTATCATGATCTTCATCGCGGCCCACGCCATGTCCGCCGGGCCGCTGATGTGGGTTCTGTGCTCGGAAATTCAGCCTATCAAAGGGCGCGATCTGGGGATTACCCTGTCCACCCTGACCAACTGGGTGTCCAACATGATTGTCGGCGTCTCCTTCCTCAGCCTGCTTAATGCTCTGGGAGCCCCGCTGACCTTTGGCCTGATTGCCGCCCTCAACGCTGTCTTCTTTGTGTTTACCCGGCTGCTGGTGCCTGAAACCCGCGGCGTCTCGCTGGAAGAGATTGAACAAAACCTTATGGCCGGAAAGAAACTGCGGGATATTGGCCGCTGAGGTTTTCCTGATGGCTTGACGATCCGGTTGCCGCCTTTTAGCTTACGCCGGAAACAGTAACATTTAGTACTGTTTCCGGCTTCCAGTGTTTGTTTTCTGATACGTCGCTCCCTTCTGCGCGCCACATGTCCGGTCTTTCCGCAAAGGCCGCCCGGCACGCCGGAACCGGTGTCCGTATCCGTTTTTTTGTTTTTCTTTGTTTTCCAAAGGCAGGATCCGCCAGAGTGACAATGCATCCCCTCCCGTTCCGCCCGGTCCTGCTCTCTGCTGTCGCTTTGCTGGCGCTGTCCGGCTGTAACCGCAAAGCCGCGACCCCGCCCGCCATGCCGCCACAGCAGGTCGGCGTCATTACCCTGCATCCGCAGTCGGTCAACGTGCATACCATTTTGCCGGGCCGTACGGATGCGTATGAAATTGCTCAGGTCCGCCCACAGGTGACCGGCGTTATTCAGAAACGCCTGTTTACCGAAGGTGCGGACGTGCAGGCCGGCCAGCAGCTCTATCAGATTGACCCCTCCCGCTATCAGGCCGCGTATGACACGGCACGCGGCCAGCTTGCACAGGCCGAAGCCGCGGAAGTGACAGCCCGCGCCAAACTGCAACGCTATAAATCTCTGGTGCAGGCGCACGCCGTCAGCCATCAGGATTATGATGATGCGCTGGCCGCGGAAAAAGAAGCACAGGGCCAGATCCTGACAGCCAGAGGTCAGGTTGAAAACGCTCAGGTTGACCTGGGCTATACGCGCATGAATTCCCCCATCTCCGGGCGGATCAGCCGAAGCATTATTACCGTGGGCGCGCTCGTCACGGCCAACCAGACGGATAATACGGCCGTCGTCACGCGGCTTGACCCGATTTATGTGGACGTCAATCTGCCCGCAATCACGCTGCTGCGCCTCAAGCGGGAACTCGCGGAAGGCCGCATTACCCGTCAGGCGAACGGGGAAGTCCCTGTCACGGTGACGCTGGAAGACGGCAGCACCTACGAACATACCGGCCGCATGGCCCTCTCCGAAGTCAACGTGGATACCTCCACGGCCTCCGTCGTCGTACGTGCAGTCATGCCTAACCCGGACAAGCTCCTGCTGCCGGGCATGTATGTCCATGCACAGCTTGATGAAGGAGCAGACCCGAACGGGCTGCTCGTGCCGCAGCAGGCCGTCAGCCGCAATACACACGGGGACCCGCAGGTGTGGGTTGTCAAACCTGACGATACGGTGGAACTGCGCCAGATCCAGATTGGTCAGGCCATTGGCACAGACTGGCTGGTTACCTCCGGGCTGAAAGCCGGTGAACGCGTCGTGACCGTCGGGGTGCAGAAAATCAAACCCGGCGCAAAGGTCAAACCCACGGAAACCGCAGCCGCTCCGGCAGCATCCGACACGTCCAGCCAGAATAAAGGGCAGTAACCGGATGTCTTTTTCGCGTTTCTTTATTGATCGACCCATTTTTGCGTGGGTGATCAGCCTGATCATCATGCTGGTGGGTGGTCTGTCCATTTTCCGGCTGCCCATCGCCCAGTATCCGAGCATCGCCCCGCCGCAGATCGCCATTTCCGTCACCTATCCGGGCGCTTCCGCGGATACGGTGAACGATACGGTCGTGCGGCCTATCCTCCAGCAGATGTTTGGTCTGGACCATCTGGAATATATTTCCGCCCAGTCCTACGCCTCGGGCATGATGGAAATTGACCTCACCTTCGCGCAGGGCACCAACCCGGATATCGCGCAGGTGCAGGTGCAGAACAAGCTGCAACTGGCGCAGCCCAAACTACCGCCGGAAGTCACGGCGCAGGGCCTGAGCATCACCAAGGCCGTGAAGAACTTCATGATGGTTCTGGCCTTTATCTCAACCGATGGCAGCATGACCGGCAGTGATATTGCCGACTATGTCGCCTCCAGCATTTCCGACCCGCTCAGTCGCGTCTCCGGCGTGGGGGATCACACCCTGTTCGGGTCAGAATACGCGATGCGTATCTGGATGGACCCCGGCAAGCTCTACAGCTACGGCCTGACCATTAAAGATGTTCAGACTGCAATCCAGACGCAGAACATTCAGGTTTCTTCTGGTGAACTGGGCGGTCTGCCCGCCAAAAAGGCCATCCGGCTTGATGCCACCATCATCGGCCCGACCCGCCTGACCTCCGCGGAAGAATTCAGGAAAATTCTGCTCAAGGTGCAGCCTGATGGCTCACAGGTCCGCATCGGGGACATCGCCAGTGTGGAACTGGGCCCGCAGACCTATAATACCAACTCTTTCTACAACAACATGCCTGCCTCCGGCATGGCCCTGAAACTTGCCCCCGGCGCCAACCAGATGCAGACGGAAGCCGCCGTGCGCGCACAGGTGGCGCAGCTTGAAAAATTCTTCCCGCCGGGCCTGAAGACGGTTTATCCGCTAGATACCGAGCCGTTTATCGTTCTCTCCATTGAGGAAGTGGTCAAAACACTGCTGGAAGCCATCGCGCTGGTGTTCGTGGTGATGCTGATCTTCCTGCAAAACTTCCGTGCGACACTGATCCCGACCATTGCCGTGCCGGTGGTGCTGCTGGGCACCTTCGGGGTGCTGAACATTCTGGGCTACTCCATCAACACGCTGACCATGCTGGCCATGATTCTGGCCGTGGGCCTGCTGGTGGATGACGCCATTGTGGTGGTGGAAAACGTTGAACGTGTGATGACGGAAAAGCGGCTTTCCCCCGTGGATGCCGCCCGTGTCTCCATGGATGAAATTTCCGGTGCTCTTGTGGGCATCGTGCTGGTGCTGACAGCCGTTTTCCTGCCCATGGCCGCGTTCTCCGGTTCCACCGGGGTGATTTACCGCCAGTTCTCCGTCACCATTGTTGCCGCCATGTGGCTGTCTGTTCTGGTGGCCATGGTGCTGACCCCTGCCCTGTGCGCCACCATGCTCAAAGCGGGCAGCCATGAAAAAACAACAGGCCCGGCAGGCTGGTTCAACCGCCAGTTTGACCGCCTGACCAACGGGTATCTGCGCGGTGTGCAGTTCCTTATTGGCAAGACCATACTCTCTATGGTGGGTTTTGCCCTGATTACCGCGCTGGCCGTGTTCCTGTTCATGCGTCTTCCCGGCGGCTTCCTGCCGGATGAGGATCAGGGGCTGATTTTCGGGCAAGTCACCATGCCGCCCAATACGCCTATGGCGGAAACAGAAGCCGCCAACCATGAAATTACTGACTACGTTCTCAAGGCCGAAGGCTCTCTGGTCGAATCCGTTTACGCCATTAACGGCTTCAACTTTGCCGGGCAGGGTCAGAACTCCGGCGCGTTCTTCATCCGTCTGAAAGACTGGAAAGACCGCCCGCTGGCATCGCAGACGTCCTCCGCCATTGCCAGCCGGATCATGAAGCACTTCTGGTTCAGCCCAAAGGCGCAGATTTTTGCCATCAACCCGCCTGCGGTGCTGGAACTGGGCAATGCCACGGGCTTTGACCTGGAGCTGGAAGACCGCGGCCATCTGGGCCACCAGAAGCTGCTGGAAGCCCGTAACATGGTGCTGGGCCTTGCCTCCAAAGACCCGCGCCTGATGGCCGTGCGCCCGAACGGCATGGAAGATGCGTCCCAGTACCATCTGGACATCGACCGGGAAAAAGCCAACGCGCTGGGCATCACGATTGATGACATCAACACCACCATTCAGGGGGCGCTGGGGTCCATCTACGTCAACCAGTTCACCCGGAATGACCGTGTAAAGCAGGTCTATATTCAGGGTGTGCCGGAAGCACGCATGCTGCCGAGCGATCTGGACAAATGGTACATCCGCAACGCCCTGCAAACCCTCACGCCGCTGAATGCCTTTGCCTCCGGGCACTGGGACCTCGGCCCGCAGAAAGTGGAAAACTATAACGGCCTGAACGCCTTTGAAATTCTGGGCCAGCCTTCCCCCGGATACAGCTCGGGCGACTCTATTGACGCCATCAAGAGCGTTCTGGCCAAACTGCCGGAAGGCGTTGGGTATGAATGGACCGGCCTGTCTTTTGAACAGGTTGCGTCCGGCTCCTCTACAGGGCCGCTTTATGCGCTCGCGCTGGTGGTCATTCTGCTGTGTCTGGCGGCTCTGTATGAAAGCTGGGCTATTCCGCTGGCGGTGATGCTGGTCATTCCGCTGGGGGTTCTGGGCGCCATTGCCGCAACGCTGTGCCGCAGCCTTGATAACGACGTCTACTTTCAGGTGGGGCTGCTGACCACGGTCGGTCTGGCCGTGAAAAACGCCATTCTGATTGTGGAATTTGCCAAAATGGCCTTTGAACGCGGCGAGTCCCTGACGGATGCCGTGCTGACAGCCGCACGCGAGCGTCTGCGCCCCATTCTGATGACGTCTATTGCGCTGGTCGTCGGGGTGTTCCCGCTGGCCATTGCAACGGGTGCAGGCAGCGCCTCCCGCGTGGCCATTGGCACCGCCGTGGTGGGCGGTATGGCGACCGCCACCCTGCTGGCCGTTTACTTCGTGCCGGTTTTCTTTGTGGTGGTGCTGCGGCTCTTCAAGGTCCGCCGTATCAGCGAACGTCAGGAAGCTCCGTCTTCTGCCCCGTCAGCTTCCGGAAACGAGTAAGCGCATGTCTACACATTTTTCGTCACATACTTCGCGCCGCGTCCGTGCTCTGAGCCTGACTCTGGCCGCTGGCCTGCTGTCCGGCTGCACGATGATCCCGAAATACAAACGGCCAGCTCCCCCGCTGGCCACCACATGGCCGGGTTACCAGAACACCGGGACGCCAAAAATCGCACAGGCAGCCTATGATATCGGGTGGGAAGATTTCTTTACCGATGCACGACTGAAGGCGCTGATCACCATCGCCATCCGCGAAAACCGGGATCTGCGCATTTCCGCCGCCAACATCATGCAGGCACAGGGGCAGTATGATGTGCAGCATGCGGGCCTCTTCCCGACTATTTCCGCCACTGGCGGCCCGATCTATCAGGCACCGGCCAGTGCCTCGGGCCTGAGCTTTGCGCCCGGTCTGGAACAGAACAAAAGCAATGATGCCTTTGGCGGGGGACGGGTCTTTAAATATTATCAAGGGGGGATCGGTTTTTCCTCCTACGAGATTGATCTGTTCGGCCGTATCCGCAGCCTGACACAGGCCGCCGCGCAAAAAGCCCTGTCTCAGGAAGCCTCCCAGCGCAGTATGCTCATCAGCATTATCTCGCAGGTGGCCACAGCCTATGTCACATGGCTGGGGGACCGGGACACGCTGGCTCTGGCCGACACAACGCTGGCCAACCAGCAGGACACCCTGAATCTGACCCGCACCAAATATGCACACGGGGAAGAAAACCTGCTGACCGTCCGGCAGGCAGAAACACAGGTGCAGCAGAGTGCGGCCCTGCGCGCCGATTCCCGCCGGAAAGTGGAGCAGGATGAAAACCTGATTTCTCTGCTGATTGGCGCCCCTATCCCGACGAACCTGCCACCGGCACGGCCTCTGGGCGAGCAGACCCTGCTGGCAGATCTGCCCGCGGGCCTGCCCTCAGACCTGCTGGAACGGCGGCCAGACATTGTCTCGGCCGAGCATAATCTGCTGTCGGCTCAGGCCAATATCGGTGCGGCACGCGCCGCGTTCTTCCCGCGCCTGACACTGACGGCAAATGATGGTGTTTCCAGCTTGCAGTTCCATAAACTGTTTACTGCTGCGGCCACCACGTGGGGGCTGAATCCCTCGCTGCAAATCCCGCTCTGGACGTGGGGCATGAACAGCGGGAACCTGAAGGCCTCCAAGGCCGAGCGCGACGTGCAGATTGCCACCTATGAAAAAACGGTGCAGTCCGCCTTCCGTGAGGTGGCGGATGCACTGGCCGCGCGGGAAGCCTATCTGGACGAAAAAAAGCAGGCGGATGATCTGGTTGTGTCCTCCGCCGATGCTTTCCGTCTGGCAAAAATGCGGTTTAACGCCGGGTCTGATTCCTATCTGACCACGCTGGAATCCCAGCGCTCATATCTACAGGCGCAACAGATGCAGATCATGGTTGCGGTCTCCAAATACCAGAATCTGATCACCATCTATCGCGCTCTGGGTGGCGGCTGGACACCCCATACGCAGGCTCCGGCAAACCCGGCCAGCGTTGTCCGCCAGACGCCTGCCACCAGCACCACCACTGGCTGAACTATGCTGCGGGAAGCCGGGGATAAAAACCCGGCTGAACCAGCTCTGAGCATCGCTCCAGACCAGCATCGCCCATTTTCTTATCCAGCCCTACGGTCCGGACTGCCGACTGTCCTCCAACCGTGGGAGTCTGGGCCCGTGAGCCGTGAGCCGTGAGCCGTGAGCCGTGAGCCGTGAGCCGTGAGCCCACTCCCTAAACCCATGTCAGCACTCGTCAACCCCATGCCCGGACTTTTAGCAAGCGGGTGCTATTCCTGAAGGCGGAGTTGCATGGCGCACCGTGTGCCGGGTGGAAACCCACACTCTTCTTCTTCCGCAAGGGCAGCACGCAAGTCTGGCTCCAGCGCCCGCTCCTCAAGAATTTCAAAACCTATTTTTTGATAAAACGGCGCATTCCAGGGTACGTCCCGGCAGGTGGTAAGGGTAATCCGCTGAAACCCGCCCTGCTGTGCCGCCTGACGCGCCGCGGCCAGCAATGCTCTGCCAACCCCGCGCCCCTGAGCCTCGGCTTCTACGGAAATTTCCAGAATATGCAGCCGGTCCTGCACCCGCTCGGCTGTCAGAAACCCTACCGGGCGCTCTTGTTCCGTCACAGCCACCCAGCATGTTCCAGCCTCAAGGCTGGCCATGTGCGTCTCCACCGGAAGGCACGGACCATCTGCAATCCACGCCAGAGAAGGGATGCTTGTAAAGCTCTGCGCCGCAGACCGCTCGATCTCCGGCAACAGCACCACATCTTCATACCGCGCCAGACGCACGCAAATGTCGGGAGAATGGATAACGGGCAAAGGCAGTGAGGATTTCATGACCCCGCTGTGCCATCCGCCTCACCACACATACAAGGGAAATATATCGTATTGTTTCACTCAGGCATCCCTGAGAGAAACCCAAACAATAAAAAAGGCCGTCTGAAGAGACGACCTTTTCCACACTCCATAAGGGAGAGAACTTTTTATTTAGCTGCGGAGAGTTTCAGCACCCAGAGCTGAGCAATATCCTGGGCGCCGCCGCCGCCATCGACCGTTTTCAGCGTGGCGATTGCATCAGCCTTTTTGCCAGCCGCAAGCTGAGCCAGACCGTAGTGGAGACGGGCCACATTCACGTCCGCAACACCCTTGGCAATAGCCTGCTGCATCAGGCCCAGACCTTTATCAGCCTGACCAAAGGTGACCGTGTTGTAGCCAACCGTCAGCAGATCATCACCAGTTTTCTGCTTGAGCGCTGCGGCTTCATCCGCCGCGAGAGAGGCTTTTTTGTCCGCCACGGATTTTTCAACCATGGCTTTCAGGCGAGCCTGACGCGGAGCTTCCGCTCCCTGCCCCAGCACATTAGCCTGATAACCCTGATTCATCAGATCCAGCGCAAGCTGCGGCATGCCGGACTGCATGGCGATTTCCGTCATCTCCATGAAATCACGCGCCTGAGACACGTTTCCGGCAGCCAGACGAATGCGGTAGACATCAAGCTGGAGAGACGTCGGGATTTTGGGGTTCACAATCAGTTCGTGCAGCAGCAGCGCCCAGTATTCCTTTTTGGGGTAATACGTCGCCAGCAGCACATAGGCGTGCGTGGTGGTTGCAGAATCTTTCATGGCGGTCGCACTGGCGCCCAGCATCTGCAACTGGGATTCTGCCGGCGTTTTCTTCGCCTTGATTTCCTGCCCGATCTGATCTTTCAGCACACGGACGGAATTCGGGTAGTCTTTCTGAAGGTAATAGGACTGCGCAAGAAGCGTATCCATTGTGGGGTTTGAGCCCACTTCCTTCTGGTAGCGCTCAATGGCTTTAACCGCGCGCGGGTAGTCCTTGGCGGTGTAAGCCATTGTTGCTTCAGACATCAGCATCTGGTGCTTGGTGTCTTTGGGCGTACGCGGGGACGCAATCAGCTTGTCATAAGCCTGAGTCGCCACATCCAGATTGCCGCCCTGTGTCGCCACAGCCGCGCGCATCTGGGTGATGGTGTAGGACTCGTAGTCACTCTTGCCCTTTACCGCGTCAGCAGCATTCACCGCAGCCATGGCCTTGGTGTAATCGTGCGCGGACAGAGCTGACTGTGCCTGCTGCAAGGCTTTGCCGACATCTGCTCCAAGCACATCCTCAGCCTGCGCTGCGGGGTAGGAGAGAGCAAATGCGGCACTTGCAAACAGTGCGACGCGTAAAAGACGAGATGACATCAGATCACTGACCTTCTGCGAATTGTTCCTGCCCGATAATGCCAAGCTTGGTCACGCCAAGTCGCTGGGCGTCTGCCATAACATGCACTACCGTTTTGTAATCGGCCAGACGGTTTGGCTGCAAATGCACTTCAGGCTGCTGATCTTCGGGGCCGGTTGCCGCTTCGCGCAGGCGCGCCTGAAGATCTTCCTCACTGGTAACAGGCTGCCCGTTCCAGGTAATGCTGTTGTCAAAGTCAACCGCAAGCGTCACCACGGGCGATTCAACCGTGGAAGGCGGCGGGTTGCCCTGCGGCAGGTCGATGGAAACGGCCTGGGTCTGCAACGGAATTGTGATGATAAGCATGATCAGCAGAACCAGCATCACGTCGATCAACGGCGTGGTGTTGATATCGACAATGCCTTCGTCTTCCGTCGTGCTTTCCGATCCGACATTCATGCCCATGGGGTGTCACTCTCTTAAAACTCTGGTTCCACGGCACGGTCCAAACCAGGCCGGACGCGGGATAGTGGACTGAAGCCCACCCCCTCCCCTCAGGGAGGAGGAGGTGGAACCCCTGCTCGGTCAGTTGGTTTTTGGCCGCTCGGTAATGAAGTCGATATGATAGATACCAGCTTCCTGACAGGCCTCGATCAGCTTGCCGACAGACTCATAGCGGCTCTTCACGTCGCCACGGATCTGAATCTGCGGCTGCGGTTTCTGAACCGCCGCTTTTTCAAGCCGGTCCAGAAGATCAGCCCGGCCCTTAAGCGGCGTTTCGTCCCAGTATGCCTGTCCGTTTTCCGCCACTGCAAGCACGACGTTAGACATCTTTGTCTGTGTCGGCTGGTTCATATCCTTCGGCAAAGTTACCTTGACCGTGTGGGTTGCAACCGGAATTGTGATCAGAAAGATGATCAGCAACACCAGCATGACATCAACGAGGGGAGTTGTGTTGATCGCCGATACGACGTCGTCTTCGCCCCCGCTGTCTCCGACAGACATACCCATGATTAACCTACCCGGTTAGAGATGGTTGAGGTGGTGGGAGAGTTGTCAGCGCGGACAACAATGCTTTCTGCACCGGCACCATGACGCAGGCCACCAATCAGGATGGACTGAAGGTCGGCAGCAAAGTCACGCACGCGTCCATAGCCCCTTTGTTACGACGCACCAGCAGGTTGTACCCCAGCACGGCCGGAACAGCGGTCGCCAGACCAATAGCCGTCATGATCAGAGATTCACCAACCGGACCAGCAACCTTGTCGATGGAAGCCTGACCGGCAATGCCGATGGCTGTCAGGGCGTGATAAATACCCCAGACGGTGCCGAACAGACCAACGAACGGAGAGGTGGAGCCCACGGTGCCCAGGAAGGCCAGACCAGACTGGAGGCTGTTCTGGATGTTGTTCACCGAACGCTGAATGGACAGAGAGGTCCAGCTGTTCAGGTCGATGGATTCCTGCATCGTGCCTTCATGATGTTCGGCTGCAACAATGCCGGTGTCAGCAATGTAGCGGAACGGAGAGGTGGATTTCAGGGCAGCGGCGCCTTCCTGAATGGTGCTCTTCGTCCAGAACTGCTTGGTGGCTTCCTTGGCGGCAGCGAACAGACGAGCCTGTTCGATGAACTTGGTGATCATGATGAACCAGGTGCCCAGGGACATGATCAGCATGATCATCAGCACGCCACGTGCAATGATGTCACCGTTGGACCACAGAGCGCCAAGACCGTACGGGTTGGCTTCTTCTTTTGTGGCCGGAGCTGCGGCTGCCGGAGCGGGCGCATCAGCAGCAGGAGCCGGGGCAT
>NZ_BAJW01000024.1 GCF_000613905.1 Acetobacter persici JCM 25330
GGGTGGCGGCGGCATCCTGCACCCAGAAGGCACCCTCCTCATAGCCCGGCAGTTCCGTCACGCGGGTGCCGCAGGCAGGCGAATGGACCGTTGGGCAGAGCACACCGCCTTCCGGTGCGGGGGCGCCGGGGCGAAGGGTAATGTCCAGCGGGGCTTCATGGCTGATGCCCTCAGCAATGGCGCGTGCCGCCCCTTTGCCCAGCGTATTCCATGAACTCCACAGCCATGCCGGAATATTCAGCCGGGGCTGATCCAGCCCGTCCAGCAGGGCCGGACCCTGATCCGCCACCTTGCGCAGCACGGCGTTGGCCAGCCCGGCAAACGGAGCCAGCTTGCGGCGGCGCAGCAGAGAAACGGTGGTGCCCACAGCCGCATGCGGCGGTGTTTCCAGAAACAGCAACTGCGCGCAGCCCATCATCAGCGCAATGCGCACAGGCTCCGGCGGTTCCTTGCGCAGGAACGGTTCCAGAAGCGTGCGCAGGGTGCCCATGTGGCGGAGGGTTGCGGCGGCCAGACGATGTGCCGCGGCACGGTCCCGCGCCGGGGCCTCATGCTCATTGGCGGAGCGGGAGAGGCTGGTTTCCAGCATACGCCGGTGTTCCACCACGCCGCACAGAATATCAAAGGCAACGTCCCGCGTCGGGTCGGCAGGCTGGGGCGCGTTGTTCCGGCGTGCGGCGTTGCGTCTGGGGTTACGGGGGCGGCGGGGTTCTGCTGTCATCAGCTCACTATCTGTTCAGGCAATCACGTCAGGCCACCAGAGTGACCCTAAAGGGCGGCCATAAAGGCGAAGGACGGTGGCAGGCTGCCCTGCCGGGGCATCAGGCCACCAGCAGGGCGGCCTCTGCCGGAGTGGATGCCGGGCTTTTGGTCAGATACCGGCGGAGCACATCCGGGTAGAGCCGGTGTTCCTGCCGCAGCACGCGGGCCGCGAGACCCTCTGCCGTATCCCCCGGCAGGACCGGCACGGCGGCCTGCCCGAGAATAGGGCCTTCATCCATCCCTTCCGTCACCAGATGCACCGTGCAGCCATGGATACGCACACCGGCGTCCAGCGCGCGCTCATGCGTGTGCAGGCCGGGGAAAACCGGCAGCAGGCTGGGGTGAATGTTCAGCATTTTCCCGGCCCACTGTGTGGTGAGGAATGGGGTCAGCAGCCGCATATAGCCTGCCAGACAGACAACTTCCGCCCCGGCCTTCTGCAAGGCGGCGTCCACAGCGCGTTCATGCGCTTCACGGTCTTTTTTATACAGACGGTGGTCGATCGCCACAGTCTCAAGCCCTGCCGCGCGGGCCATGTCGAGCCCCGGCGCGTCTGGTTTGTTGCTCAGTACAAGGCAGATGCGGGCCGGAAAATCGGGCCGGGCGCAGGCCTCAATCAGCGCTGTGGCGTTACTGCCCCGGCCACTGAGCAGAATGGCGACCGGGGTTTTAGGCGTCTCACTCATGCTGCGTGAAAATCCGGAGCCGTCACCATTTTCAGGCCGGCCTTGGCAGAGCTGTCGGCGGCTTTGGCGATATGCCCGATCAGCGTGCCGGTCTCCCCCATGTCTTTCAGGCGGGCAAGAACCTCGTCCGGTTTGGGGGTGATCAGCACCATGCCGACGCCACAGTTAAAGACGCGCAGCATTTCCTCGTTCGCGACATCGCCCGTGCGGGCCAGCCAGTTGAACACGGGCGGGACGGGCCATGCGGCGTCAATCACCGCGTCCAGCCCGTCAGGCAGAATGCGCGGCAGATTGCCCGGCAGACCGCCGCCGGTAATGTGGGCCGCGGCATGCAGCAGGCCCGCACGGTGCAGGTCCAGCACGGTGCGGACGTAAAGTTTGGTCGGGGTCAGCAGGGCTTCACCCAGATTTTTGCCCGGTGCGAAGGCGGCCGGGTCCGTCCAGGCCAGATGGGCGTCCGCCACAATGCGGCGCACCAGGGAATAGCCATTGGAATGTACGCCGCTGGAGGGCAGGGCAATCAGGGCATCACCCTCTGCAATGCCAGCCGGGAGCAGGGCGGAGCGTTCCGCAGCACCTACGGAAAAACCAGCCAGATCATAATGTCCATCGGCATACATGCCGGGCATTTCCGCGGTTTCACCGCCCACCAGCGCGCAACCGGACTGCTCACACCCCTGCGCAATGCCGCGCACAACCTTGGCAGCACTGTCTACAGACAGGCGACCCGTTGCAAAATAATCAAGGAAGAAGAGCGGTTCCGCCCCCTGCACAATCAGGTCATTCACGCACATGGCGACCAGATCGATCCCCACGGTTTCATGCAGGCCAGTTTCAATCGCGAGGGTCAGCTTGGTGCCCACCCCATCCGTGCAGGAGACGAGCACCGGGTCCTGAAAGCCTGCGGCCTTGAGGTCAAACAGCGCGCCGAATCCGCCAAGCCCGCCCATGGTGCCGGGGCGGTCGGTGGCTTTGGCTGCGGGTTTGATGGCGTCAATCAAAGCTTCTCCTGCTTCAATGTCCACGCCGGAGTCACGGTAAGTGAGGCGGGAAGAGGGAGAACTGGAAGAAGACGTCATGACAGGTGCTCTTGGTCTGAAAGGGGTCGATGGAACGGATCGGGTAGGGTAGGAATCCCTGAGGACAGTCTTTACGGCAGGTGAAGCAACACGCAAAGCGGCATGGAACGGAATACGGAAACAAAAAAGCCCGCACAGCAGCCTGTGGCGGACGGAAAGGAGGCCGGAGCGGCCGGGCAGATTGCTCTGCCCTTTGCGCACCGGCCCCGATTCGGCCGGTCAGACTTTGTGGCGGCTCCCTCCAATGCTGCGGCGCGCGGCTGGGTGCTGGATGCCGAGGCCATGTGGCGCTGGCCGGAAGGCCGCATGGCCCTGTGGGGGGAAAGCGGCACGGGCAAGACGCATCTGCTTTCCGTCTGGGCGGCGCGGCATGGCGCGCCGGTGATTGAAGGCCGCCGCCTGAATGCGCAGGATGTGGCTGGCCTTTTTCAGGAAGGCGGATTTCGCGCGCTGGCGCTGGATAATGCCGATCAGGTGCGGGAAGAGGCGGATCTTCTGCATCTGATTAACCTCGTGCGCGAACAGCGGATGGTGCTGCTTATGGCCGGACGGGCTTCTCCTGCACGGTGGCCTGTGTCCCTGCCTGATCTCGCCAGCCGCCTGCGGGCTACGGCCTCCGTGCCCATCGGCCAGGCGGAGGAGGATCTGCTGCGCAGGCTGTTCCTGCGTCTGCTGGCGGAACGGCAGATGGTGGTGGCCCAGCCGGTAACGGAGTGGCTGCTGCGGCGTCTGCCGCGCAATGCGGGCGCGATTCGGGATATGGCGGCTCGGCTGGACGCGGCCGCACTGGCATCAGGCAAGAAAGTGACGCGCGCCCTGGCGACGGGTGTTCTGGAATCTGTGCTGGAAGAGGACGCAACGCGGCCTTAACGTCTTGCCCTGCGGGCGTGTCTGCGCCACTGTGTGACAGATTTGTTATAGTGTAACATCAACCTGAAGGGTGTTTCTGCAATCATGAGCAGCTTTTTCAAGCGTTCTCTGTTGCCTCTGGCAGTGCTGGCCTGCGCGCCTGCGGTTCTTCCCGCAATCCCGTTTGCGCATGCGGACGAGGGGATGTGGACAATGGACCATCTGCCCGTGGAGCTGATGAAGCAGCGTTACGGCTTTACCCCCACGCCAGCATGGACAGAGCGCGTGACAAAAGCCTCTGCGCGTCTGGCGCTGGGGTGCTCGGCGTCTTTCGTCTCCGCCGACGGGCTGGTGATGACCAACACCATTGCGCCAATGAATGTCTCCAGCAGCTTTCCGGGAAAGGCAAAAATTATTTTCAGGATGGCTACAGCGCCAAAAGTCCTGCGGATGAACAGCGCTGCCCGGCCATGGAGCTGAACCAGCTCGACAGCATTACCGACGTGACGGAGCGGATGCAGACGGCGCTGCGCGGCAAGGATGGCGCTGCCTACACCACGGCGCGTCAGGCTGAAGAAAGCGCTATTGAAAAAGACTGCGCCAAGGATGACCCGACCAAATGGCGCTGCGATGTGATCAGCCTGTATCACGGAGGCCGGACCGCTCTGTACCGTTATCGCCGCTATCAGGACGTGCGCATGGTCATGGCGCCGGACCAGAACGCGGCCTTCTTTGGCGGGGACCCGGATAACTTTAACTTCCCCCGCTATGACCTCGATATGGCGTTCCTGCGCGTTTATGAAAATGGCAAACCTGCCAAGGTTGACGCCTTCCTGCCGTTTGACGCCGCAGGTCCGAAGGAAGGGGAACTGGTCTTTACCTCTGGCAATCCGGGCTCCACGGAGCGGGAAGTGCCGCTGGCTGATCTGGAATTTTCCAGAAACGTGACGGTGCCCTTTATTGTTGACAATTATTCCGCGCTGGATGGCGCACTGTGCAGTACAGCCGGGAAAGTGCCGCGCATCATCAGGAAGCGCAGGAGCGGATTTTCGGGATTGAAAACAGTCTGAAAGTCTATCGCGGCCGCGTGGATGTTCTGGCTGACCCCAAACTGCTGGATGCCAAGGCAAAGAGCGAAGCCAGCCTGCGTGACTGGATTAACGCCGACCCCAAACGCAAGGAAGCCTATGGTGATCCGTGGGCGAAAAACGCGGAGGCTCTGGCCGTCAAGAAGCGGATTTTCAAACCCTACGTGATGCTGGAAGGCTCTTTTGGGATTCAGGGCGAGCTGTTCCAGTATGCCAAACTGCTGGTGCGTGCCGCGAATGAACGCCAGAAGCCGGATGCGGAACGTCTGACGGCCTACCATGATGCCCGTCTGCCTGCGCTGGAAGCAGAGCTTGGCTCGACGGCTCCGGTCTATCCGGATCTTGAAAAAACCGAACTCGCCTTTTCTCTTTCCAAGCTGCGGCAGGTGCTGGGCGCGGATGATGATATGGTGAAGCTGGTTCTGGGCAAGGCCTCCCCGGATGATCTGGCGGAAACGCTGGTTAACGGCACGAAGCTGGCCGACCCGAAGGTGCGTCTGGCTCTGTGGAAAGGCGGCGCGGACGCTGTTACGGCCTCCAAAGACCCGATGATTGTGCTGGCCCGCAGCCTTGAGCCGCACACCCGTGCCCTGCGCAAGCAGATGGATGATGACGTGGCGGCTCCCTCCCGTCAGGCAACGGAAGCAATGGCCAAGGCACGTTTTGAGCGGGATGGTGTCTCGTCCTACCCGGATGCCACATTTACGCAGCGTCTCTCCTTCGGGCAGGTTAAAGGCTGGGATGAAAACGGAAAAGCCGTTCCGGCCTTTACCTATTTCTCTGGCCTGTATGACCGCGCAACCGGGTCCGACCCTTTCAAGCTCACCAAGCCCTGGCTGGACGCCAAGGCGCATGTGAACATGAAGACGCCGTATGATTTTGTCTCCACAAATGACATTATCGGCGGCAATTCAGGCTCCCCGGTGATCAACTCTGAAGGCCATGCTGTAGGGCTGATTTTTGACGGTAATATCCACTCTCTGGGTGGGGATTTCTATTATGATGAAAGCACGAACCGCGCTGTTGCGGTTGATACCGCTGCCATCATGGAAGCGCTGAAAGTGGTTTATAAAAATCAGGCGCTGGCGAAGGAACTGTCTCAGGGGCACCTCTGAGCCCTGAAACGCTTCTGATAAGGTCCGGCGTGTAAAACGCCGGATGACGCAGCGGAAAATGATTTGTGAAAAAGGCTCGCGGGATAACCATTCTGCGTGCCTTTTTATGTCCTGTTTGCGGTCCCGCCGCCGATCGCGGGAATGGGACGACATAAAACCGTAACATGTGCCATTCTTTTCCCGTCAGATGACTGTACAGTATGGTGCAGCAACATCAGACGATGGCCACGTGCCAGCAAGGCCAATGCAGGCGGGCGTGGCGCAGACAGGGAGAATGGGTGTGACGACGGCGCAGAATAAAAAAACAGGCCAATCAGCCAGAGCCAGAGTGCCCGCCCGCAGACGTGCACCGGCCGCCAGCCGGGCCAGCAAAAAGCCGACCCAGAACAAGGTGACGCTGGAAATGCCCGAGCGGTTTATCAACCGCGAACTCTCATGGCTGGCCTTTAACCAGCGTGTGGTGGAAGAGGCGGATAATCCCCGCAACCCGTTGCTGGAGCGCCTGCGCTTTCTGTCCATCAGCGCCAGCAATCTGGATGAATTTTATTCTGTGCGTGTGGCCGGGCTGGTCGGGCAGGTGCGGGAAGGGCTGGTCGCTCTCTCGCCCGACGGCCTGACTCCGGCCCAGCAGCTTGATGCGGTGCGTGAACGCTGCGCCCAGCTCCTGCGTGAACAGCAGCGTATCTGGGTGGAACTGCGCGGCCTGCTGGCGGAAGAGGGCGTGGTCCTGTGTGAACCGGCTGATCTGGATGAAGCCGATCGCACATGGCTGCATGCCTGCTTTATGGACCGTGTGTTCCCGGTTCTGACGCCGCTTGCGGTAGACCCCGCGCATCCGCTGCCCTTTATCCCGAACATGGGGCTGGCACTCGGCCTGCGTCTGCTGCTGGCGGAAAACGGGGCCTTCGCCATGAATGCGCTTATCCTGCTGCCTGCGCAGGTGGAGCGGTTTATCCGCCTGCCGGGTAAGGAGGGGGCAGAGAGCAAAGCTGTCCGCTTTATCCGTCTGGAAGATCTGATTACGCTGTGCATGGACAGCTTTTCCCCGGACTTGTGGTGGGGGAAAGCGGGATGCTGCGCGTGGTGCGTGATACCGATGTGGAATTTGAGGATGAGGCGGAAGACCTTGTCCGCTCCTATGAAAGTGCGCTCAAACGCCGCCGCCGTGGGGTGGTCATTCATCTGGATATGGAAAAGCGGGTGCCGACCGAACTGGCGGACGCCATAGCCTCCGGTCTGGACCTGCCTTCAGAAGAAATTGCCGTCCATTCCGGTGTGATTGGTGTGGTGGACCTCAAGCAGATGATTGTGGATGACCGCCCCGATCTGCTGTTCCCGCCCTATACGCCGCGCTTCCCGGAACGGATTCTGGACTTCAACGGGGATTGTTTTGCCGCCATCCGCGCGAAGGACCTGCTGGTCCATCACCCGTTTGAAAGTTTTGACGTTGTTGTGCAGTTCCTGCGTCAGGCCGCGCTCGACCCGAACGTGATTGCCATCAAGCAGACCCTCTACCGGACCTCCCGTGACTCCCCCATCGTGAAGGCGCTGATTGAAGCCGCCGAGGCCGGGAAGTCCGTCACCGCCATGGTGGAGTTGCGTGCACGGTTTGATGAAGAAGCCAATATTCGCCTTGCCCGCGCGCTGGAAGCCGCCGGGGTGCAGGTGGTGTTTGGGTTTGCGGACCTGAAAACCCACGCCAAGCTGAGTCTTGTGGTGCGGCGCGAGGGGAATCAGGTGCGGTCCTACGCGCATTTTGGCACGGGCAACTACCACCCGATTACCGCCAAGATTTATACGGACCTTTCCTTTTTTACCTGCAAGCCGGAACTGGCTCGGGATTCCGCCCGCCTGTTCAACTACGTGACCGGCTACGCCATGCCCGCCAGAATGGAAGCCATTTCCTTCTCCCCCATCACCATCCGCAGCACGCTGCGGGAACTGATTGAGGAAGAAATGGCCCACGTTAAAGCCGGGCGTCCGGGCACGATCTGGCTGAAGATGAATGCGCTGGTGGACCCGGACCTGATCGACTGCCTCTATCGTGCCTCCTGCGCCGGGGTCAGAATTGTGGGCGTGATCCGTGGGATCTGCTGCCTGCGTCCGGGTGTGCCGGGTCTCTCTGAAAATATCCGCATCAAATCGGTTGTCGGGCGTTTTCTGGAACATTCGCGTATTTTTGCGTTTGGCAACGGCCACCGTCTGCCGTCTCGTTATGCCAAGGTCTATCTGTCTTCAGCAGACTGGATGACGCGCAATATGGACTGGCGGGTGGAAAGCATGGTGCCCGTCACCAACCCGACGGTGCATGCCCAGATGCTGGGGCAGATCATGGTCTCCAATATCAAAGATAATCTGCAATCCTGGGGGCTGGAATCCAGCGGCACGTGGCGCAGACTGTCACCGGGGGCGCGGCCGTTCTCGGCGCATGAATGGTTCATGACGCATCCCTCACTCTCGGGCCGGGGGTCCGCCGCGCATGAAACGCCTCTGCGCGCACCGGCCTCTCTGCCCACGTCCAAAGACCTGATGTTTGATGACTGACCTCAGCCAGTGGTGCGGGAAAATCAGAAAGCGTGTTTTCGGCGTCTGTTCCCGGTTTTCGTGAATGCGTTTCGGGAGTAGAGTGCCGCCCATGCAGACTGATATGCCGCGCCGCTCGGCCGTTGTTGATCTTGGGTCCAATTCTGTGCGCCTCGTGGTGTTCGAGGGCATATCACGCAACCCCGTGCCTATTTTTAATGAAAAGGCGGTGTTGCGTCTGGGCCGCGGGCTGACCGCCACAGGCAAGCTGAATGAAGAAGGCGTGCAGATGGCGATGGAAGTGCTGAGTCGCTTCCACGCCATTGCGCGCGCCATGAACGCGGACCCGTTTGAAATTCTGGCCACCGCTGCGGTGCGTGATGCCCTGAACGGCCCGGAATTTGTGGAAGCCCTGCGCAGAAACATGCCGGGCGTGCCCATCCGCATCCTGAGCGGGGAAGAGGAGGCTGACCACTCCGCGATTGGCGTGATGTGCGGCATCCCCCGCGCCAATGGTCTGGTGGCCGATGTTGGGGGTGGGTCACTGGAACTGATCCACCTGACGGAAGACGGGCGGCATGATGCCAATACTCTGCCGCTCGGTGTAATCCGCCTGAGTGACCGTGCGAAAGGCGACCTTGAAGTGGCCCGCACGCTGGCGGATGAGGATATCGGGGCCGTCAAATGGCTGCCTCAGGTCAAGGGCAGCACGCTGTATCTGGTGGGCGGGGCGTTCCGTGCGCTGGCCCGCCTGCACATTGCCCGCATGCAGTATCCGCTGAACATTGTGCATTATTATACTCTGGGGCTGGAAGAAGCGCGGGAGATGACGGGCTGGCTGCTGCACGCGCCACGCCGTGGTCTGGAGCGCCTGCCCGGAGCCCCCAAAAAACGTCTGGATGATGTGCCGTTTGCGGCCACCGTGCTGCGCAGATTGCTGCGTAAGGTGCAGCCTGACCGGGTGGTGTTCTGCGTGGATGGTCTGCGGGAGGGGTGGTACATGCTGAATGTCGCCCCGGATTGCCTGCCGCAGGACCCGATGGATGTTGTGGCGCGGGATATGTGTGCCCGGCTGGGCCGGAGCAATACGCTGCCGGATGTCTTGTGCCGCTGGACAGATGGCCTTCTGCCCAAGGAAACACCGCAGGAGCAGCATTTGCGGCGCATTGCCTGCATCCTCTCTGATGTCGGCAGCCACGATCACCCGGAATACCGGGCAGAGCAGACCTACTGGCGTATTCTGCGCATGCAGGGTGTGGGGTTTGACCATGAGGCCCGGGCCTGGCTCTCACTGGCGCTGGCCGTGCGGTACGCCGCGGATACGACTGTCGAGTTTCTGGCAACCTCCCGCACGCTGCTGAGTGACGCCGCATGGCGGCGCGCCATTGTGCTGGGGCAGGCGTTGCGGCTGGCTTATTCGCTCTCCGGCGGTACGGCTGTTTTGCTGGATGGCACGGCGTTGCTGTGGCACCGCAAGGAGCTGGTGCTCAAGCTGGTGTCCTCGCGTGTGGCCGTGCGGGGGGAAACAGTGGGGCGCGGGCTTGCCAGACTGGGGCAGGCACTGGATGTGCCAACCCGCTTTGAGGCTGATCTGGAAGCCTGATTTCCCGGCGGTTGCCTGTTTTCTCTCAGGAGCAGATGTGTGCAGGGGGTAGAGCATAGAGGCTCTGCGCGCCCCGGCAGTGCTATGGGGCTGGACAATCCGCCGCGTTCTGGGCACCTTAATTTTTAGACATCTGCCGCGGATGAGGGATTTATGACCAGAAGTCAGGGGAAAAAATCACGTGTCTTCTGATGAGATTGTCGATCCGACTGTGCAGAATGATGCGTCCATAAAGCGCGTCCTGCTGCATCTGGTTCTGCCCTTTGGCGTGCTGGTGCTGGTTGTGGGGGCCATTGCCGCCATTGGTCTGCATTCCTACCGCTCCACGCGGGCGGGTGTTGTGGCGCTGACGCATGAATTGCTGGGCGCTGTGCAGCAGAACATTTCTCAGGAAGTGTCAGACTACATTATGCCCGCCATGGCCGGGAATATCATCGCCAGCGGGATGATTACGCATGCGCCGCCGCAGGTGGCGGACCGGGTGTTCAATTCCTACGGTGCGGCCATGCTGCAAAGCGTCCCGCAGTTACAGTCCTTTTATCTGGGGGATGAAGACGGGCATTTCCGTCTGATTACCCGCGGGCCGGACGGTAAAAATCAGGAACGCACCACGTTTGAGTTGCATGATGGCAAACAGGTCTATCACCGCGAGTTTTATACGGATGACGGCGTAAAAACCGGCGAGGAATATACCGACGCAACCGGATATGACCCCCGGAAACGCCCATGGTATGCCAATACGGAGGGCAAGACGGACACGCAGTGGACGCAGCCTTATCTGTTTGCCACGGCGCGGCAGTTTGTGATGACAAGCTCCCTGCGGTTTAAAGGGGCAAACGGGCATACCTATGTGTTTGCCACCAATATTTCCCTCAATGAACTCAGCACCTTTCTTGATCATCTGAAAGTGGGCAAAACCGGCAACGCTATTATTCTGGACAGCAAGGGCCGGGTTATTGCGGGGCGTAACATCATGCAGCAGGCGGAAGCTGCGGGATGGGACCCTAACAAGATGGTGCTGGACCCCAAGACGCACCCGGTTTTTGCACGCGGGTATGACCATTACCGCGTGCGGGGGTTCGGGCCACGCAGTTTTGAACTGAATGGCAAACGCTACGTCACCATTGCGTCCCCGCTGAAAAACTCAGCAGAGGGCTGGATTTTGCTTCTGTCTGCCCCGGAGAGCGATTTTGCAAACTTTGCCCGGCAGAGCAGCCAGCAGAGCTTGCAGTTTGCAGGCATTATTATTGTGTTCTCTCTGGTGCTGGCCGGGTTTCTGGTGCGGCAGGTCCGGCGGTCAGAACGGGTGGCCCGCAAACTGGGGCAGCAGGGCGCGCAGATCGCGCATGAAACCGCAGCCGTGCAGCAGGTTGCCGCCACCCCACGCCTGTTTGATCCGACTGCCGAACCACTGGTGCTGACGGAGCAGCTTGTGCACATCACGGATGCGCGCCGGGCCAGCATCTGGCGGCTGCTGCACGATGGTGCGGCGATGATCTGCGAAGATTCATATGATCAGAAACAGGATGCCCATTCCGGTGGTTTTGAAATGTCGCGCGCTGATCTGGGTGAGTTGTTTGAAACGATTGAAGCCGGGGACGTGCTGACGGTTGAAAATGCCGCCACGGATGAACGCACCCGGCAGTTTGAACGCCTCGTGATGCGGGAACTGGGCACCAGAATGCTCGCGATCTACCCCATTCACGGCCCGAAAGGGATTATGGGCGGGCTGGTGCTGGAAGATGCGCACATGGCGCCGCATCTGCTGTATTTTGTTGACCTTATGGCTTCCATCGCCGGGATCAGGCTGGCGGAAACCGCGGATGATGCCGGAACGCATGCTCTGGCCGCCGAGGATATTCCGGGCACAGCGACATCCGCCACGCCGCTGCCTGCGCCGCGTTATGATAATATGCTGATGCAGGCGCCGCAGGTGGCAGGCGTCAGCACGTCAGGCATTTATCCGTCCGTTGCGGTGCTGGTGATCACGTTTTCTGATCCGGTTGTGGATGGTGAGGCGGAAACCAAAAGCCTGCTCCAGTTGATTAATGCGCTGGCAACCGATGTGCAGCGTATTTCCAGAGAGCGCGGCCTGTTTGCGGTGGAGGTGGCAGGGCACCGGATGATCTGCATGGCGGGCTGCACGGTTGAGGAAGACCCGACAGCCATTATCCGCATTGCCGATGCCGCGCTGACCATGCGTGAGACATTTATGGCAACACTGGCAGCCGCTAATCTTGAGCCGGTTTTTGCCATGGGTCTGGACTATGGCGCGGCCTTTGGCGGCGCTGTGGGTGAAGACCCAAAAGTATTCAACCTGTGGGGGCAGACGGTCTCGCTCGCGGAACTGATGGCGCAGGGCGCGAGTGATGGCGGCACCATTCAGGTGACGGACCGCGTGTATCAGGCGCTGCGTGACAGATATCTGTTCCGCTCGCGCGGGTCCTTCTTTGCGCCGCATCTGGGGCTGGGCCGCGCTTATATTCTGGCGGCACGCCGATGAGTGGCAGCAGCGAGCCACGTAATCCGGGGGAAGAGCGGGACCCGATTCTGGAGGCGGATGCCGCCAGTCACTCCCAGAACCGACCAAAACTCACGCTGCGAGACTGGGCGCGGGAAAAACTGGCATGGCTTGGGCGGCTGACACGGCGGCAGATCCGCTTTTTCCTGATTATGCTCGGGGCAAGCTGGGGCGTTATTTTTGAAAGTTTCCGCGCTCATTCCTGGCGGCGGACCGTGCGGTTTGAATTTGCCTCCACCATGCGTAGCGTGATTGGCGGCGGGCTGATTGCCACCCTGTTTGCGGGGACGCTGACAGGTGTGGCCGCCGTCTCCCAGACCATTTACTGGCTTGGTCTGGCCGGGATGGCCAAAATGACCGGCACCATTCTGATTGATGTCGTCATTCGGGAAATTGCGCCCATTCTGGTTGGTATTCTGCTGCTGGGCCGCAACGGCATGCTCTCCGTAACGGAGCTGGGGCTGCTGACAACCGGGGGGGAAATCCGCTCCATGCAGGCGCAGGGGCTGGACCCGTTTCTGCTGCTGGTCATGCCCCGGACGCTGGCCTTTACCGTTGGCGGCTTTACGCTGGGGATTCTGTTTTCTTTCGCGGCCCTTGTCACGGGCTACGTTATCAGCCGGATTTCCGGCGTGGTGACAAATCCGGTCTGGACGTTTCTGTATGATGTTATCACGGCCATGTCCCGCGCGGATTATCTGGTGATTCCGCTCAAATTCGTCACGGTCGGGTTTGTTGTGGGGCTGGGTGGCTGCCTGACGGGGCTGACCGCCACAAATGAGGACAACCTGCGCACGCTTCTGCCGCGCGGCTTCTCACGCGGCATGCTGATTGTGATGGCTGTCAGCGTGCTGTTCAGTCTGGATCTGTAAGCTCATGGATACACGCATCGCAGGCCCGCTGCTGGAACTGAACAAGGCTGTTCCCTCTTTTGAGGAAAGTGGCCTGCCGCCCGTGCCGTTCAGCATGAAGCTGATGCCCGGTGACTGTATGGTGGTTGAAGCACGCTCCACCTCCCGCGCCACCATGTTTGCGGATCTGTGCTGCGGGCTGGTGCCGTTGGATGATGGCGCGGTCAGGTTCATGGGGCTGGACTGGGCAGACCTGCATGACAGGGAGCTTAACGCCCTGCGCGGCCGCATCGGGCGCATGACCCGCCGGGCAAGCTGGCCAGAGTTTCTGAACACACATCTTGCGATTACCCTCCAGCAACTGCACCATACATCCCGCCCGCTGGATGACATTGTGGCGGAAGCGGCAAGGCTTGGGGAACTGTTCGGTCTGCCCGGCCTGCCGGTGCTGCGGCCCAGCATGTTGTCCGATGTGGACCTGCTGCGTGCCGGGTGTGTGCGGGCCTTTCTCGGGCGACCCCGCCTGCTGCTTCTGGAAGACCCGCTGGAAGGAAGCCCCGTGGACCTGCAAAATCCGTTTCTCAGTGCAATAACGGATGCGCGGGACAGGGGCGCAGGTGTTATCTGGCTGGTGCGTAATAATGCCATATGGCAGGGCTACCGGCAGGGGATAACGAGTATATGGCGCCTGGCTGATGACGGGCTTGTAGAAATACGGACGGCATAATGTTCCAGATCCGCTTAAGACAGAAAATCAAACCCCTCATTTCTCTCCGCTATGCGGATGAATGGGTCGGGTTTCTTGTCCTTCTCAGCGTGGTGCTGTTTGCTGGCGCCGTGGTGGAAGCCGGTGTGCTGCAAAACTGGCTGACACCGCCCGCGCGCCTGCATGTCACCCTGCCTGCCTCGGGCGTGGGCGGCCTGACGGTGGGGAGTGATGTGCAGCTATTGGGCACCCATGCCGGAACCATCCGCGCCGTGAAACTCAACCCTTCGGGTGATATGTATGCGCTGGTGGATCTGGACCCGCAGGCCAAGCCCTTTATCCGGCGGGACAGCACAGCCATTATCCGTAAGCAGTTTATTGTCACAGGGTCATCTTATCTGGAACTCAGCCGAGGGCATGGCGAGGCCATGGACTGGAGCTATGCGGTGCTCAGCGCCACACCTGCCCCCAACCCGGCGGATCAGATTACCGCAACACTCAATGATATTCAGGCGCAGATCATGCCCGCCATTGCCAGTGCCCGCCACATGATGGCCGAACTGGACGCCACCATGACGGACATGCACGCAGGCAAGGGGACGGTGGGCCAACTGCTGACGAATGATGAACTGCTCAAGCAGGCGCAGGCGGCAGCGGTTTCTCTGAACACCGTCATTGACCGACTGAAGCCGATTGAGCAGCAGGTTTCCGGGATTATGACCAAAACGGACGGCACCATGAACAACCTGCGCTCTGCCTCGCATGATCTGAAAGGCGCGACCCCGCATCTGCCCGCGATTGCTGGCAGTGTGGAGGCCAGCACGGCAGATCTGCCAGCCCTGCTGGCACAGGCGCAGACCACCCTGTACGGGCTGGAAAAGCTGACAGACCAACTCCGTGGGATGTGGCTGCTGGGCGGGCAGAAAACCACCAGAAAAAACCGTCTTGCCCCCCGGCAGGTGCGGCCATGAAGCGCGTTGCCGCACTCACCCTGCTAGCCCCCCTGCTTCTGGCCGGATGCGGTGGCGGGGCGGTGGAAGCGCCGTCCGCACGGGATGACGCCGCGTGGGATCAGGCCATGACAGCGGGGCAGGATTCTTTTGAACTGGGCCGCTACAGCGTGGCGATCACCCAGTATCGCCGGGCAGCGGATCTGGCGCTGTTGCGGGATGATGGGGTGGCTGCGGCCGAGGCAGGGTATGATCTGGCGGTGGCGCAACTGGCGGGGGATGATCCGGCTGCTGCGGTTAAAACCGTGCAGACAACCCGGCAGGCAGCCGCTTTACGCGGGCAGACCGCACAGCCTGAGTTTGACCTGATTGAAGCGGCGGCCCGCTACCGTCTGCGGCAATATTCTCAGGCCGTCACGCTGGCTTCCGGCGGTATGAGTGCGGCGGATCGCGCTTATGCCGCGCGCTCGGCCCTGGTGCTGGGGCTGGCGGCGGATGCCGGGCAGGATAGAACGGCCTTCCAGAAAGCACTGACCTATTTCAATGCGCTGAAGCCGCCGCTTTCCCGCACGGAGCAGGCGGATAAGGCGGAAATTCAGGCGCGCGCCGTGCTGGCCTCCAGCCCCGTGCAGGCAGAGCAGCTTGCGGAGCAGGCGGCCACCTTGCGGCGGGATGAAGCCTCTTACCGTGATATGGCGCGGGCGCTGGCTCTGGCCGGGCAGGCGGCGGACCGCAGCGGGGACCACCAGAAAGCGGCCAGTTTCTGGGCGCGGGCCGCGCAGAGTGCGTCCATGCAGGCCAAGTCCGCCAATACGGCAGACGCCGCAACGGTGACGCAGGGGGAAACGCTGCTGCGTGGCGGGGCAACATCCGCGCAAGGAGATGCGGCGGAATGGGCGCATCTGGCAGGCGGGGTCTCCCTCCATCCGTTTGCAGAGCCCAAAGCGCAATAAGAAAAATCTCTGCAAAGTGATGCGGATTTGCCATGCGTAAATGATAGGCGCACGCGGTTCTGCGCGCGTGTATCACCGTCTGACGGCAGGGTCGCGCGGCATGGCGGCCTTTCAGATCAGAAGGTCAGACATGAAAAGCTTATTCCGCCATCTTAAGGAAAAGCGTGAGGCGAAACTTACGGCGCGGTATAACCGGCTGGATGATACGCCGCTTGAGGATACCGGCAAGACGGGCAAAAAAAGCCACTTCACGACAAAAGAAGCCATCCGCCGGTTTCGCACGCATGCGCTGGTGGAGGAAAAGGGCCACCGGGATGTGGTGCGTGTCGGGCTTTCAGACAGTGTCTGGACGGACCTGTACCATCACGCTCTGACGGCAAGCTGGCCGTCTTTTGTGTATTCGGCGGTTATTTCCTATTTTCTGATCAATCTGTTTTTTGCCCTGCTCTATCTGGTCGCACCGGGGCAGGTGACGGGTGATAGCCAGCATACGCTGCTCTCCCTGTTCTTCTTCAGTGTGCAGACGCTGTCCACCGTGGGCTATGGCGGCATGGTGCCTGTCGGGCCGTATGCCAACGTGATTGTCACGTTTGAAGTGCTGATTGGCATGATGATCAATGCGCTGGCAACGGGTGTTGTATTCGCCCGTTTTGCCCGCCCCCGGGCGCGCATCATGTTCAGCAACAAAGCCGTTATCAGTAATGAAAATGGTATTCCGGCACTGTGTATCCGCATTGCTAATATGCGGCTGAGCGTCATTTTATCCGTGGATGTGGAAGTCTCGCTCTCCCGGCTGGTGCTGAGTGAAAACGGGCATCTGGTCCGGCAGTTTGATCAGCTTTTGCTGGTGCAGTCTCATGTGCCGGTGCTGCGGTTTGCATTTGTCATGGCGCATGTGATCGGGCCGGAAAGCCCGCTGCACGGCAAGAGCATGGCGGAGCTTGAGAAGGAAGAGGCCGAAATTGTCGTGACCGTGACCGGCACGGACGAGGCGCTCGGTCAGACTGTTTTTGCCAGAACGGCGTACCGGTTTGACCATGTGCATCATAATCACCGGTTTGTGGATATCGTTCTTTCCCGTCCGGACGGGAAAATCGCCGTGGATTACACGCGCTTTCATGATATTGAGCAGCACTGAGTAATGAAGCTCCGACTCACTGAAGCTCTGGGAATAGCTGGGCGGTTCTGCGGGCGTCAGGCCGCACGGGGCAGATGGAAGCGGCGGCTTGTGTCCAGAAAGGTCACGTTATCCGCCAGTTCCCGCGTCATGACCTCCAGACTGCCGACGGCACGGGTCAGGTCCATCTGTAAGGACAGGTTTGGCTCCCACAACGCTGCCGGGCGCAGCAGGGCGAGGGCCTGTGCGGCTTTTTCCGCAGGGCGCGTGCTGTAACCACGCAGGGTTGCAATGCTGTGCAGAACATCCTGCAACAGGCGTGTCTGCTCCGGGCAGAGCACCTGATGCGCCAGCACATGCTGAATACGCAGCACCAGCAGCCCGACCGTCATAATCCCCATGGCACCGGCCAGATAGGCTTCCGTCAGCGCATCAGGCTGGACGCCGGCATGGTGGATAATCTGTGCAATTCGACCGCAGGAGCGGGCCATCCATTCGGCGGGCGTAAAGGCGCTTTTTTGTGCGGCCAGCCTGCGTAAATCGCGCACCAGTCTGCGGCGGAGCCGCCAGCGTTCGGCCGCCGGGTCAAACGGCAGAACCAGCCGGAAGGCCCACACGCCCAGCGCAATCCCAAGAACAACGGCGGGTGTGGTGTTAAACCAGACAAGTTCATTCAGGCGGCTATGGTTCGCGGGCCCCACCATAAAGGGCATGAAATTGTTATAGGCTGCGGCGGTTCCAATGGAGTTTGGGGCACGCAGGGCTAACCCGCCAATCAGCATGGGGAAGAACAGGGAGGCCAGAAGTGTTTCATTACTGGCCTGTTCAGGCAGCACAAAAAATACCAGCAGCCACGATACCGCGGCAGCCCAGACCGCGCCCCTTAAAAAACCGCTTGAGGCTAGAACAGGATTTTCAAAAGAGGAAAAGCGGGTGCTGGTGACAGCCACAAACATGGCCAGCGTAGACCCGTCCGGCCACGCCGTGACTCCCAGATCAAACCCCCAACGCAGATCCCTACGGCAGCTCGCAAGCCATTATTGATGGCCAGAACAGGGTCTTTTTCAATATGCTGGGCAAAGTGGAAATGGTCTTTTGTGCCGGGCTCCAGCGTTGCAAGAAAATGCTGCACCGCTTCATCCAGTTCCAGAATCAGCTTGGCAAGTGCTGTTTCCAGAATACGGCTTTCGAGCAGGTTCCGCATCAGTTGTTCGGAACTGTTGGGGTGGGATCTGGCCTGTTCAAACAGGATCAGCGTGTCCGTCGCGGTTTGCAGGCAGTTGGTGCGGGTGTGGTACAGGTCCGCCCGGATCTGTCGGGCGGCTGCAACCAGATCGGTCTCGGTCGTCAGGCGTTCAGGGATGGTTTTCAGGATCTGCGCAAAATCTGAAAGTGATTTTTCAAAAGTTTCAGGCAGCGGGGCCGCCGCCTGCATATGGATATGCAGACTCAGCCCGCGGGCCAGAAAGGTGGAAATGCTCGCCAGAACCGCGCGGGCGTGGTCCCCAATATGGGCGTGCGGGCCGATCTCAATTTCACTGAACTCGATCTGATCCGCGAGAGACGGAATACTGCCGATCAGCGCTCGGGAGCGGAACAGCCCATCTTTTTCTCCCAGCAGCAGTCCTGTCATGCTCAGGCAGGCTCCGCTTAACGCCTCCTGCATCCGGCTGCGGATTTCTTCATGCGCAACAGTTTGCAGCCGTGGGGCAAACAGCCCTGCCAGCGTGCTCTCACACACAATACCCAGCGTGATGTAGGTCGTGCGGGACATGGCGATCATGAAGACATTGTCGGGCTGGTTGGCCCCGCTCAGCACGATGATGGTGCAGGTAAAAGCCACCAGAACCAGCGCGTAGGAGCGGAAGTTGCGCAAAAACGTCGCCTCGGCGCAGCAGGCACCGGCCCCCAGCGCCAGCAGCGGGAAGAGCAGCCACGGCTCCTGCGGAAAGGCCGCCAGAAAGGCAATCCCGGCTATGGCGCCAAGACATGTGCCAATCAGCCGCCATTTGGCTTTGGACATGCTTTGCCCGCGTGAGTTCTGGGCCACAATCCATGTTGTCATGGCGGCCCATTGCGGGCTGTCCAGTTCCATCCATAGAGCGAGGCTGAGAGCCAGCAGGGCGGCAAAGGTTGTGCGCAGGGCAAAACCGAGATTGGCCGGGGAGGGGGCAATCAGCCATGCAAGGGGCGCTTTTTCTGAAAGGCCAGCGCGGCCCAGAGAGGTTCTGGCAGCCCACGCATGAATATGCTGCGCGAGGCGATCAGACAGAGAAGACACAGACACGGGCCAGAAATTCCTCCAGAACCCGTGTTATAACATGAAGGAGGCGGCCCGGTACATCTTAAAATTATTTTTCAGAAAACGGCAGAATGAAGGATTTACACTGCCTTGTAAGGCTTGGATGCATCAAGGAACACGGCATTGGCTTCCAGTTCGTGCGAGACCACAATCAGGTAGGCAATGGCGCGGGTCAGTTCGATCCGGGTGGTGATGTTCGGTTCCATAGCCTCAATGCGGCGAAGCGTGTTGGTGGCAATGCGCGCGCTCTGGGCTGTGCGGCCATATTTGCCGGTAAAGCGGCTCATGCGCTTCATCACCACTTCAATCGGCCTGCGGGCAGCAGGCGGAATCTGGTCGCGTTGCAGCAGGTTGCGCAGGCGGATGATGTTCAGACCAATGGTCATGGCGGCCAGTGTGCCCTGCAGGCAGCCCTCAATGGTGGGGGAGGGCGTGGGGCCTGCGTGGCGGATCAGCCGGGCAAAGCGGTCAATATTCCGGCCAATCCAGTTCTGGTTCAGCGGGATGGGTTCGGCGGATGCTAGCGTGCGCAGGTCACGCAGCAGCGTGCGGCGCATGCGCCAGCGTTCCGCGGCACTGCTGAACGGCATCACCGCCCGGAACATGATGACGGCAAACGCCACGCCGAGCAGAATGGCGGCCGTGCTGTTGAACCAGGCAATTTCGTCCTCACGGCCCTGATTGAAGGGGTGCACAAAATTGGGCAGCAGCAGTGTGTAGGCTGCCGCATGCAGGGCCGTTCCGGCGTTCCGGCTGGCCAGTCCGCCTGCGATCATGGGGATCGTGAGGGAGGCCACCAGCATTTCGTAGGTTTCCTGTGTGGGGAGCACCACAAACACAAGAAAGAAGGACACAAGGGCCGCCCACAGGCTGCCGACCATAAACTGGGTGGTGGCCACCACCGGATTTTCCCGCGTGGCAAATAGACCGCACACAATGGCGACAAAGGTGATGAAGCCAAGGCCCGCAGGCCATGCCGTGACTTCCCACACCAGTCCGGCCGATGTGATGGCGACGGTCGCGCGCAGCCCGTTATAGAAAGCTTCCCGCTTGTCCACATGGGATTGCAGGCGGAAGTGGAAGTGGTCCCCACGGATAAAATGCTGGCTGGCATCATATTCCCGGATAGCCTGTTCCAGTTCTCCCAGCAGTTCATCAAGCGCGTTGTGCAGAATACGGCCGTCCAGCAGGGCCTGAATTTCCGGGTTATCCTGCACCCGGACCTGCTGCATGCTGATTTCAGTCGTCAGGGCATCCACAATCTGCTGGCGGCATTCCCCGCGCAGCAGGCGCAGATCTTCCAGCAGATGCTGGACGGTATCATCATTTTCAAGCTGCGGCGGCAGGCTGGTCAGAAAGGTGCTGACTCTGGCCGCCGTGGCGCGGAAAACCGGCTGGTCCGTATCCACATATTGCAGACGCACCGCCATACCCAGACCACGGGAGAGCAGGACGGACACCGCAGCGAGTGCTGCGCGGGCGTGGTCCCCCTCATGCCCGTGCGGACCCATTTCCACTTCCGAGAATTCAATCTGGTCATTGATTGACAGAATGGGGCCAAACATGGCGCGTGAGCGCACCAGAGCTTCCTCATCCCCCGAGAGCAGGCTGGAGACCGAGGCCGAGACATTGCCCAGTGCGGTGCGCAGTTTGTCACGAATATTACGCCGCGCCATATCCGCCAGATTATGGGCGAACAGGCCAGCCAGAACGCTCTCACACGTAATGCCCAGCACAATATAGGTTGCGCGGGACATGGCCGTCATAAACACGTTGGCGGGGTTGGGAATGGCCCCGATGGCAATAATGGCGCAGGTATACCCCGCCAGCACCAGCGCATAGGAGCGGAAGTTTCTGACAACTGTCGCCAGTGTGCAGCACACCCCGACCCAGATCCCGAGTGCCGGGAAAAACAGCCACGCCTGCTGGATAAAGGCGGAAATCAGCGTGATGGACATCACCACGCCAATGGCGGTGCCCACCAGTCGCCATTTCGCTTTGGAAATACTTTCCCCGCGTGAGCCCTGCGCCACAATCCATACGGTCATGGAGGCCCATTGCGGGTCATCCAGTTCCATCCACAGCGCAATAATCAGGGCGATCAGTGCGGCGGCTGTGGTGCGTACGGCAAAGCCGAGTGCGGGCAGGGAGGGCGCAAACAGCCAGCGGAGGCGGCCGCTCTGCTGCTCACCGGGGCGGCGCAGCGGACGCAGGTGGCGCAAAGGCCCGATGCGGTCAAGGAGGAAGACGGGAAGACTGGGCAAAGGAGCTACTTTTTTGGCTGCGGCTGTTTAAAGCGTTTCAGTCTTTCAAAGTAGCCCGATTCCCTGAATTTTCCTTGAGGTGTCAGACGCATATCAGCTATCGGTCCATCTCAGCAGGGTGCCCGGACGATAAGAAAGGCAGTTATTGATCTCGCACATGACTGCTATTTGGTCCATGATCATCTTGAGTGATGCCCGCCTGACAGTGCGCAGGTCCTGCATGCAGGCATAAATGGAAAAGCAGAGAGGCTTTACATGTCCGATTTCTTTCAGAACCTTGTTGGGAAAGTTGAAGGCGCGCTGGGCGTCAGCCTTCAGGGAGAAATGCAGCAGCAGCTCCAGAAACTGCTTCAGCCCGAAACGCTGCAGAACATCCTGACGCAGGCTGATCAGGCCGGTCTGGGTGACAAGGTTCGTTCATGGATCAGCCAGGGCACCAATGTCCCGGCCACAGCGGATGAGATCCGTGATATTCTGGGCAGCAGCACAGTGCATGATCTGGTGCAGCGGACGGGCCTGCCCGCCGATGCCGTTCTGACCACGCTGGCGCATTTCCTGCCGCAGGCGGTGGACAAAAAGACGCCTGACGGCACACTCCCCCCCGCCGAACCGACAAAAGAAGCCTGAGGCTTTTCCCCGCACCCGGCTGGCCGTCGGCCGGGTGCGCAGCTTTGCCGTAAAGATGGCAAACTTGCAGGATTGAAAGGTGCATCCGCCCGGACAATCCGTTATGCTCCCTGTATGACCCTAGGTGAGCGCATCACACGTGTGGATAGCTGGTTGCTGGACGAAATTTGTCAGCCTCTGGCGGACAGGCTGCCTGAACGCATGCCTGCACTGGAAGTCGGCATGAGTTGCCAGCTTGGCTCCCTGCTGTTTTCTGCGGTTTCCATTATCGCCGTCTTCGTCATTGGCGGGATGGAAGATATTTCCAACATGATGTTCAACGTGCTGGTCTGGGGCCTGTGCATCACATTCTTTATCGGCCTGAACCGTATGCGCGTGCTCGTGCAGCCCGGCAGGCCCAACCCGCTGCGGTACATGCTGGTAGGGGTGCGGCTGGTTTCCATCCCGTTTACCGCTTACGTGCTTTATCAGGCGTATGATGCGCCTGCGCCGTTCCAGTTGCCGATGTGGTTTAATGCGTTATCCAACATCGTCTTTGTGGTGGGGCTCTATTTTATTTCCTGCCAGCCCCGGCCACCCCAGCGCCGTGCGCGGGAGGATATCTGGGCGCGGCAGTCGCTCCGTGAAGTTGGGAATAGCTGATCAGAACACCGCATTTACGGCAAACTGCGGGGCGACTTTAATCCCTGTATTATGCCCGGCGTAATAAACGGCGGCTCCGGCAATAATCCCCCAGCGCGGGTTCCAGTTATATTCCACGGCTGGCGCAATCTGCCAGTCGGTTGAGGCCGCACTGATCTTGTTGATCCGTGTGCCCGCAGCGTTCCATCCTTTAACGTGTGAACCGTTGCCCCAGTCCCGTGCCAGATCCATTGCCAGAACCCAGCGCTGGTTAAGGCCATATTCCAGAGAAAAGCCGGTCTGCCCGCTCATCCCCGGACGCCCGGTGCCGTGAAAGCCTGCGGAGGTGCCATAGGTGGTGGCATCATGCAGGCGCGCACTGGTTAACGCGCGCCGCCACCAGTTCCAGACGCGCAGGCGGAGGGCATGGCTGCCGGGCAGGGTGTAGGTGGACTGGCTTGTGATGGCCATGCGGAAGACGTAAGCGCCTGTGCCCGTACCATCTGTGTGGTGCGCAGGCGCGAGTAAGCCCCCGTTGGCATGACAACGCCCGCAAACAGGTTCAGGTCCGGGATGAAGCGTCTGGGGTCGGGGTGGAGAAACCGCCAGATGAAATCAACCGGAAAATCCCCGAATTGTGGGCCATGGGAATGGCCTGCCGCATGCTTCCACCCATAGCTGACGACGGTATGAAGCTGAATGCTGATATCGTCCGTAATGCCGTATTTCCACAAAGTGGAATTACTGAAGCTTTGCTGCCGTGGATGGAGCGGGTGACTGGTGCCGTTTGAGGCAAAGCTGCCAACAGGCTGGCTGTAGGTATAGTAAGGTTCCACCCCGAGATCCCCCGCGTGCGATTTGGCACCAGAGGGAGATACCAGAGACCCTGTGTACCACTGTGCCGCCTGCACAGGCCGGAGCGGGAGGTGGGTAAAGACTGATCCGACCAGCACTGCGTAAACAAGACGGGAGCAGCGTGGGCGTGACACTCTGACCATAACCTTAAAAAGCACCTCTTTTTTGAACTTTGACGGGACAAGGCCAGCAAATCCGCTCAAGATCAACAACAGGAGGTAGATTTTTTAGAAGAATTTTTGTGAGTTATTGAAAGACTCTGAGTTTTCTGCGGTGTCTGGAGAAATTTTATTTCATTTCGTATTATTATCGAACATCTCTTGTTACGATTATTCATCTATTTCATGGAGTCTTCTTTGTGTGAAAGAATTCATGAGATGGGGCCGGTCTGGTCTTCAAATATTGCTGGCAGTAGCGTAGAAACCGGCAAAATAGTGGCAGAAAACCAGAACAGGGAACAACGGAATGGCTATTGGGACGCAGCCGGTCAACACCAGACGGCGGACTTATGCCATTCTGATAGCTCTTGTTCTTGGCGTGGTGAGCGGGCTTTTTATTCATACGCTCTCACCCGCTGTTATTCATTTTGCCGAGCAGGCCGCAACGCTCATGACGGGGCTGTTCCTGCGGCTGATCAAAATGGTTATTGCTCCGCTGGTCTTTGCCACGCTGGTCAGCGGTATTGGCAAGCTGGGGGATGACAGTCAGGTGTTCCGTATTGGCGGTAAGATCCTGCTGTGGTTCATCAGTATGTCTTTCATCTCACTGCTGATCGGCCTGCTGGCGGGGAATATCCTCCAGCCGGGTGCGGGGTTTGAACCTCCTGCGGTGGAAGATCTCGCTGGTCTGAAACACCCGTTCCAGCCGGTCGATTTTATGCTGCATATCGTGCCGACCAGCGTTCTGGACGCCATGTCCCGCAACGATATCCTCCAGATTGTCGTGTTTTCCGTGCTGTTTGGTCTCGCCCTCCCTGCGGCGGGTAAGGCCGGAAAGACCATGCTCGGCTGGACGGAAGAACTGGGGCACATCATGCTGCGGATGACCGATATCGTCATGCTGCTGGCCCCCATGGCCGTTTTTGGCTCCGTGATGGGCAGCATCGCCCATAGTGGCGGCGGGATGCTGATCCAGTATAGCCGTTTTCTGGTGGAATTTTACGGCACCATTCTGGTGCTGTGGGTCATGCTGACAACACTGGCGTTTCTGGTGCTGGGCCGCCGGATTAAAGACCTGATCCGTGAACTGGTTCAGCCGCTGATTCTGGGTTACGCCACAGCCAGTAGTGAATCCGTGTATCCGCTCCTGCTGGAAAAGCTGGAAAATTTTGGCGTGCCCACCCGTATCAGCGGTTTTGTTCTGCCGCTGGGTTACAGCTTTAATCTGGACGGCTCCATTCTGTTCCAGAGCTTTGGGGCGCTCTTTATTGCGCAGGTGTATGATGTTCACCTGTTCGCCATGCAGCAGTTTACCATGGTGCTGGTCATGATGCTGAGCAGCAAAGGCATTGCCGGTGTGCCGCGCGCCTCCATTGTGACACTGGTCGCGGTGCTGCCGCAGTTCGGACTGCCGGAAGCCGGGATCACCCTGATCCTCGGTATCGACCACTTCCTCGACATGGCCCGCACAGCCACCAACGTGCTGGGCAACGGCTACGCCGCCGCTATTTCCGCCAAGTGGGAAGGGGTTCTTTCTGACGGACCGACGGAGGACAGGCTGTAAGAGGCAGGCGTCTGGTATTGCCTGCGCCCTGCTTCTCCGGCAGGTCTTATAATCAGGCTATAAATGGACAATGGACTGTTGGGGACGAGCACCTATGACACTGACACAGGATTTCTCCGTCATTGCTGCCATCACCGCCTTCTGGCTGGTGGCCATGATTGTGCCCGGACTGGACTTCCTGCTGGTGACACGTCTTGCCGTCATGAAGGGGCGGCCAGCCGCGTTGCAGGCTACCTTCGGGATAGCCTCAGGCGTTGCTGTCTGGGGAGTCGCAGGGTTTTTCGGTATTCGCGCGCTCTTTATTGCCGCCCCATGGCTTTATCTGGCGCTAAAAATTGGCGGCGGACTATACCTGATGACAGTCGGGGCAAAATTGCTGATGAGTAGCTGGAAAAATGAGGGGGAGGCTGGCACGGCGTCTCTCACCGCGGACCAGCGCTCTAATAGCTTTTTTGCAGGGTTTCTGACAAATCTGCTTAACCCAAAAGCGCCAATTTTTGTCTCAAGTCTGTTTGCTGCTTCCATGCCTCAACATGCGTCAATTTATCTGGGGCTGACCTGCGTGGCAGCAATGTTTGTTGTTGCGGTGGTCTGGTTTGCGTTTGTGACGCTGTTGCTCAGTCTTGATCGGGTTTCAGCAGTTTTCCTCAAATGCCGCCGCTGGATTGACCGCTGTGCCGGGGTTGCCTTCATGGCGCTTGGGCTGCGGTTTATAACGGAACGCTCACCGACCTGAAGCTCAGAAGCAAAGCGCAGGTTTTGCAGGAAAGCCGTCACGAAAACTGGCTGGTGGATGGAAAGTTTTTAGGCCGCGTCTGAGTGTTTAGAAAAGACTATTTTTGCAGCGTAAGAAAGTATCGAGATGAAAAAACTCGGCTTGATCGGCGGAACAGGGCCTGAGTCCACCCTGATTTATTATAAAAAAAATTGTGTATGGTGCGAATAAAATTGTGGGGAAAGAGTTTTTCCCGAATATCACCATAGAAGTCTGAATGTTTTTAACGTCCTGAACTTCTGCTCAGAAAAGAAATATGACGATCTCGCACACTACATTCTCAATGGCATTGAGAACCTCGTAGCCGCAGGGTGTGACGTTGTTTCCTGACGGGGAATACGCCGCACATTGTGTTTGATGTGCTGGAAGCAAAATCTCCTGTTCCGATCGTCAGCATTATCAGGGCGACGTGTGAAGAGGCCAGCAGACAGGGATTAAAAAAGGTTGGACTGCTGGGTACGCGGTTCACGATGGAAGAGGATTTTTTCAAAAAACCATTCCGGGAAAAAGGAATAGAGGTTTTTGCTCCTGACGCAAAAGATCTGGACTATATCGCGGAAAAAATCGCGCACGAACTGGAACATGGGATTGTTACGGAAGAGACCCGATCCGGCTTTTTACAGGTTATTCAAAACCTGATCGCCAAAGAAGGGATAGAGGCTGTGGTGCTGGGCTGCACGGAACTTCCTCTTCTGTTCGACGGTCTTGCTCTTCCTATTGCGTGCCTTGATACGCTTGAAATCCACGCCAGAGCCCTTCTTGCCGCCATGGATTTATCAGCCTGATTTATAAAAGCTGAGAACGATCAGGATGAAAGATCCGTCTGCCTCACTGCTTACGGATTATCCTGCTCATGCTCGCCCTCAGCGATGCGGGCCTGCACGGGGCCGCGCCATGAGGCATCTTTGGGGGCGGCGTCCAGTGCCTTGCGGAACAGGTCCAGCGCCTGCGGGGTGACGTGGCTTGCGGCACGGGTCAGGGCTTCTCCCGTGCGGGCTGCAAGTTCAGGGTCAAAGCTGAGGGAGAGTGCGTGGTTCCACGCCTCGGCGGCCTCCGCATAATGTTCGCGGGTGGCTTCCGCCTGCCCGAGCAGCAGATAGCCCTGCCGCAGGTTGGGGTCTCCCGCCGGGATCATGGCCAGCGCGGCTTTCAGGCGCTGGATAACCGCATCCCCGCGCGTATTCTGCTCATGCTGGGCCACCAGACGCGGGCCGAGTGGCTGCGCGGGCAGGGAGGGCACGCCGTTGGTCAGATACAGGCCGACCGCGGCAACAGGAATCAGCGCAAGCGCACCCCACACGGCCACGGGCGGCAGAACGTCATTCGCCTGCGCGGGGGCCGTATCCGCCACAAGAATACGGCGCTGGATTTCCAACCGGGCAATGTCATGCTCCGCCGGGGCAATCAGGCCGATATCCAGATCGCGGTCAATTTCAGAAAGCTGGGCTTCATGCAGCGCGAGTGCCGCACTCCGTTCATCCCGCACCTGCCGGGTGCGCCGCCAGAGGGGGAGGGCCGCCGGAGCCAGAGCCAGACAGCTTAACAGCACAATGGAAAGCCAGATCATGCGCTCAGTCCTTTGTCAGGTCGGCCAGACGGGCCTTTTCTTCCGCTGTCAGCGGCGGGGGGGCTACGGGAGCCGTACGTCGGCGGCGGTAGGAGAAAAACGCAATGGTCAGGCCCAGCAGCAGGGCCAGCGCAGGCATGCTCCACAGGAGCAGCGTGCCAATGGAAAGCGGCGGGCTGAGCCGGATAAAATTGCCGTAGCGGTTGACCATCCAGTCCATAATCTGGCGGTTGCTCTCGCCTTTGGCCACATGTTCCCGCACAACGCGGCGCAGGTCTCGCGCAAGCCCTGCGCTGCTGTCCTCAATGGATTCATTCTGGCAGACCAGACAACGGAGCTGGGAGCCAATAGCCTCGGCCCGCGCTTCTTCCTGCGGGTTGGGGAGCATTTCGGACGGATCATCCACCGCCAGAACTAAGGCTGGCGCCAGCAGCAGCGCACAGCCGAGAAACAGGGCGGGGAGGCGGCGCAGCATCATGATTTTTTCAGGCTTTCCAGCAGGGGCGCCAGCGTTCCGCGGATAGTGTCCACATCCAGCGGAGCCGCACTATGCCAGCGGATAATACCGCCGGGGCCAATCAGGAAGGTTTCCGGCACCCCGGAGATACCCCAGTCAATCCCCACGCGGCCATCCCGGTCGCTCCCCAGACGGGTGAAGGGATTGCCGGAATGTTTCAGGAATCCGGCGGCGTTTTCCGGACGATCCTTGTAGGCAATGCCCCACATTGGCAGATCATCCTTCAGGCCCATCAGGTTGGCATTTCCGCAAGGCAGGGGATGCACCATGAGGCAAAGAAATTGACCAGAACCGGCTGCGTGAGCGCCCGCAGATCCTGCGTGCTGAACCCCTGACCGGGAGCCTGATCCGGCACGCTGAAGTCCGGTACCGGGCGGTTGAGCACCGGAGCATTGATATCATGCGGGTTGAAGGACCCGTGCTGCATGCCGGACAGCATTTTCCAGAACCCCACGCCAATCACAGCAGCTCCGGCCAGTGGGGCGGCCATCAGCAGCCGCCTGCGGGTCATGTTTTCAGGAGGGGTGCTCATGCTGCCGTCACCGTATTGGGGGTGGGTTTTGCGCGGCGCGGTGCGCCGACGCGCATCCGCCGGTCGGAAAGGGAGAGCACACCGCCAATCGCCATGATCAGTGCGCCCAGCCACATCCACGGGGCCAGCGGGTTGTAATGCAGGCGGAGCACATAGGTCGGGGCGGCGTCCGTCCCGTGCTTGTCACCCAGCACACCATACAGATCGGCTAGCAGATTGGTGTGGATGGAGACTTCCGTCGTCGTCTGGTTCTGGCTGTTAAAACTGCGTTTGGACGGGTGCATGATGGTGACGATTTTACCGTTATGCCGCACCTCAAGAGTGGCAACCAGAGCGGAATAGTTCGGGCCCGGTTCCTGCGTCACGTTGGTCAGCGTCCAGTCATACCCGGCTAGATGCTCCGTCGTGCCGACCGGCACTTCCACAATTTTATGCTGCGCCTGAGACATTGCCGCCAGCCCCAGAACCGTCACGCCCACGCCAGCATGGGCAATGGCCGTGCCAAAAATGGAGCGGGGCAGCATGCGGGCGCGCTGAAAGCTGCCGGAAAGCGGCATGCGGAACAGGCGCACACGCTCTGTGATGTCCAGCACGGACGAGGCAATGACCCACACCGCCAGCGCGCTGCACAGGATGGGCAGAATGCCGGACATGCCAAACGTAAAGACAGCAAACGCCACACCGGCCAGCAGGGCCGCAATCCACAGCCGTTGCAGCACCGGCCAGAGTTGCGCGCGCTTCCACGGCAGCATCGGGCCAAAGCCCATAAAAATGAAGAGCGGAATAGCCAGCGGAATGGTCGTGGCATCAAAGAACGGTTTGCCGACGGAAATGGTGCGGTCAAACAGCAGGGACATGAACGGCGGATACATGGTGCCCGTCAGCACCACGGCGCAGAGGGAGCACAACAGAATGTTGTTGAGCACCAGAGCGCCCTCGCGCGAGATGGGGGCAAACAGGCCACCGGCCGTCAGCGTGGGGGCGCGGTAGGCGAACAGCGCCAGAGACCCACCAATGACCAGCGCGAGCAAACCAAGAATGAAGATGCCGCGCGCCGGGTCATTCGCAAAAGCATGCACGGAGTTGAGAATGCCGGAGCGGACAAGGAATGTGCCGGAGAGCGAGAAGGAGAACGTGGCAATGGCCAGCAGCACCGTCCAGATTTTCAGGCTTTCCCGCTTTTCCACCACAATGGCGGAATGGATCAGCGCCGTGCCGGTCAGCCAGGGGATGAGGGAGGCGTTTTCAACCGGGTCCCAGAACCAGTACGCCCCCCCAGCCCAGCACGTAATAGGACCACCATGAACCCAGCGCGATGCCGCAGGTCAGGAAGCACCATGCCGCAACTGCCCACGGGCGCACCCAGCGGCCCCATGCGGCATCCACCCGGCCTTCTATCAGTGCGGCAATGGCAAAGGCGAAGGGCACCGCAAAACCCACATACCCTGTGTAGAGAATAGGCGGATGGAAGGCGAGGCCGGGGTCCTGCAATAGCGGGTTCATGCCCTGCCCATCCATGGGGGCAGGCCAGACACGGGCAAACGGGTCTGATGTGGTCAGACAGAACAGCTCAAACCCGGCGGCCACGGCCCCCAGCACGGCAATAACCCGCGCCCGCAGAGCCGACGGCAGATTGCGCCCGAAGGCCGCCACGGCTGCCCCGCAGATGCCCAGAATAAGCGCCCAGAGCAGAATGGAGCCTTCATGATTGCCCCAGACGCCGGTGATTTTATATAGCAGCGGCTTGGTGACGGCACTGTTGGCCGCGATATTCTGGACGGAGAAATCATCCGTGACGGCGGCGTTCACCAGACAGAGAAAAGCCGTCAGCAACGCCAGAAGCTGCCCCACGGCCAGCCCCGGCGCGAGCATCATGACCCGTCTGTCGCGTCGTTGCGCGCCAATAAGAGGCAGAATGCCCTGCGCGACGGCAAGGATGCAGGCAAGGGCCAGCGCATAATGTCCGAGTTCAGGGCTCAGCATATCAGAGGAATGTCTCCGGGTGGCGGGCTGTCGGGACAGCGTAAAGGAGTCTGGCAGGGCAGAAGTCCTGCCAGACGGAGGCTAAAGACGCAAAAGACACAACGGGGCGTGGCACAGGTTGTTAGTTGCCAGCCGGGGCAGACGCCGGAGCGGGTGTTGCAGGCGCGGCGGAAGGGGCGAGGTCCTTCTTGGCATCCTGCACCGTCATGCTGTTCCAGCTTGCGGCACTGGGCGGGGCACCAAAGCGCGGGTCCCACTTCCCGGATTTTTTCAGGGCTTCCGCGACTTCTTTCGGCATGTAGGTTTCATCATGCTTGGCCAGCACTTCACTGGCGACAAAGCCGTCTTTCTGCATGGTGCCAACAGCCACAACACTCTGCCCCTCACGGAATAGGTCGGGCAGAATCCCCTCATACCGTACCGTCACAGCGGCCTGACCGTCCGTCACATCAAAGCGTGCAATGGGGGTTTCTCCCTGCTTTTCCCGCTTGACGGAGCCTGCCACCACCATGCCACCCAGCCGCACCGTGCGGTCTGCCGGGGGCGCGGACGCCAAGACCTGCGAGGGCGTGACAAAGAAAACAATATCTGAGGAAAACGCCTTGAGCATGAGGGCCGCGGCAGCCCCCAGACAGGCAACGCAGGCGATAACGAGCCAGAGGCGACGTGTCTTGCGGGTCATAGAGACGAAGTGGCTCCTGTGGTGCGGTCGGAGGGGCGTTCCAGAACGGCCAGCCGCATCCGGGCCTTTTTCAGGCGAAGGGCTGCCCCGATGGACAGCGTCAGTGCGATAACGGTGGCCAGACCGTAGCTGGCCAGAATGTAGGCAGGTGCGTCATGCGGCGTCTCCCGATGCGGAGCCGCCCCGGCGGCGCGGGCTGGAGAGCAGGCTGCGGATGCGGCTTTCCATCACGGCGGCCCGGGTGCGGGCCAGCACAATGGCAGCAAATCCCAGCGAGAAGCCCAGAGTGGACAGGGCCAGCGGCCACAGCATGGAGGAGGACATGGTGGGCGCGCCTGTCAGCGTGATGCTGTCCGGCTGGTGGAGGGTGTTCCACCACTGCACACTGAATTTGATCACCGGTAGATCAACCGCGCCTGCCAGAGCAAGAATGGCGGCGGCTTTGTAGCCACGCTGCGGATCATCAAACGCGCGGATCAGCGCGATATGGCCGAGATACAGGAAGAACAGGACCAGCACGGAGGTCAGCCGGGCGTCCCACACCCACCATGTGCCCCACATCGGCTTGCCCCACAGGGAGCCGGTGGCCAGACACAAGGCCGTAATGCAGGCTCCCACCGGGCCGATTTCCACCGCGGCCAGATCCGCCAGCGGATGCCGCCAGACGAGGGACAGCACAGCGCAGAGGGCAAGCCCCGCATAGCCAGCGGAGGCCAGCATGGCGGCAGGCACATGCACATACATGATGCGGACGGAATCCCCCTGCTGCCAGTCGGCAGGTGAGAAAAACAGTCCCCAGCCCAGCCCCGCAAGGGTGAGCAGCAGGGCCGGCCATGTCAGCCAGGGTTGCAGGCGTGCGCCCAGCTTGAGAAACCGGCCGGGATTGGCATACCGATGGAAGAATGTCCCGGCACGCGCGACGAGGGTCGGTGTGGCGCTCAAATGTCAGTCCGTTCCGTGTCTCAACAATCAGAAGAGCTTGCAGCGGTCTGCGTGCGGGAGTTCCCGCCCCAGACATGCGCTCGCGCACCTTTTACATCATTCGGCGCATCTTGACACGAGGCAGTTATTCATGGGCGTCCTGTCCCGACAACACAGCGGAGAAAGAACATGGTGTTTGCCATTATTTGCACAGACCGCCCCGGTGCGCTGGAATTACGCAAGGCTACGCGTGAAAAGCATCTGGCTTTTCTGGAACAGTATAAGACGGCGATTCTGTTCGGCGGACCTCAACTTGACGTGAACGGCGCGCCCTGTGGCAGCCTCATCCTGCTGGATGTGCCCGATCGCGCTGCCGCGGAAGGCTTTGCGGCGGCAGACCCGTATGCTGCGGTCAATCTGTTTGAAAGCGTGGTGGTGCGTCCGCTGCGCCCGGTATTCCGTGATGGCGCGCTGGTGGAATAGCCATGGCTTTCTGGTTGATCAAAAGCGAGCCGGATGCCTTTAGCTGGGACGAGCAGGTTGCGAATGATGTCGAGCTGGACGGGGGTGCGGAATCATCAGGCCAAAAAAATCTGGCCGCCATGAAGATGGGAGACCGTGCCTTTTTCTACCATTCCAACGTGCAGCGCGCGATTGTGGGTGTGGTGGAAATTGTGCGGGAAGCCTACCCGGACCCGACGGCGGAAAGCGGCAACTGGGTCTGTGTGGACGTAAAAGCTGTCGGCCCGATGCCTGAGCCTGTCACTCTGGCGGATATCAAGCAGGATGAGGCGCTGACGGATCTCGCTCTGGTCCGGCAGTCCCGCCTTTCAGTCTGCCCGGTTTCGGCGGAGCACTGGACGCATCTGTGCAAAATGGGCGGCTGGACCGGCAACTGAGGCCGCTTGTTTAAAAGCACTCCGAAGACGGCAATAAAAAGGGAGCATGCCCGTTTGAGGCTGCTCCCTTTTTTACCGGCTGCTGCCGTGTGTCAGCGCCGTTCAGCCTGCGTGGCAAGAGCCCAGAGCTGGCCTGCGCGGTTGCCGGAGCGGCAATAGGCGAAAATCGGGCCGGGCAGCGTGTTGAGCGTTTCCTGCATGATGATCACGGCGTCGGAAGACGGGTCCTGACCACCCACCACGGGGATGGACATAAAAGACAGGCCTTCTTTCTGAGCGGCTTCCCCAATGGTTTCAGCCGTCGGCTGGCCGGGGTCTTCACCGTCCGGGCGGGTGCAGAGAATGGTTTTGAACCCGGCGGCTTTAATAGCCGGGATGTCACTGACGGCAATCTGCGGTGCAACAACAAAATCGGGGGACAGGCTGCGATAGTTCATGGTCAATTAGTCCTTTCAGACAGCACTCTGCTCACAAGCGTTCTGACCTTGTAGGCCCGGACACGGCATGCGGGAAGAGGGGGCTGCAATGTCCTGACTGTATGCCAGCTCTGAGCTGATAGAGTGCGGGCCAGCAGAGCAGAAGAGGGAAGCGATATGCAGACGGCACCGGATTTTTCAGACGTTGTGGCAGCCTCTGTCCGGCTGAAAGGGCAGGCGCACCGGACGCCGGTTCTGACCTCCCGTTACTTCAATGCGCTGAACGGGGCTGAGCTGTTCTTCAAGGCGGAAAATTTTCAGCGTGTCGGGGCTTTCAAATTTCGCGGCGCATTGAATGCAATTCTGTCTCTGCCTGAGGCTGTGCGGAGCGAGGGGGTTGTGGCCTATTCCTCCGGCAATCACGCGCAGGGCGTCGCCTGTGCGGCGCAACTGGTCGGGATTCCTGCTGTTATTGTCATGCCCCAAGATGCCCCGGCCATGAAGATTGCCGCCACCCGTGATTATGGTGCTCAGGTGGTGCTGTATGACCGGTACACGCAGGACCGGCAGGCGATTGGGGAAGCCCTTGCCGCAGAGCGCGACGCGACAGTGCTGCCGCCGTTTGACCACCCGGACATTATTGCCGGGCAAGGGACGGCAGCACTTGAACTGTTTGAAGAAACTGGCCCGCTGGATGCGCTGTTTGTGCCGGTGGGCGGAGGTGGTCTGGCGTCTGGCTGCGGACTGGTGGCGCAGGCGGTCTCGCCCGGTTGCGCGGTGATTGGTGTGGAACCTGCTGCAGGGGATGATGCGCGGCAGTCTCTGGCCGCAGGGCGAATTGTGCAGATTGCCGTGCCCAAGACGCTGGCCGATGGCGCACAGACAACCGCGCTCAGCCCGCTGACGTTCAGCCTTGTGAGCCGCCTGCTGCGTGAGATTGTTACCGTGGAAGACGCGACGCTTGTCGCAACCATGCGGATTCTGGCGGAGCGGATGAAAATTATTGTCGAGCCAACAGGGTGCCTCGGGGTGGCGGCGGCTCTGGCTGCGGCGCCGCAGTGGCAGGGGCGGCGCATTGGCGTCATAATTTCTGGCGGGAATGTCGATATGGAGCGGTTTTCCCGTCTGATACAGACGTACTAGGCCAGAAGAGTGTTGAAGCCAGTCTGCCGCAATTAAGGAAAATCCCTTAAACTATACGATCACAGCAGGGAGAAGACTTGGTAACCCTCTGATGTTGTGGCCCGTTTGTCTGGCGAACTTTTCTGGCGCAACCCGGAGAGAAATCCGGGGCGTGCTACCGTTCTGTCCTGAACATTATCCACCCAAAATAAGGATTTCCGGAACAACCAACGATCATGCTGGCAGTTCCGGAGCCCTGTTCTGGGGGGTGTGATCCTGATGTCAGCGATGGATGAAATACAGGTCTGAATACAGGTCTTTCAGCGCGGCCTTGTTGGCCAGACAGCGGCGGACCAGATGCGCGCGGAGGTCCAGCGCACCCTGCTGCACAATCGGGTCTTTAGACGGTGCATCAAAGGCCGGGTAACGCTGGATGCAGGATTTCAGGTCCGGATTGTTCATATCCAGCCCGGCTTCAATCTGCTTCATGGTTGCGTCGTATTCCTGCGTGACTTCCGCATCGGAATACCATTCCGTCAGGGCGGACTGCACCTTGTTCTCACGGATGAGGTAGGTGAAGGTCAGGAACCCGTTTTCCGTTTTGCCGTCCGGCAGTTTTGTGCTCAGGCGGCAGACGCGATGGAAGTAGGGCGGCAGGCTGAGGTCCGGCATGGCCGTGGCCCCGGTGACGCTGATGGCCATCGTCGGCTGGAAAGAGGAATCCGGCTTGTCATCCCGGTCCGGCGTTTTGCTGGATTGCAGGCTGTGGTCACGCTGCATGGCTTCCGCCAGAAGCGTGTCATACTGGTGGGAATAACAGAAGGACGGGTCCGTCCGCGCATGTTCCAGTGCGGAATGATACGCCTGCTGCTGTGGCGTCTGGGCGCATCCTGTGGCGGCCAGAACAGCAGAGACGGGGGCGAGGCGCAGCAGATTTTGCCAGCGGGCGCTGCGGGCCGGGCGGGAGGAACGTGGTGTGTGCGACATGGAAAACTCCTGTTGGCGCACAGTCTGCGCCGCAATGGTCTCACGTCCGGGTGTGTAAGATGTTCCGGAGTGTGTGACAACCATTGCCGCGCCAGCAACAGCCGCGCGGATGCACGCAGCATCGCTCCGGGTTGCTGAGTGAGACAGGCAACTTTTCCGCCGTTCAGGCTTTTGGGGCAGAGATGGACATCGCCGTTCAGGAGATGGGAGGCATATGCCCGGCGGGGGGCGGCCTGTGTCGCTTTTCAGGCGGGCTATGCTACACTCTCCGTTACAAAACAGACTTTTAAGGGCGCTGCAATGCGCCCCGTTCCCGTCTTTTATGGGCCGGGAAAAGCAGGCAGAGAGGGCGCTAAATGAGTACGCAGGACATGACGGGCAGCGAGATGGTAACGCTCAGGCTCAGTGGTCAGGATCTGGTCGAGCTGGAACAGGCGCTCGTACAGGTTGAGTCCGGCAAGGGCGTTCTGGTGCGGCTGGCGGACCTGATGGGCGGTGCTGTAGGCCATGCCACACGGCTCGGCCTGCGCGGGCTCGGTATGGCCCCGGGGATGGAAGACAAACTGCGTGGTCTGGCTGAAACCGCCATTACCCGCGCGTTTGATGTGGCTATTCTTGGCATGCGCAGCCCCGGTGATGCCTTGGCAGAGCCGCAGCCTTGGCGTGGCCCGGCGTTGCAGGCCGCAGTGGCGGTCTCCGGTGCCGTCGGGGGTTTTGCTGGTCTTGCGGGTCTGGCCCCGGATATTGGCTTTACGACGCTGACCATCATGCGGGAAATTGGCCGGATTGCGCGTGAGGAAGGGGAGGATCTGTCTGACCCGGATGCGCGCCTTGCCTGTCTGGAAGTTTTTGCCCTGCGGGCTTTCCCCAACGCGCGTAAGGCGGATGAAAGCGAACTCGGTTATTTCTCCGCCCGTGCGCTGCTGCGGGGCCGCCCGGTGGTGATGCTGATTGCTGAAGTCGCGTCCCATTACGGTCTGGCGCTGGGGCAGAAAGTGTCCGTGCAGCTTATGCCGGTTGCCGGGGCGCTATGCGGGGCATCTCTCAACACCGCGTTCCTGAACCATTATCGCGCACTGGCGCGGGCGCACTTCACCATCCGTCGGCTGGAGCGTGAGCATGGTCCGGTCGTGCGGGATACGGCGGAAGCGCTGCGGGATCAGGTGTCAGCGCGGGGTGGTCGCGTCGCCTGACGGGGCGTCGCGCCGTATAAAAAAGCCGGAGGGTTTACCTCCGGCTGGTCAGTCAGGCCGTTTTTTCAGAGCCGCTTCCCTGTGCGGGCGCTGGCTTTTTCTGTTTTTTGGCCGGTGGCGGTTCTTCATCAATCAGCGTGCCGATCAGGGCCACAAAAAGCATCGCTCCGCCCACAATCAGGCAGGTCTGCTGATAGTGGAAGTCGATCAGTCTCACGATAACGCAGACAAGAATGCCGAGCAGGCAGGCCAGTCGTAAGGTCATAGCGCTCTCCGGTTGTGCGGTCTTAGTGCGTGACGGGTGTCACAAGGGGTTTGCCTGCGGCAAGGGCGGCCACGTTATCCAGTGAGAGCATCCCCATGGCGGTGCGGGTTTCCACCGTGCGCTGCCGGTATGGGGGGTCATGAAAATTTTTGGCAGGGCCAGCAGGCTCGGATTGGGGTTGGGTTCATTCTGATACACGTCCAGCCCGGCATTAAACAGATGCCCAGAGCGCAGGGCGTCCAGCAGAGCTGTTTCATCCACCAGTGCGCCACGAGCGGCGTTGACCAGCACGCTGCCACGCGGCAGCAGGCCGAACAGGCGGGCCGTCATGAGCGGCGGGGCACCGGGAGTTGCAGGCATATGCAGGCTGAGAATATTGCAGTGGGGCAGCATCTCTTCCAGATTTTCAAAATAGGTCGCGCCTTCTTCCTGCGCGGGGTCCAGCCTGCGGCGGTTATGGTAAATCACTTTCATGTCAAACCCACGCGCACGGCGGGCCAGCGCCTGCCCAATGCGGCCCATGCCGACAATACCCAGCGTTTTTCCGGTGACGCGGATACCAAGCATTTCATCCATTTCCAGCGTGCGGCCCCAGCCCTGCTTCATGAGGGTATAATATTCCGCAGCGCGGCGGCAGGCGGCCAGAATCAGCATCATGGTGAGGTCCGCATTGCAGTCCGTCAGCACATCCGGCGTGTTACAGACCTTGATGCCGCGGGCCAGCAGCGCAGGCACATCCAGATGATCCAGCCCGACGCTGACGGTTGCAACCAGCTTCACGCAGTCCGGAATGGCCGCCACATCCGCCCCTTTCAGCGGGCAATGATGCGTGACCAGCATGGCAAAGGCTGTCTGCTCCGCCGCAAGGGCGAGCATGGCGGCGGTATCCAGCGGCGCATCGGGCGGGGGCGGGGCGGTAAAATCACTCTCAATCCGCTTTTCAACAGCGGATGGCAGCCGGACAGAACGGATCAGGCGAGGGGCTTCGGAAGGCATGGGCGTTCCTTTATTCTGTGTGACAGACTGAGTTCCCGTAGCGGGTAAAGCAGGGCAGACTAGCATGGCCCTTTAGAAAAGCCATGGCGGGCCTATAACGGTGCAGAGGGCTCGGGGATCAGACCGGACAGGAAAAAAGACGCAGGATTGCGGGCGGGATTAAAGGAGCAGGCATGACGGAGGCGCTGACACCGGAACTGATTTTAGGCGCGTATGCCGCAGGTATTTTTCCAATGGCGGCGGACGCGGAGGATGAGGACCTGCAGTGGTATGACCCCGACCCGCGGGGCATTTTGCCATTGCAGGGCTTCCATCTGTCCCGCCGTCTGATGCGTACGGTGCTGTCCGGGCGATTTGAGGTCTCGGTTGATCAGGATTTTCCCGGCGTGATGAAGGCCTGCGCCGCCCCTGCGCCGGGGCGGGAGGAGACGTGGATCAACGGCGAGATTTTTCGGCTTTTCTGTGCTCTGCATGACATGGGTTACGCGCATAGCGTGGAATGCCGGAAGGAGGGTGTGCTGGTGGGTGGCCTGTATGGCGTCGCCCTCGGCGGTGCGTTTTTTGGAGAAGTATGTTCAGCCGTGCGACCGATGCCTCCAAGGTTGCGTTAGTGCATCTGGTGGCGCGGTTGCGGCTGGGTGGGTCTGTGGTGCTTGACACACAGTTTGGAACAGACCATCTCGCCCGCTTTGGCGGGCAGGAAATCCCGGCGGCAGAGTATAAGGCCAGACTGGAACAGGCTGTCCAGATGATGCCATGTTGGCAGCCTACACTGCCGGATGATGTGTTGGAGGCTGAAATCCGCACCCTGCGCGCAGAAACACAGGCGGCGGAAGCCCGGCACGAGGAACGGCCAGCCACCCGGACGGCTGGTCTGGATTGAAAAACAGGAAAGACGAAGACGTATGACACACTGCCAGCCGGCCCGGACGCGCCGTAAGCTGACCTTTTACAGCCTTCTGGCGACGGCCCCGCTGGCGGCAGGATTGCTGATCAGCCAGCCGGTGCAGGCAGCAGACAGTCCCTCCGCGTCCACAGTGGCTCAGGCTCCGCAGGCGGACCATCCGCGCCTGATGCCCGCGCGGGATGCCACCATTGATTATGTTTTTCAGCCCCGTCCGCCTGCGGGTAGTGCGCCCGCTGCTGCTCTCCCGGTCAAGGACCGGCATGTGCAGGTGCTGTTCTCCGGGGATGGCGGGCTGATGCGCATTAACTACATGCTCAGCATGGACGGCCCGGAAAGCCGGGGCGCTGTGATTATCAACCGCGCGGCGCAGGAAGTGATGATTATCCTGAATGACCGCAAGGTTTACACCCGGCTGGTCCAGCAGGAAGTGGCGCGCAGCCCGTTCCTGCTGGATATGTCCATGACGTTTACCCGCAAGCAAATCCGAGGTGATCGGCCAGCCCTGCACGCTCTGGGGCGTGCAGTCCGCAGAGGGGAACGGCACAGCCTGCGTGACGGATGACGGCTTTATTCTGGAGCAGGATGGCGTGGATGTGGATGGTCTGAACGGCCATCTGAAAGCGATGAAAATCTCTTATGATGATGTGCCCGCTTCATCCTTTCAGCCGCCCACGGGGTTTCAGGAAGTTACACCGCACGCTCCGGGCGCGCAGCCGGGCAGTGCTGAGGAGGGCAGCGGGGCGCCGCCTTCTTCTGTTGTCAGAGGCACGGGTGCCGTGCCGCAGCAGGACCATTCCAGCCTGCCCGCCGCCACAGGCGCTGTGCCGGGTGTCGGTCCCATGACAACACTCCCCGCTACGGAAACCGGCATGCACGATGCTTCGGGAAACACGCCATGAGTTTCGAGCCGCGCCGAGCCGGGAGACAACTCGCGGTCCAGACTGGTCGCTTTGGCGGCAAACGGACACGAAGCAGACCGGGCTTATGGTCTGGCGCCTTTCTGTGTCTTGCCGTGGGTGCTTCTTTGTCCCAACTGTCAGCGCAGGCGGCACAGGGAACACAGGCAGCATCCGCATCCCCGTCCGCTAATGCTGATAGCGCGGGCAATTCTGTCATCACAGGCGGGACAGGTGTGGCAGGTGCAGGCATGGATGCCGGAAACCCCGCTGTCGCGCCGCAGGATGCGCCGTTTATTACGCCCTCCGTGGATGCGGATGTTCTGTATGAACTGACATCGCCCACCGGAGAGACGGTGATGAAGCAGCGGATGCGCTGGCAGGTTGCCACCCTCCGCCAGCGGCTGGACCCCGGCGGGTCTGACCTGTTTATGGTCACCTCATGGCCTGAGCATACGCTGACGGTGGTGGACCCGGACCGTAAGACGGAAAGTGTCATGCCAGCCCCCAGTCAGGGTCTCACGCCACCCGGCCATCCTGCTCTGGTTGGCTCCTATGCACGATTGGATGGTTCCGTGGTGGCGGGGGAACGCTGCATTATCTGGCGCACCAGAGATGCCGACGGACATGCGAGTGATGTCTGTTACACGGCAGATGGTCTGCTGTTGCAGGTCGCACAGCAGGGACAGATTACCGTCCGGGCGCTGCATGTCAGCCGGGTGGCCCAGCCTGATGCGGTGTTCGCCATTCCGTCGGGCCTGAAAAAGGTGGCCCCCGCCAGACCATAATCCGCCCGGACCGTTACGACGGGAAGGAAAGAGGATGCGGCTGCGTACGCCAGTCATGGTGCGCCCTGTTCTGCTGGCTCTGGCGCTCAGCGGGCTGACCGGAGCAGGACAGACTGTGTCTGCCCATGCTGCGCCCGCCGGGCCTCAGACTGTGCGGGGCAGTCAGGATGGTGGTGCAGGGACGGGTGCTGACAGCAGTGCCAGTGGCAATACCGGGGATGCCGGACTGGGGAATGCCGGACTGACAGATGGCGGAGCCGGAGCCTCTTCCGGGGGGCAGGCGGTGGCCATCTGTTTCAGGCCGCAGCCCGGCGCGGCGCGGGATACGCTGCTGGTGATTCCGTCCGGTACGGTTCTGGTGGGCCAGACGGTGCCCGCAGGCCGTAAAAGCGCACGGCAGATGGAAGCGGTTGTCACGACCGAAACCGTGACGCTCACGGATATGCAGCCCTGTAGCGGGGCAGATGCCTCAACACTGGTTTCCCGAACGCGGCGCTGGCTGGTGGATCCGGTGCGCCCGCAGGCGGCTGTGGAGTTGCGTCCGGTGGGCGAGGTCAGCGGGAATGGCGTGGATACGACGTTTGAGGAAGAAAGCGACGGATTCCGTAACGCCATTAAAAGCGGTGCCGTGACCGCCCATGTGCAGGGCACGCTGAAAGAAACTGTCGCGCTGACGGAAACGCAGGCCGATATTCCGGACACGCCAGATGATCAGTCCGGCCCCGACTGGGTCCACAGCACAGGCTGGGACCAGAAGACAAAGAGCGGTCAGAACAGCTTACGCAAAACCCCGGGCAGCAGGATGGAGTAAGGGTTCACGCTTAGGTCCGGGTCTTCCAGCTTGCCGGCAATGCCGAAGGTCATGGCGACAAGGCCGCCCTCTTTTTCCGGGCTGAACAGTTTGCCGATGCCCGGCAGCTTGCCGGGAAGTTTATTGAGCGCGAAGGCCGGAACGACCGTCCCGTTCAGGTCCAGCTTACTGTGGTCCAGATCAATCTTGCCTTCCAGCGTGGCCCCCAGCGCATCATTACCCATATGGCCGTTCTGGATGCTTAGTACACCCTCGGAAAACGTGACCGGCAGGTTGAGGGTGGAGACTTCAAACTCCGGGGATTTGCGGGCATTGAGCCAGCCGTAAAGAGACAGGTTGCGGGCCAGAAGCACGGTCGCCGGAGCTTTCTTCAGCACAAACGGGCTGACACGCACGGTCCCTTTAAACGGAGCCGAGGCCTGTGTGTCGTCAAACGCGCCGGTCAGCGTGGCGTGCCCGCCCTGCACGTTAGGCAGAATATTGAGTGCTGCCAGAAATCCGCCCATGTCCGGAATGGTGACATGCAGGGTGCGGACCGCACCCTTGGGTTCCAGCGTCATTGTCACCGGGGATGGCCCGCGCATGGCAAAATGCATGCGTTCCAGCCGCTGGCCGTTATCTTCAAAATGCCCTGTCACGTCCCGCAACGGCTGTTTGGTCTGGCTGTAATACAGGGCGTTGGCCGTCATATCGATGGTCCACGCATTCCCCGGTGGGCCGTGCAGCTTGCCTGTGGCGGCTTCCGGCACATGGTAACCTGAGGAGGCCTGTTTAGGCGCGTTCGGGTCTCCTTCCATCAGTGGCGCAAGGTCCAGCGTATCGGCATACACCCCGACCTGAATGGTTTTGTCCTGCGAGGCATAGGGCAGAACAAGGCGGGCATGGCCGGTTGAACGGGCGATGCGGAAGGAGGACACCAGCACTTCCGGCGCGGCTTTTTCCCGCAGCAGGGCATGGCCCCGCACATCCAGATCCGGCCCGGTGGCAAAAATATTCTCCACCGAGGTAATGCGCCCGTCCAGCAGAGCAAGGGTGGCGGAAACCTGCGCGGCGCGGCCCGCGGCCTTGTGCCAGAGCGGAATGACAATGCCTGACCGTTTGAGGTCAAGAGTGATGTCCACGCTGCCGTGCTTGTTCCCGAGCCGCGCATAGTCAACCCCCAGATCAGCGCTGCCGTAAAAATGGGTGCTGGTATCAATACCGGCAGCGGAGGCTGTGTCGGGCGTAATGCGGCTGAACAGATGCGCTTTTTCCGCCGTATCCTGCGGGCGGAGGGAGCGGAAGTTCATGAAATAAGTGATGTCAGAAGGCAGGCCGCCCAGCACGCCGTGGCCATTCAGGTCCATCTGTTGTGTGGTGGCGGCAATCTGGAATGTGCCATCGGTAATGGCGCGTCCGGCTACAACATTTCCCAGATGGGTGTGGCTGACCTGCGCATGCGCATCCACAATCATCTGATCTGTGGTGACATCACTTTCCAGCGGCAGCGTCAGGGAAAATTTGGCGCTGGCCTCGCCGGAAGGTTTGGTGAAGCTGATGGGGTGACGGGAGAGAAGATGCAGCCGTGGCTCAGCCAGCATGGCCAGCATGTCCCGCAGGTTGCCGCGCAGTTCCGTCACAATGGTGCCCATCTGGTCTTTTTTGGAAAGACCGGTGATCTCCATGGTGCCGGGGCCAGCCGCCACGCGGCCCACGCCGGTAGCCCCCACATTTTTGTCGCCACGGTCAATAAGCTGGTAAGCATGGTCAAAATGAATGGTCAGCTTATCAAGATCATTCACCTCAAGATGCGCATCCAGATGATGCAGCGGTGAGATGGGGCGGAGCCAGTGGACCGTCAGGTCCGAGCCCTCCACGCTACCTTTGACTGAGGTCAGCTTGATGCCGTTCCAGCCTTTATCGCTATGCAGCGTAATGGCGGTATGCAGATCATGCGCCGTGCCGTCCGTAATGTTGGTATCAACCCATTTCCGGCCGCCTTTTGCGGCTCTGGCGGGCCAGTAATTGGCAATATCGCCAAACGGAATGGTTGGAATATCCAGCGCGGCCTGTCCCGAAAGCACTGTCGGGCTGAACAGGTCTGATGCGTTTAACTGGCCGGTCAGGGTGACGGTAATGCCGTTCTGCGGGTCTTCCGGATGTTCAGGGTTCAGCAGGTCCAGCGTCAGGGCCTGCAGCGTAATGGTGGCGGGGGTGTGCGTGGGGGACTGATGGTTAAGGTCCAGATGCGCCGCCAGCGTGCCGTGATGCAGCAGGTAGGTTGAACCACCGCCCTGAATTTCTCCGGCACCGAAGTCGGTTTTCAGATCCACCCCCTGCGGCAGCAGCCAGGTGCTTTTGGGGGCCGGGGCGAAGGTCGTGTCCGCTGTCAGGCTGACGGGCACATCCAGCATTTTCAGGGCCAGGGCCAGACTGGCGAATGTTTCCGGGCGCACAGGGGCCAGAGCCATGTGCCACTGGATGGTGCCCTGATCAGTCTGTGTGCCCTGCGCGTGATGCTCAGCCGTTCCGTGCTGTCCTGCTGCGCCTGAAACGTGAGCGCGACGGAGCCGGTCAGGCCGTTGCCGCCGCGCAGGCTCACGGCGCGCAGGGTGGAGGTGATGGGGGAGGCAATCCATTGTGTATGCGTCAGCCGGTCATCAATCGTGACCTGCGCATCCGTCAGCCCGATGCGGTGCAGGGCGCTGGGGTCCAGTGAGCCATTGGTGTCGGACGCCGTGGCCGGGGCGGGGGGCGCGTCCACATCAAGCCCGACGGTGCCATCCGTCCCGCGCCGCAGCGCCATCCGTACGCCGGTGAGGTCCACGGTATTGAGGGCGATGCTGCCGTGCATAAGCGCCAGCGGGTCAAGCGTGACATGCGCGGCTTTGATGGTGTCCGCCGTTGTCCTGTCTGCTTTGAGAATACGCACGTCATGCAGTGAGAGCATGACAGGGACGCTCAAGCCATCCCGCAGACCATTCCATTGCAGTTCCGCCCGCCGCAGCGTGAGGGTGGCCGCCGCAGGCTGGCCGGGCTGCCCATTGAGCACCGCAACGGGGAGGAAGGGCCGCACCACAGGGGTCACGTTCACCGGGCCGAACAGCATCCGCACCAGCAGGGCCGCCACACACAGCACCGGCAGAACCAGCACGGCAGCCGCCAGAACCGTCAGAACGCGCAGGGCCCGTTTATGCAGCGGACGCGGGAGGTCTTGACCGGCGGAAGTCAACACAGCAAGCCTTTGCGTTCCATCAGAATGGTCAGGTTATGACGGCAGGTTTTTCTTCCTATTTCCGAGATGTTCGCGCCCAGAGGGGTGCCCCCACGCGCCTCTGGCCAGATGCTGGCTGGCCCGCCCCGGCGGACAGACAGGCTGCTACGCATTTTGCAGAGGATATGGCTGGGGCGTTGCAGGAGGCCGGTGCGGCTGACGTGCTGAGCCTGCAAGGCGCTGCGGGGCTGCTGGCCTGCCTTGGGGGGAACAGCCCGTATCTGTCTGATCTGGCGCGGCAGGACCCGGCTTTTTTTGCGGCTCTGGTGCGGAGCGGACCGGAACCCTGTGCGAAGGACGTGTTTGCAGCATTTGCCGAGTTTGACATCACATCGGGGCGAGAGTGTGTTGCCCGCTTCCTGCGGCAGGCCAAAAAACGCACAGCCCTGATATGCGCTCTGGCCGATCTGGGCGGCTTCTGGCCACTGGAGGATGTCACGCAGACCCTCAGCAGACTGGCGGATGCGGCGCTGGAAGTGGCTGTCAGACATCTGCTGTGGAGTGCGCATCAGGCAGGACAGCTTCAGCTTCGTGACCCTCAGCGTGCGGCGCATGCCAGTGGTTTTGTTGTGCTGGCAATGGGAAAGCTTGGGGCACGGGAACTGAACTTCTCCTCGGATATCGATCTGATGGTGCTGTACGACCCGTCCATGCAGACCCAGCCTGACGCCGTGCGGCGCGTGTTCATTCGTATGACTAGCGATCTTGTGGGCCTCATGGAAGCACGGGATGCAGATGGCTACGTTTTTCGGACAGATTTACGCCTGCGGCCGGACCCGTCCTCGACACCTCCCGCGGTTTCTGTGCAGGCCGCCATCCAGTATTATGAAAGTCTGGGCCAGACGTGGGAACGCGCCGCCATGATCAAGGCGCGGCCTGTGGCGGGGGATATTGCTCTGGGCCGGAAATTTCTGGCGGCCATTCGCCCGTTTGTCTGGCGCAGACACCTCGATTTTGCGCTGATTGACGATATTCATGACATGAAGGCCCGCATCGACCGTTATCGCAAGGCCGGGCGCACAGGACTTGCTGATCTACCGGATTCCGTACTGGCGGACCCGGCGGCCAGCCGGGACTGGCTGCTGGGCCATAACGTCAAGCTGGGGCAGGGCGGTATCCGGGAAATTGAATTTCTGGCGCAGGCCATGCAGCTGGTCTGGGGTGGCCGCGTGCCCGCCCTGCGGGACCGCACGACATTTGGCGCACTGAAAAAGCTGGTGGGGTCTGCCTACCTCCCACGGGAGGAGGCCGAAGTGCTGGCCCGGACCTACCGCTTCCTGCGGGATACGGAACACCGGTTGCAGATGCGGGCCGACCACCAGACGCATGACCTGCCGGACCGTCCGGAAGCGTTCGACGCCTTTGCCGTCTTCATGAACTATTCGGACGGTGAGGCTCTGGCGCTGGATATGCTGCCGCGTATGCGGGAAGCCCGGCGCATTTTTGAACGGCATTTTGCCTCGCCTCAGGTGGCAGCACCAGAGCAGGATACCACGCTGCTGGCTGTGGCCCCGGATGATGACCAGTCACCCTCCGTGCTGGAACAGCTTGGTTTTCCGGCCAGTCAGACAGAAGAGGCCGTGCAGGTGCTGGCCCGCTGGCAGACCGGCAGCCTGCGCGCCTGCGGTCCGAACGGGCGCGGGA